>JBCDAG010000414.1:0-5855 GCA_039186165.1 Cyanobacteria bacterium P01_F01_bin.53
ACGAAGCGCTTGCCCTGGGGCCACCAGATGCGCTTGTCTTGTAGGTTGGCTTCTTGGAGTCGCTTGGTGCGACGGTGTGAGTGGGAGACAGAAAAGGCGTTGTTGGCCTTTTTGCCTGTAAGGTCACAAACTTTAGACATGGGTGTTTTACGCTAACGGAGTCTCTAATTATAGACAGCTATGGTCATAAGGACAAAGGCAGGTGATTAATACCTGCCTTTTTATCTGCTTTTTTTAAAGCAACCTGCTTTAGGCTGCTGAGATAGGTCCTTATCTTTAGCGTTCGGTTAACTGAGTGAGCAGATTCGTAGAACGCTCCGTAAAGGCCTTCATACTGTCAGCATCAAAGCCCTTCTGTGCCATGAGGGCCAGGTCATATACCTGCTCACAGATTTGGTTTGCCAGCTGATCCGACGGAGAGGGGGCTCCGTCAGGCTGTACTATGCCGCTTTGGCCAAGCTTTGCAACGTTTTGAATGAGTGGGTGGGAGGTGTTGACCAGGAGCGTATGGGAGTCCGGGAACTGGACACCTTGCTGCTGGAGGAAGGCACTCATTTCTTGCATGCGGCGGAGTTCTTCGGGGACGAGAACCATAGCCGGTGGGGCTGACTGGTCAGATGATTTGAGGGCTTCGGTACGGATGGTAATTTGAGGGCGGTTTAGGGCCTTTTCAAAGACCTCTTTGATTTGCTCGCTACGGGTTTTGTTGGTGTTGGCATCGACGATTTCGTTTTCTTTATCCCCGTCGATGAGGGTGTCATCGAGGTCGGCGTCTACTCGGGAGAATTTTACATCTGAGTATTCTTGCTCTAAGAAGGACACGAAGTGGGTGTCGATGAAGGAGTCCATGAACAGCATTTCAAGGCCCTGATTTTTGAGGAGGCCAATGTAGGTGGCCTGTGACACTTCATCAGTGGCGTAGTAAACGCGGTTTTCGTGTTTTTCTTTGTTGCGCTCCAGATACTCCTTAATGGTGGTGTAGGAGGCGCCGTTGGCATCGGTGGCGGACTTGTCGTCTACCTCTGACCAAGCGTCGTCGCCTTCAGTTTGGACTTCTACCTTGGGCTTATCGGCTTCTGCCAAATCTGCTGTGGAGCGGAAAATGACGTAATCCTGGACCTGCTTTTTAAATTTATCGTCGTTGAGAGAGCCGAATTTGACGAAGGTGCCGAGGTCTTGCCAAGTGCTGATGTACTTGGCAATGTCATCGCGATATAGCTCTTTTAGGCGATCGCCTACTTTTTTGGCCACATAGTCCGCAATTCGGCGAACGGTCCGGTCAGCTTGCAAAAAGCTACGGGATACGTTGAGTGGGATATCTGTACTGTCAATCACACCGCGTAGTGGCGTGAGGAATTTAGGAATAATTTCCTCACAGTTATCGCTGACAAATACCTGATTGCAGAAAAGCTTAATCTGGCCCTTATTTAGCTCTACATCGGGCTTGAGCTTGGGGAAATAGAGGATGCCATTGACGACGAAGGGGTAGTCCGTGTTGAGGTGTACCCATAGCAAAGGCTCCTCTTCGAAGGGGTAGAGGTAGCGATAGAGGTTGAGATAGTCTTCGTCGGTGAGTTCGCTGGGGGATTTTTTCCAGAGCGCTTCTTGCTTATTAAGAACGTCCTCACCCATTTTGATGGGGACGGGCATGAAGTCGCAGTAGGTTTTTACCAGCTGCTTGATGCGAGCCTCTTCTAGATACTCCTGCTCATCGTCATTGAGGTGGAGGGTGATGGTGGTGCCGCGTTCAGCGCGATCGCTCTCAGTCAGCTCAAAAGACGTACTGCCATCACAGGACCAGTGCACGGCTTGAGCACCTTCCTGCCAAGAGAGCGTCTCGATATCTACCCGGTCAGCGACCATAAAGGAGGAATAGAAGCCTAAGCCAAAGTGACCAATGATTTGCTGGTCAGTATTGTCCTTGTACTTGGAGATAAACTCTTCCGCACTGGAAAAGGCGACCTGGTTGATGTATTTTTTGATTTCATCAGCGGTCATGCCGATACCGCTATCGCTGATGCTCAGCGTTTTAGCGTCTTTATCAACCGCAATGGTAATTTCTGAGGTGGCTTCTCCGCTGTACTCGCCAGAGCGAGAAAGCATACTCAGCTTGCTGATGGCATCTACGCCATTTGAGATCAGCTCACGGATAAAAATTTCATGGTCGGAATATAGCCACTTTTTAATAATGGGGAAAATATTCTCGGTATGGATGCTGATATTGCCCTGTTCCAAAACCGTTGTCATACTAGCGTCAGCTCCTCTAGGTGTATAGACGTCTACAGCCTATTGTGGGAGTTTCAGTCGCCAATGCAATAGGGATAACCGAATCTAAGCCGCAGAGCGAACCGAATACTGCTGAACTAGGGTCTCTAATCGGGATAGATGCTGCTGGCTTTCGCTCGAGAGCGTCGCCAAAGCTTTGAAGTCATATATGTTCCGGATATTTTTTACACCATTGATTGCAATTGTTACTGCAAGTGCAAACGTATCAAATTTGGTTGTAGATGCAATTGCCTGCTCAGCGCCAATAGATTTGAGCAGGGTATGGGTTTTTCCTTGGCCTCCATATGAAATAAAGGGCACTCCCATTGCGAGCGCTGATAAACCTAAATGTAATTTTTGAGAAATCAGTACATCTAAAGACCCTAGGAAAGCCAGCATTTCCACAGGATCGCTGTAGGTATAGGAAAAGAGGTTCCTTTGCCCCGGTATGGGGAGCATTTCATAATTTACAGGATAGTTCGCTAGGTGGGAGCGGATCAGATGGAGTTCTATTTTTTGTCGTTTAAGCTTTGATAGCTGCGAAAGCAAGGAGACAAACATACGGTGCTTACGAGAATCAGCAAGGTTTATGCCGATTCTGAGAACGTTTGGATCGTGCTTTGGTTTTTCCATATTCCAGTAGTCAGGGGCTGACCATAAAACATCTGGATAGTAAACGGCTTCTTTACCCAGATGTTTCATCAGTGGAATGTCGGACTTATTGCGAACAGTTGTTAGCTGGCAAGTCGGACCGCTAAATAGGAGACGTCTGCCGCTGGGGAAAGGTGTGTTCTCACCACGTCCATCGCCGCCCACTGATAGTGGGTACAGTGGACAGCTGTATTGTTGAGTGGCTAGCGCGAAGGCTTTAAAGTCATCTTCTATTTCTTGATCAATTTTGCTGAGCTTTGTTTTCCCAATGAGCAAACCGCCGCCACCAATGATGCAAAATCGAGCATTGGAGAGTAGCTCATCTAAAGAATCAGTTGTTTGTACGTCGTAGGTGTTGGCAAAGACAGGATCTAATCGATAAACAATAGGTTCTGCATCGAGTTGCTTAAGTTTATGGGCAAACATAACGCCCATGAGATCATCGCCATAATTTCCATAGTTGTAAGAGCCGAAGACTGCAACTTTCATTAAAGATGTCCTTGAAATATTGGAATTATTGAAATAAATATGCAGGAAAGAAAGCTATGTTAGTGCCGGAAGCATCTCCATAGGAGATTGAGATTTTAAGAGTAGCTGTTGGTAAAGCTGACGATATTGTTCCGCTTGGTGGGTAAAGGTGAAGCGGTCTTCGACGGTCTTACGAGCATTGTTTGAAAGGATTTGTAGGCGATCCCAATCTTCCAAAACCCAATGAATCCCCTTGGCCAAATCAGCTGTGTCGAAACACTTGGCAGCGTAACCGTTATGCTGATGGACTACGCTGTCTTTGAGCCCAGTTGCTTCAAAGGCTACGACGGGTGTGCCGCAGGCCATCGCTTCAATGGAGGTTTTACCAAAGGCTTCTTGGATGGAGGGAACAATCATCACATCTGCGGCAGAATAGGCCAGGGCAAGCATCGTGTCGTCATGCAAACGCCCCAGGAAGGTGGTTGGCAATTTAAGGTCTAGGTCTTTACCTGGTTTATGGGTGCCGAAAATAACGGCCTCACACTGTTCATGACCGGGTTGTTCTGCTAGGTGATGAAGTGCTTGGCGCAAGAGACGAAACCCTTTGCGGGCATCGGCAGTGGGACTAAGGGCACCGAAAAGGATGAGCTTTTTGTCGGTAGGCAGCTTGAGAAGATCGCGGGCGATCGCCTTGTCAATAGGGCGATAATGCTCTGAATCTACCGCATTGGCAATGACTTGAATCTGTTGCTGTTCAAAGAGTTTGCTGTTTCGAGCACAGTCGGCCAGCCATTCACTCAAGGGAGCCAATGTGATGTTGAGATCTTGCCAGGCCGTTTGCTTACGCTTCCAACCCTGGTGGGCTAAATCACGAGTTTTGGTAGACCCTAACGCTGGGCACTCACCGCAGTTTGTTTGATATTTGAGGCAGTCTCCCGCGTAGTGACAGCCGCCGGTAAACGGCCACATATCCCGCAGTGTCCAGACTAGCGGGCGCGATCGCTGCTGCTGAAATTGGAATAAGTCCTGGGGGCGCAACAACCCCCCTGCCACCCAGTGCAAATTGATAATATCTGGGTCGATCGCATCGACTTGATCCGCAATTTTGCTGGGGTAAATCGCTGGGGAAAAGGCACCCGCTTTTTTGCTTTTGTAGCGCTTGAGCGGCCAGTATTCAACCGTTTGGCGAATGCCATTAAATACTTTTTGGGAGCCCGTAATGCCCGTTGGCCCAATGACGGTGGGGTCATTGGTGTGTTTTTCGGCGACCAGCATCCAGGAATCGACCCCCGCCTGCTGTAGTGCCTTATGCATCCAGTAAGCGCCTCGGGCTGCGCCCCCATTGGCATCGGCTGTGCTGAGGTGAAGGACTTTCATGCGCTGTGGTTAGGACTGGTTGAGGACGGCTTCGGCAATATCGGGTGGGATGTTTTGACGTCGGAAATACGCCTGAATGCGCTCCTTTCTGACCTTCCAAGGCACCAGTTCACTGCCAATGATTTTGACGAGTTTGCGACAATAAAAGGAGACGTACTTCCACTTTGGAACGGAGGGGTGGGCGCGGTAGATACTGTTAACCATGTGCTCCACGTTGTGGGGCGATCGCCGACTGGAAAGGCTTTTGAGGACCCTCCACTTATCGGCAAGTTTTGGGCTAGTGGCCCACTGAATCCATAGGGGCATATAGCGAATGACGTCCCTGGGTTGATATTCGGTGGTGGCCTGTAGATGGCTCGATAGCTGAGCGGTGTAGCCGTTGCACTTGGCGCGGCAGATGTATTCGAAGTCGCCGCCGTAGTGGCGAAAGCGCTCAGTGTCTGGCAGGCCGATGTCGGCAATGATGCGGGTGGGCAAGATGGCGATGTTGCCGTTGAGGGTATCGACGTTGAGAACGGGCTGATCGAATTGGCAGGTGTCGTTGATAAGCTGGCTGGCGATGACGCCGCCGAAGACGATCCAGTCAGGATGCTGTTGGGCGCAGATAATTCCGCCAGTGAGCAGCTTTTGGCTGGGTTGTTGGCAGTGTTGGACAACCTGTTCTATAAAATTGTCGGCGAGGGTAATGTCGTCGTTTAGCCAGATGATGTAGTCAGTGTTGAGGGTGTCGGCGGCGTAGGCCATGGCTTGGGCGATCGCGCCTGTCCACCAAAGGTCGCCATCACCTCGCAATAGATGAACCGTTGGGAATTGCTGCTCGATCAGCTCAGGGGTGCCATCGCTAGAGTCATCGTCAACCACAATGATTTGCATATCCTTAGGTTGCAGGGTCTGAGCGTCTATTTGCTGAGCAATCTGCTCAGTTAGCTGCTGCAAAATGGCTGTGGTAAAAGCTTTTCGATTGCGGACGGGAATGGTTATCCCAAAACTTGGCATGGTCAGATCAGGCCTACAACTCACCTTATGTATGCCCAAATTGTGTCTGAAAAGTTGATATGTGGCCTGCCTTTTCAGGTGATTACTCCCGGCCTCAC
>JBCDAG010000415.1:0-5839 GCA_039186165.1 Cyanobacteria bacterium P01_F01_bin.53
AGGCATTGCTGTTGATGTGCTGAAAGGTGAATGGCGGCGGCTTTCGGGGTTGGCATGACTTGGAAAAGAGGTTGGAAGGGGGGAGCTACCACCAAATTTACAGCCTCCTTGCCAAACCCATCTATACTGATGGACTATTTTCAGATTTCTGCACTAGCATGCCAGGCATAAACCTGACAGAAAGCGAAACGACTGCTGACACGGGATGCTAAAAGCCTTGAACTTTCGGCCTAACTCACAGGCCTAACTTACATTGGCAGGAATCTTTTCGAGCATGAGCTTAGAACTCTTCACCTGCATCGGGATATCAATCGGGTAGTCACCGGTGAAGCAGGCAGAACAGAAGCTATTGACATCGACATTCGTCGCTTCTAGCATGCCTTCCCAACTCAAATAAGCCAACGAATCTGCACCCAGCTGAGCCTCAATTTCTTTCACGGACTTAGTGGCCGCAATCAGCTGATCTTGGTTATCGGTATCAATGCCATAAAAGCAAGGATGGGTCACAGGCGGCGAAGAAATTCGCATGTGCACTTCTGTTGCACCTGCTGCGTATAGCATTTGCACCAGTTTGCGACTGGTCGTACCCCGCACAATCGAATCATCCACAATCAAAATTCGCTTGCCTTCAAGCACATCCCGCATGGGGTTGAGCTTCATCCGAATCCCGGTTTCTCGCATGGCTTGTGTGGGCTGAATAAACGTTCGACCCACATAACGGTTCTTAATCAGGCCTTCTGCATAGGGTACGCCTGAGGCTTCTGAGTAGCCAATGGCAGCAGGGACGCCCGAGTCAGGCACGGCCATGACCAAATCCACGTCTACATGGGACTCTTTCGCCAATTGCTGACCAATGCGTTTTCGATAGCTGTAAAGACTCTCGTTATGGAAAACGCTATCAGGGCGGGCAAAGTAAATCATTTCAAACACGCAGAGCTTGCGTTCTGCTTTCTCGGCCCATTGAACAGATTTCACGCCGTTGCCATCTATCCAGAGCAGCTCACCGGGCGCAACATCGCGCAGATAGGTGGCACCAACGATATCTAACCCGCAGGTCTCAGAAGACACCACATACTTACATGGACCATACCCATCGCCTGCTTTCTCTGGTGTTCTAGAACCAATATGTCCCAACACAAGCGGACGGATGCCGTGGGGATCGCGAGCGGCCAAAATACCATTTGGGGTGCCAATCACAAGACTAAATGCACCTTCACAGCGTTTGAAGGCAGAGATCGCACCCTCAACCCACTCAGCCCCATCATTGACGGCTTCCATGAGGGCGATCGCAATCAGCTCAGAGTCTGAGGTCGTCACCATGTCGTAAGCTTTTCGCTTTAGCAAAGACTCCCTCAAGCTGCGCACATTGACGATATTGCCATTGTGCGCGAGCGCAAACTTACCCAATCGCGACGCTAAAACCGCCGGTTGGGCATTGGCAACATGACTCGATCCTGTTGTGGAGTAGCGCGTGTGCCCAACCGCTAGCTGCCCTGGCATCTCTTTGAGAATATCGTCACTAAACACTTGAGACACCAGTCCCATCTCCTTGTGAAGATGCACCTTGCCATGGTCAAAAGAAGCTATACCAGCAGCCTCTTGCCCCCGATGTTGCAAAGCATAAAGGCCAAAATAGGTGAACGTCGCCACATCAGATTCAGGCGAATAAACCCCGAAAACACCACAGGCTTCTTCAGGCTTATCGGGGCGGGCGCAATCGGCCTCTCCGGTGGCACCATCTGACAACACACTGCTGACAGATGAATCACCCCGATTGTTCTCAATACTCTCAGGACGTTCAAGATTCACAGCAGAGTCAGGGGTCTGGGACATGCTCGATTAAAACTCCAATGAAAACCAATACAAATTCGGCAAGCAGTAGTCTGCCCTCAAAAGACCGAAAACCAATTAATTCAAGCTACACAGGCGAAATTCAACCCGTACGAACGCTGCGACTCTAGAGACTGCCTCAACACAACTCCAACCAAACATTCGCAAACCCTAACGCCCAGAGGCTTAAAGGGCCACAAGAAAGACAAACAGGTCGTAACATCCCCCTCAATCAAGTCTAGCGTTACAGCCTCTCAAAACGCTGACTTTAGAAGGCTCTCCATAGAAACATCCTAGCTTTGAGGAATAGTCATGTGCTGAAAATGTCTCAATATGAGACGGCGAAGGAAGCTTGGCCTAAATTTAATGTTTTGTTAATTTTATGCTCAAATCCTATCATTTCTCCAGCCATGCTTTTCAGCTTACGCATTAGTTGTGTGCTTTTTTATACAGTTTTCATATCTCCCTAAATAGCAAAGCTCATCAGTCCAACCGCACTGCCACTAAGCTCACCAACGTCATGCCAAAGTAATGAATCATTCAGGCATGAGAGACTACTTAAAGATGCCAGCATCACACCGCATCTTTAGCCAAGGCTTTTTCAATCGCATTTTCCCAGGGTTCGGACAGCTCTGTCACGCTTTGAGCAATCAAGATCGTTGTCTCCTCAGATGTAACCGTTAGCGCAGCATCCGCACTACCTACATTGCCCAGATACTGGAGGCTAGGGCATTGACTTGCACAATACGCTTCCCACTCGTCTTGATGGGTCGGATCCACAGAAACGACAATACGCGCACCTCCTTCACCAAAAAGCAAGGTGTCTAAACGAACTGAGCCCTGGGGCAGGGTAACCGTTGCGCCTTTTTGTCCGCCAATGCAGGATTCAGCCAGTGCGATCGCCAATCCGCCCTCTGCACAGTCATGGGCTGAGCGAATCCAGCCTTCACGAATGCCGTGGCGACAGGCCGCCTGGACGGCAAGTTCCAGGTCTACGTCCACTTTTGGAGGTTGTCCCGCCACCGTTTGATGAATCAGCTTGAGATATTCAGATCCGCCCAACGTGACGTTGAGATCGCCCACACCCTGGGTACTGACACTATCGGTGCCCACACCCAGGAGATAAATGAGATCGCCCTCGGTCTGCCAAGCCTGGCCACACACCTTGGTCAGGTCAGGAATCAGGCCCACCATCCCCACAACGGGCGTCGGATAAATCGGCTGAGGCTGCCCTTCACTATCGAGCGTTTCGTTATACAGTGAGACATTCCCCCCTGTCACCGGTGTCGAGAATTTGCGACAGCCCTCTGCCAAACCCCGACAGGATTCAGCCAACTGCCAGTACCCGATGGGATTTTCCGGACTCCCAAAGTTGAGATTGTCCGTCACCGCAACAGGCTCTGCACCGACACAGCTCAGGTTTCTAGCCGCCTCAGCGACAGCAGCCATGGCTCCCTCATAGGGATTGAGATACACATGGCGCGCATTGCAATCAACAGTGGCCGCCAAGCCAGCATTGGCCTTCGGATCTGGCGCAATTTGCGATCGCAGCCGAATCACTGCAGCATCGGCCCCACCCGGCATCATCACCGTATTGTTCTGCACTTGGTGGTCATACTGTCGGTACACCCACCGCTTAGAAGCAACCGTCGGCGTTGCCAACAAGTCCAACAACACCTGATTCCAGGACTTGCCACCCACACCATCAGCGGTGGCCGCAGGCAACAAACTCTCCTGCCAAGCCCAAGCCGTTTGAGCATACTCAGGCGGCTGGGCCATCAGTTCTCGCTTGTACAACGGCGTATCGTCTGACAATGCCAACGCCGGAATTTCAGCCGCGACGCCACCCTCAAACAAAATGCGTACAATCGGCTCTTCGATCACCGAACCGGCCACCACCGCATGCAGCCCCCAGCGATGAAAAATATCAATCAGCTCCTGCTCACGTCCCGCATGAGCCACAAACAGCATTCTCTCCTGTGACTCCGAGAGCAAATACTCGTAGGGAAGCATCCCCGGCTCCCGCTCAGGGATCAGATCCAGATCTAGCTCAATGCCGACGCCGCCATTCGCGGCCATCTCCGCTGTAGAACAGGTAATGCCCGCAGCCCCCATATCCTGGGCAGCGGCCACACCACCCGTTTTAAAGGCCTCTAAACACGCTTCCACCAAAGATTTCTCTAAAAACGGATCGCCAACCTGCACTGCTGGCCGATTCGTCTCGGACTCATCACTCAGCTCCGCACTAGCAAAGCTCGCACCACCCATCCCATCCCGGCCCGTGGTCGACCCCACATACAACACCGGATTACCAACGCCAACCGCCCCAGATTTCACAATTTCGTCGGTTTCCATCAGGCCAATGGCCATCGCATTCACCAACGGATTACCACTATAGGCTTCGTCAAAAAAGACTTCGCCACCAACGGTCGGCACCCCAAAGCAGTTGCCATAGTGGGCAATGCCAGAGACCACACCCGTAAAAATTTGACGCGTGCGAGCATCCTCTAAAGTACCGAAGCGAAGAGAGTTCAGCGCCGCAATCGGACGCGCACCCATGGTAAAAATGTCGCGCAAAATTCCACCAACGCCCGTGGCGGCACCTTGAAAGGGCTCGATGGCCGACGGATGATTGTGAGACTCAATCTTAAACGCTACTCGCAGACCGTCACCCACGTCAATCACCCCGGCATTCTCGCCAGGACCCACCAACACGCGAGGCCCTTCAGTCGGGAACTGGCTCAGCAAAGGCCGCGAATTTTTGTAGCAGCAATGCTCTGACCACATCACCCCAAACATGCCTAGCTCAGCACGGTTAGGATGACGGCCCAATCGACGCACAATTTCGTCATATTCATCGGGCTTCAGCCCTTCTGATGCGATGTCTTCAGGAGAGCAGGCTGCGGGCAAGGAAGCAGAAGTAGCCATAAGGTCTAGAAGGATTGAGCTAGGGCATCAAGAGCAACAGCTATTAATCTTATCGTTCTGCGCTGTTTTTTATGAGGTGTCTTTTCTTAAGAAGAGCCCCCGAGGGAAAACCGTTGGAGAAGAAGCCCTCAAGACTTACAAGCAGACCCATCAGCTAAGCCTAACGGTTTCATCAGCCAAGCCTAACTGTTTCATCCGTGGGGCTCATCAGTGTACTGTTAGGGAAGTTTAACTTTGTTCACAGAGTTAACAACAACATTCAATTGTTAAGAGAGGATTTTCAAATGGCGACTTATAAAGTCACGCTTATCAACGAAGAAGAAGGCATCAACGAAACTATTGATTGTGCCGACGATACCTACATCATCGAAGCCGCTGAAGATGCTGGCCTCGACCTGCCCGCTTCCTGCCGCGCAGGCTCCTGCTCCAGCTGCACAGGCAAGGTCGTTTCCGGTAGCGTTGACCAGTCTGACCAGGTTTTCCTAGAAGATGACCAAATGGAAGAGGGCTTCGTACTTACTTGTGTTGCCTACCCTACTTCTGACTGCACCATCACAACTCACCAAGAAGACGCACTTCTGTAAGTCTTCTGGTCAGTGACCACATAACAAAGCCCCCTCAGAACAGTTAAGACATGTTCTGAGGGGGCTTTTGGTTTCAACAAAATACCTAGCTCAAACCTAACGAGTCTTGAATTTACCAAGAGGCTCAAATATGAAGCAGCGCCCGTTCTTACAAGGTACCGCCAAGTCTTCCAGCCGAACCGTTTTCCCTATAAGCAATGGGAAACGTGATCAAAGCCTCTAAGATGCTGAGATATAGAAAAACAGATCGCCGTTGTTTCATGCTTCTCAAACAGCAAAAAGCCCTCCGCACGATGTGCGAAGGGCTTTCATCTCAACTATTAAGTTGAACCGTCAAGGAATAATCAAATGACTATGCGTTGATGGAAGGAGCAGTCAAAGCTACAGGAGCAGCTTCGCCAGCAGCCAAGTCGAGAGGGAAGTTGTGAGCGTTGCGCTCGTGCATTACTTCCATACCGAGGTTGGCACGGTTAAGAACGTCAGCCCAAGAACCAATC
>JBCDAG010000416.1:0-5838 GCA_039186165.1 Cyanobacteria bacterium P01_F01_bin.53
GCTCAATCATTAGGCAAGTGAATTTTAGCTAGAATTTTCTCATAAACAGCTATTGTTATTGCAAATTGAAAGCATTCTTAACTAATAGACTTTACCGGAAATAATGCCATAAACGGGTACCAACTTAAGCCGAGAAACCGTCTAGGGATAAGGTTTTGGCGTGCTGAGCTTTGGTAGATTTCCGCGGCATGGGTAGCTCGCCAATATTCTCCAGCATCCACTCAAAAGGGTTGGGGAACTCGTGCTTGAATAACCGCTGAGCAGCGGTCGTCCCATCGTCTCTCATCAATTCGAAATTGTGAATGATGGTAAGCACCTTGAGTGATTGCTCAGAAAAACCGCGCCTCGCATGGTGGAGTTTTGCGAGGTAGCCATTGCGCCCCTCAACGGCAGAAGACGTGCGCTGATACTTGGCGCAAAACTCACGACACCACAGCACCCATTGTTGTTGCTGGTCATCGGCTAATTGTTGGGTGAAGGGATGGTCAAAGAGCCGGTCAAACGCATCGCTAGCGGCCTTTTGATAGCGGTGTTTGAGAGCAGGCTGTCGGGTTTTATCGGCTTGCTGTAGCCAGTAGACCCAAGGCAACAGGCCCGAGCGTACCCACTGACGAATAGCGTCCTCTGGGGTCTCAGCCTCAAGCGCAAGCGCAACCCATTGCTGCCAAGCGTTAATCCCTTGAGCAAACGATGAAACCTGGTCTTCAAATGTGTCCAGGGCTGCTTTAGCTTTTTCTGAGCGATAATCATGAGCCAGGTCCCACAGCTGTTGCAAAGGCGGTGCCAGGTGTGTCAACACGTCTCTTTCCGTTTGCCATCGTGAACTATCGAGTGCAAAGGGATGGATAGCTTGGCTAATCGCTTCAAGGGCATGATGATAGGTGTTATCGTCCTGTTCGAGTTGTTGTTGTTGACGCTCATCGGGGTGTTTCTTGAGCGCGGCCAACCGCCGAGCGAGTGCCTGCCCCAGCGGCCGACTCAAGGCTCGCAGCGCATGGAATAGGTCAGCGACATTGACACAGCCTAAGCCTGATACGGCTAGCTTTACCAATGCTCTGGCCCCATCGCTAACTAGATAATGACAGTGCCATCCGTGCTGCGCTTGCCAGCTCTGCACTTGTTCCATCCAGGTTTGATAGGTCCGATTCTCGCACTCAGTTTCAATGAAAATAAACCCACTCGATAGTTCTATCAGAACGAGGACGGGGAGACCAAAGAAGGTTTCATCGGCACCCACACAAATGCCCGCCGCCCCCGCCCTCGGTTGACAGTGCTCTGCTTGCGCATCGGCATAGTCCGAGACCGACTGAGTGACTCGACCCTTGAGCTGACGTAGCGCACTCGGGGAGCTAGCCACATGGGTATCTAAACCCCGTCCATCTTGGAACCAGTAGTTTCTGAGATGCGTCATCAGAGGAATCTATTATCAGTCGGCCTCAGAACTCAAATGCTAAAAGTCAATTTGGAGAAATGGTCTCACAGTGCAGAGGAGTTGAGGCAGTTAGCGCTAGTTGCCGAGCATCCGCGAAGCCGTGAACGGCTGATGGGTCTGTATGAAATCTGTGGGGGTAAGAATGCGACTCAAGTAGGCCTCGACAGTGGTCGCAATCCGCAAACCGTCATGGGCTGGGTTCATCGCTATAACGAAAAAGGGTTAGAGGCCATAGTGTATCGTCACACGGGTGGCCATCCCCCCCTTTGCCCGTCACCGTCGAGCAAGCGTTAGATACAGTTATTCGTGAGAGTCTAGAGGTGGCCGCTACCCCACCGCAACAATGTCAATCGACGTCGTTGGGTCCTCGCTGGACGCTAAAGCGATTAGTGGCTTGGGTAAAGACGACTTTTGAGATTGATTGCTCTCGTGACACCTTACGCAAAGTCCTTAAAAAGCTAGGCTTTTCCTGGAAGAAAGCGCGTAAACTTCTGAATAAAGCCAATCGCGAGAAACGGGCGACCTATCTCAATCAGTTGGAAGGGTTACTCGATGAGGCATTGCACCAGCGGGCGCTACTGGTCTATGTCGATGAAGCCCATATTCATCTCGATACCGATGAAGGCTATGGCTGGTCAATTCGGGGAAAACGGTTTTGGGTTTCTTCGAGTTCTCCAGGGCTCAGGAAAGTGTCTTTCTACGGGCTGTACCTTTACAACTTAGCGCAGGTCAGAATCTGGCCCTACAGTGCGGGTAATCAGGAGAATACTGTCGATATGCTCAATCGGTTGCGGGAAGAATTTCCCGACACACCGATTAAGTTGGTTTGGGATGGCGCGCCTTACCATCGGGCTCATTCAGTTAGAGATGAAGCTCTCGATTTAGAGATTACCCTTGCACCGTTACCGGCCTATAGTCCCGATTTCATGCCTGTTGAACACTTATGGCATTGGCTCCGTGAGGATGTCACCTATCACGCCTGCTATGACCAGGAAGCTCATTTGATTACTCAAGTTGAGCGGTTCGAGAGGCAAGTCTAATGATGACCCGATTGCTCTAAGTGATCGTCTCTGGGTGACGACTCACCTCAAACCCGAGGAGGAAGAACTACGGGTCTCAACCTAGACGGGGTTTAGATGAACGGCCTTGATAAATTCTGAGAGACTCTCTGCCCCGACACCCTGCTTGATTCCGAAGTAGTAGACCAGTGCGAACACCAGACGTACCAGCCACTGATAGCCGACTTCACTTTCCCAGAAGCTCGATTCTGGATGTTGATTGCGTCGAGCAATCGCCTGACGGTGACGATACACACTACTGCGGTGTATGCCGGTGAGCGTTGATATTGATTGCAGGGTGGCGAAAGTCTGCGTTTTGACACAATCAGCGACTTTGAGGCTCCGTTCTCGTATAGTTAGGGACATCGTACCCGACCTTTTTCTCAGGGTTACGATACAGGCTCTGTGTCAATCCACGGAGCTTTTTTACTATGTGTGATTTGATACCGCTATTCTTGGTCGCTTTGTTTCGCTTTAAGTTGCTACCCTAAATTTACGGTTCTAGTCTCATCTCATTTTAAGACTTTGATTCTTATTTAGATACTGTTTTTAGGCGTGGGCAAGTAACAATCTAGCCGATGTTTAGTTTTTTGATGATGTCGAGCATGTTTGCCTGCTGATTTCCTTGCCAGCGTTCTATCAACTCTAGCTTCCTTAAGTTTAAGCTGACCTCAAGCGCGTCCAGTCCATCCTCATAAAAATTTGCTGGCATCTCTTCTACTTCTGGTAACGGTGATTGAGCATACTGTTCTATCCAATCTAAAGCCATCTGTTGTCTGACTTCAAAATCTTGATGTTCTGTTTTGACCTGCTCCAGTTTTTCGGTTAGATCATCACCCAGCCGGGCAATATCGTCCCGTTCAAAGAATGCATCAGGAGACTGTTTTATGAGCTGCTGTGCATTGTCTTGACTCGATTCAAATAGCTTATTTACAATCCGCAGATGGGTGACCTTCGCTGCCCGTCGATTGATATGTTTGTCGAAGAATTCGATGGCCGCAACTGTGCGTTCAGAGGACCGTAAGTCTAAGTGCATTTGATTATCACTGCGAAAGAAAAACGCCCCAATGACCAGGGGCCGCATTTGCCTAGGCACCTGATTGTAAGGCATGCTAAACCGTAGTTTTTTGGCTTCTTTCTCAAATAGCCAGACCCAACGATTGCGAGAGCGATCAAACTTCATGCACCGTAGTTTACGGAAGACCCCGAGGACTGTTTTTGGATTGAAAACCTGATAGTAAACTCTGATGAGTTGAAAGAACTCGCCGGTTGATGTTCGTAACGCAGGTTGTTGTTGTGCCATCAGTGTTGGCCTCATGCTGATCACCCTAATGTTTAGGGTGGTGGGTTCCGCTTTGCTCTCTTGGCTTATCTACATTGCTCCAATCCGGTCAATACGTTGGAGGATAGCCCCGCAGATAAATATAAGAGAAGAATTTTAACAGGATATCGAATATGAAAACCTTTCTATGACTGATTGGCAGGCTATTTTACTTTACCGTAACTTCCTTACGCTGAAGCTAGTGGTAAGTTGCGCTCACCCGATGCTCCTCTAAAATCTAACAAAGCCGCTCAACTCCTAATATGCCTTCTACTGACTACTGCCCCCCGGTATCCGACTTGCTGAGCTGCGGGAGGCCGAAAAATATTAGCCGCACCGAATGGTTCGATTATGTCGAAGCTTATGGCTTTACCGATGAACATATTCCTGAGCTGATCCAATTGGCTTCGGAAGAAGCGCTCGACTGGGAAGACGAAAGGGAGTGCTATGCTCCGATTCACGCTTACCGTGTGCTAGGCCAACTGAGAGCAGAGACTGCGATTCAACCCCTGGTTCATCTTTTAGATCTAGATGACAGCGACTGGTTTATGGAGGAACTGCCTACCGTTTTCGGTCTGATCGGCCCGGCCTGTATCCCAGCGTTGACTGATTATCTCCAAGTGGCCGCCCCTTCTGCTTGGAGTAAAGCAGCCGCAGCCGCCGGTCTAGCAAAAATCGCAGAACACCACTCTGGTCATCGCGATGAATGCATCAAGTGTATAACCGAGGCATTATCCCGCCATCAGAAACAACCGGCAGAACTGAATGGGAGTCTGGTCGCTAAGTTGTTAGCTCTACAAGCCGTCGAATCTGTGGATGTGATCGAACAGGCCTATAAAGTAGGGCCAATGGATGAAATGTTTTGCGGCAGCTGGGCGAGGGTGCAAATAGAGTTAGGGCTGGCTACGGCCGCGGACTTTTCCCCCGAAGAACTGCGGCATCAGGAACCAGACTGGATGGCATCGATTCGGCAGACGGCTAATCTCGTTGAGGAAGTGGCTCAACCAAATGACGAACCAGACGCGCTAGCTAGCCTCAAGGCTGTCTCGAAAGGCTCTAACCTTAAGCAATTTGGTCAAGGCGTCCTGGCTGCAAAGCGTCGTAAATCTTCTCAGCCCACCACAGGCTTTGGTTCTCAACGGACAACAAAGAAAAAGAAAAAAAGGAAGCGTTAATCCTGGCTAACTGGCAAAAACCTTAGCCAGGAGACGAGACAGACTGATGGGCGTTAACTGTCAATCAACTTTGCCTCATACCTGTTGAACTTCGCAGTGAAGTGATTTCAAGAATTCGCTGCGGGGCTCTTTTTCAGTTTTATAATTTGAAGCGCAATCAACCTTGAGAAAAACAGTGTGACCTCCTCCGCGTGGTTAGAATCACTCGCCGATTTGGTTTGTATTAGTGTAGAAGCTTACAGCGCGATGGGGCCATTCGGGTTTCGCTACCGCCAGGACGACGAAGACTGGGAATTAATTGTCTATCCCACGCCGGTGGAACTGATGGGTGGTTCAGAGGATGGTGCGTTGGTCCATTCAGGGTTTTCGTTGGATATTCAGTTTCTACTCTCTCGGTTTGAGCAAGTGACGGCTGTCCAGTGGCTAACCCATGATTTCGGAGTGTCGGAGCCCGAAGGTCCCCAGCTCTCGATAGAAGGTATTTATCAGGGACACAATATTTGGCTTCGGGTGCTGGCGGAGCCGCCCCCGAATGAACCGCCAGGTCTTCAGTTAAAGGTTTTACCCTGATAGAGAGACCAGGGTTCCTTTCCTATTGCCTCAAATGTTTGTTTCTGTGAGTATGGCGAAATCTAAAAAGACAAAATCTAAAAATGTCTGGGCGATAGCCAAGAAGAAATGTCGTCTTAACCAGGAAGAAATCACCATGGCTAAGGCGCTAGGGCTCAATCCTAGAAAACTTATCGCTAATCATGCTTCCTGCCGACAAGAGCAGTGGAAAGAACCGGTAAACCTATAGATTCGCGGTCTCTATGAAGAGCGCTTTGGAAAAGGCTGAGGACTCATGATTGA
>JBCDAG010000417.1:0-5834 GCA_039186165.1 Cyanobacteria bacterium P01_F01_bin.53
TGACGGACCGTTTCGTAGCATTTGTTGTCATCTATGAGGCTCGAAAGCGTTAACATCAGAGGCTATGGAGGCAGCTATTGATGTCACGCTAGCGCGTGAGACCAATGCCGTGCAACCTCCCAGAAACAACTATTGAGCCAAGTTTATTTGATGCGAGGGATCGCACCTGCCCAAATCTTTTGTCGCCTCATTTTAAGCTCAAGCCGCTGCTGGATTGCTATGGGGGATGGTTATAAAGTGGCTTATGATTTCTAGGAATGTTTTCTCTTGCCTGCGGGAGAGGGATTGAGGGTGAGGGCGACGATCGCCTTCTTCACGCTGCATTTTTTCTTACTTCGGCCAGTTACGGTCAATCTCTTTGGTAATGTCTTCTGCCGATTTGCCTGCGGCAAAATCCATCATGCCATCCCAAAATGCATCTGAGCCGACGAAGCCAGGCATCATATCTGAGGCATCAAAGCGAATGACGTCGGCATCAGCCAAAATTTGAGCGACGTTTTGACTCACAAGGTCTGGATACTCTTCTAGCGGGACTTGTTGTTGTGGTGAGATAAAGCCACCTAGTTGGGCCCCAATGATGTGGGGTTCGGGTGAGGCCAAATACTGCATTAACTTTTCGGCCTCGGGGGTTTTGTGGAACATGGCGACGGCGTCTCCGGCAACGAGTAAGGGGGAGCCAAACTGTTCTGACATGCCGGGGAGTAAAAAGGCGTCGTAGTCTACTCTGGGAGACTTGTCCTCGGGTAAAAAGGCGGAAATAAAGTTTGCTTGTCGGTGTAGATAGCACTCTGGTGGGTTGCTAAATATTCCGGATATGGAGTCTCCGTAGGGCGTGGCGATCGCCTTGGCCGTGCCCCCACTCACATACTTTGGATTTCGCAATATTTTGCCAAATTCTTGAAAGGCATTTAAGACAATCGGTGAGTTAAAAGGCAGCTCATGACTGATCCACTGACGGTAGGCTTCTGGCCCGGCTGTGCGCAGCATGATGTCTTCTATCCAGTCGGTACCTGGCCAACCACTGGCGGCACCACTTTCGAGCCCAATGCACCAGGGCGTACCACCATCGGCCACAATGCGATCGCTCAAGGCCATCATCTCTGCCCAGGTGCGAGGAATGTCGTAGCCCTTATCCTCAAAGGCCGTGGGCCGGTACCATACCAAGCTCTTTACCGATACCCGATACCACAATCCATAGGGCACATCATCCACCCTGCCCAGGTCCAGCCAAGCATCGGGGTACGACTGCCTAAGCGCTTTGGTGTCAATGACTTCGGTGAGCGGCACCAAGAGACCTTCTCTGGCTAAGTCAGCCATGAGTCCAGGCTGCGGCAGGACCACCAAGTCGGGTTCTGCGAAGGAGGTAATGCGCATGTTCAGCAGCGTGCTGAAGTTATCTGTTGCTTCGTAAATGACGTCGATACCGTGCTCTTCTTCAAAAGGGACGAGCGTTTTTTCAAAGTGCTCCTGCTGTTTGCCACTGAACTGGCCCAAAATGGTGACGGTTTTAGGGTCTGATGTCGAGCCTGATTTGGCGTTATCCGTTGCATCTATTGGTGCAGGCAATGGCTGTGAGCAAGCTGAAAGTCCTAGCAAGCACCCGACAATCAGACCCAACGCAAAAGGCTCGTTGGCCTTGGGCCATCTAGACCGGGGCCGTTTGAAGTTGGCTGGTTCGAATGAGAGGGGCATTTATAGGCTGTAAGTGGGTATCGGCTGTGAGCTGGTATCGGTTGTGAGTAGACGATGAAAACAATTGACGGATCCAGGCGATTTTCTCGTATTGTGAGAGCTTTTTCCAATCTAGCTTGAACAGGACAATTTGAATGGAGACAGTGAATGGGGACGACCTGAGCCAAGATTACTGTGATCAGCGATAATTGAGATATCTTGTCTACTTTTGTCCTTGTTTGCAGGCTATTTCCTAATCTTGTTTTACGAGATGTCGATCGATTGCATGACGCTATGTCTCAGCTAGAACTTTTTCCATCAGAAGGGACTCCCCAAACTCAGCGTGACCCACAGGCGATCGCATCGACTGTGCTCCCGGAGTATCGGGTGCGAGAGAGTAAGCGGGCAAAGCACGTTTCTATCAAAATTTCAGTGGAGGGTGAGGTGGAAGTGGTTATTCCTCCTCGCTTTGAGCGTGCTAAGCTGCCCGAAATTATGGAGAAGCGCAAGGCATGGATTTTAAAAACGCGATCACGCTTGCTCAGTGCTGCCGAAGATACCTCAGACGACTGGCAAGTAGAAAAACCCACCACCATCGTGTTCCGGTGGCAGTCCACATCCATGCAGCATTCGGAACCTACGGCTCACGCCACAGATGAGTCTTTAGACGAATGGTCTGTGGTGTACGAACCGAGTGCCGGGAATAAAACTCTCTGTGTGCCGTCTTTGGGCAATCGGCTGACGCTTAAGGGTAACATCGAGCAGCCTCGCCACTGCCAAGCCGTACTGAGAAAATGGCTCGCCCACCGTGCCCACCGCGATCTCACACCCTGGCTCAGGCAGCTTGGCTACGAGCTAGATCTTCCTTGTCGCCGTATCTCCGTACGCGGCCAAAAAACGCGCTGGGCCAGCTGCTCCAGCCAAAAAGATATCAGCCTGAACTACAAACTCCTCTTTCTACCTCGCCCCCTTGTGCACTACGTCTTAGTACATGAGCTGTGCCACACTGTCCATATGAATCACTCCGCTAAATTTTGGTCCTTAGTGGAAGAAAAACAGCCTGACTACCACCAGTGGCGAGCCGAACTAAAACAAGGCTGGCGCTACGTCCCCCGCTGGGTAGAAACTTAATGCCTGCTTTTTCCCCTCTGGCTTCGACTCCGCTCAGCCAGTGCCACAGTCAATATCGGGGGGTGAGCGTAGTCGAACCCCCACACAGCGCCTATCACTGGTGCGGCCAGTCCGGTCGCTTTTTCGAAGGCTGGTACTTTCGCCTCACCCTACCGGATGTGGGTCAAACCTTCGCGTTCATGTATTCCATTGATGATCCAGCGGGTGGAACGGACCATAGCGGCGGCGCGGCGCAAATTCTGGGGCCGAATGAAACCTATTACTGCCGAACTTTTCCAGATGTGAGTCAGTTTTGGGCGTCGCATCAGCAGTTGGCATTAGGGCACTGGCGCAGTGCAAGTGATGCGGGAGAAGCGCGTGCCCTTCCTGCGGAGGTTTTTCGGGAAGGAGTGCAGGAGGGCTATCAGGTAAGTGCCCGACGCCATCAAGGGCGATTGCTAGGCGCGGATAAAACGGTGGTGGCTGAGTGGGATTATCACACGGTGCCGGTGTCTGGTTGGGGAGATGCGGTGCAGCGTGCCACGGCGGGGTGGCTCTCCTATCTCTCCGTTTTTGAGCCGGGTTGGCAAGTGCTGATGGCCCATGGCCTTTCTTCGGGCTGGATAAATTGGCAGGGCGATCGCTACACCTTTGAAGATGTGTCTGCCTATGCGGAAAAAAATTGGGGTGGGGCCTTTCCTGCCAAATGGTTTTGGATGCAGTGCAATGCTTTTTCCGGTGAGCCTACTTTGAGCATTACGGCGGTGGGCGGTGTGCGGGAGGTGCTGGCCTGGCAAGAAGATGTGGGCCTGATTGGAATTCATCACCAGGGTCAGTTTTATGAATTTATTTCGACCAAATGCGCGTTTACCTGGGAGGTAGAGCCTTGGGGTATGTGGCGGTTGACGGCTAATAGCTATCAGTATCGTGTGGAGCTGATTGGTCGTGCTTTGGATGAGGGAGCTTATGTGCGTGTGCCTACGAAGGAGGGGCTGCAATTTTTATGTCGGGATACGACCCATGGGGATTTGCAGGTGAGGCTGTGGGAGAAAGCTGTGGCGACTAGTGGTGGGTTGGGTGGTGGTGCTGGAGGAGATGAAACCCTGATTCTGAATGTTTCTAGTCAGTTAGCGGGGTTGGAAGTGGGGGGTGGCCCGTGGGATGAGCGGTGGCGTGTGTCCTAAGGCCTTCTCTCATATAGAGCCGCATGTAAAGCTACACGTTCAAACCTGGACGGACTTGCTATATTATTTTGTGTGGTTGGCTTACACGGTGTAGTTGTGTAGTCTGCTCAGTTTGGGGCTGTGGCTCAGATGGATAGAGCAAGCGCCTCCTAAGCGCTAGGTCGCGCGTTCGAATCGCGCCAGTCCCGTAGATTTCAGCCGTTTCTATTTTTCAAATTGCCTTAAATAGGAGAAAGTGTAAACGGCTGAAATTTCCCTTGTAATATATAACTCCCCATAATGCATAAATGAAAGCAGATAGATTCACTTCTTTATTGCATTAATTTAGTGTAGAGATTTTGCTAATCTCTCTATGGACCTCGTTTCGCCTACTTTGTGCGTTACTAGAGCTAATTTTTAGGACTCAGTAGCCAACCGAGAGAACGCCATTCGTCAGTCTGTGGACTACCCTTTCACTGTTCCTCGCAGCCAATGACAGTTGCCTCGCGTTTTGGCGCTGCACCAGAAAACCAGACTGGGCTGCTATACCATGTTTCGCTGTAAGCTGTGTGGTCGAACTTTTAATGAACGTACGACCACACCTAAAGTGATCGCACTAATGGCAATGTGATGCAATTTGCCTACTCAATGCTGACATTGTCAACCAGGCAGATACTGAAACCAACTTGAAACGCCTGGCCGATGATATTTTGCTAGAGTTCACTTGACTAGAGCAGGACTGACACATTTGTCTCTTGTGCTTTCAATATAAAAAGAGGTGCAATAATACTGCACCCCTCCCAAAAATTTATGCTGTTTCCGGACTATCTAAGCTGACGGCCCTAAAAAAACAACAGCCTATGACGACCAAACTGCGCTAGCAAGGTTTTGCAATGGAATGACGTGGGGAGTTTGGCAAAGGAGGTATGCAAAGAACGCACCACCGCAACCACCAATGAAGAACCCACTTGCAAAATCACTCCAGCCTTCTTTTGTACCGAATTCACCAGGAGGATTAGGTGTTGTAACAGTTGCGATCACATCACCCGTTCGAGCAGAACCGTGCAACGATAGCGCAACAGTCAATAGAATCACAAATCCAATAGCCCCAGCTACACCCGCGAGCGCAGCAAACTCGCTGTCCCGAAGAGGACCCAGCAACGCTAAGGGACCATAGATAAAATAGCCATGAGCCATACCAATCTCTAGGCCCCGACGATTGGCTGAAAGACCTGAACGATAGGCAGGCAAATTACGGATAAATGCTAGCGAAAAAGGCGAAGCGTTGAGCGGAGTGGCCAGGTTTCCAACAAAAGGATCCCCACCGTGAGTAATCGCGTCTGTCATGTTTATAACCTACAAGATATGCAATGCGTTGAGCATTTCTATTCTGAAGCTTAAAGCTAAATGCATTACGTTTAATATCTTGTTAAGAATCTTGATGTTTGGCTACGCAAGTATATGACCGGCACATAATGACCGACAAGGCGATAAAAAATAATTTTCTAAACAAAGTATGAGCACTTGTCCATATCTAAAGGGCACACGGTAGATGCCACTTACTCGCTAGAGGCTTACTTGCTACAGGCTGAGCATGACAAAAAATATTTTTCTAACATAGCTCATAAGTTCCCATACAAGGTCATACACAACTGTTAAGAATCTTGATAGTTGCGTCATTTTATCGGGATGATCGCAGTAGGATCCTGAGAATGCGAGCCTTGAATTGGTTAATCGTTTCGTTTCATTTTAGGAAGATTAAAATATGTTTGGTGACTACGCTGCCTCTTTTCTCCCTGCCGTTTTCGTCCCTATGCTGGCGGTGATGGCGTTTGCGGTGATGGCTATATTGTTCAGCTATATTGAAAGTGATGCTTAAGGGCGTTTGCA
>JBCDAG010000418.1:0-5824 GCA_039186165.1 Cyanobacteria bacterium P01_F01_bin.53
CACATTGGCTAGAGCTGCTTGGGTTTAAGCGGTTCCAAAGAGCGTAGGCACTGACGAAGTCATTCAACTGGGCCATCGTTGATGATGGTCTATTTTGTGATGAAAGTGTTACCTAAAACCAGCTGTTTTTGAACCGTGCCACTTGCACACACTGAAGGAAGTTGTCAGAATTGAGTAGCCAACTTGTGTCGCATTTCCATCAATGTGATCGTGCCCTCATATCCATCTCGCTTAAGCAACCTGGAGTAAAGCTTGCAATTCCTCAACTCCTTTCATAATTTGCTCTCTGCGCTCAGCTAGAGATTACGAATTCTGCCGTGCGCGATCATAGCCTTAATAAATTTGCCTATCTCATCGACTGCTCGGCAAAATCGTTGGGTAGCGTTGGACTAACCGAATCCCAGGGGCGTACGGTAGCGGTACTTGATACGTCGATGACTCTGCTCCACAGGATTAACGGTGCAAGGACGCACCTCATGCACAACGTTCTCGCCTAATTCTTCTGTAATCGCCCGTGGCTAGGAGGCCAAGCCATCGGTCGCGACCTTCTCGGGCGAGTCCGCATGCAGGCCGATAGGCTTGAGTAAAGAAGGTTTTCGTTCCGGCCATATCACGCGTCTTGCTGAGGCGGACATCGACCGGGTTGCCATCGTCATCGATGTCCCGATACAGATAGCACCATACCCATTTTATCCGAATGAAGGTTTCGTCTACCATCCACACCTTACCGACTTTGCCCTTTCTCTTTGTGCGGATCTGCTCTGTAAAATGAGGGAGAAAGCTTTCTTCTCCAATACCGCACGGTTTCATACGTGAACTAGAATCCTCGACGCAGAAAGAACTCGGCCACATCTCGGCAGCTCGGCTTGTAGCACACGCGGCAAAACAGTACCTGGAAGATAATATCTGTGGGGACTCCGATAAAATTGCAAGGTGTATCCGTCCGCTCATTGAAAGTTCGGCGGCAGCGCTTGCAACGAAACATGGCATAGTTCAAATTAGTTTTCCGTTGGAGCGGCGAGACATCTGACGAATGGTAGTGAGGGCAATCCATGTGAGGTTGTTGGAACGAACTGATAATCGCACTGGCCGATCAATTGACCGAATACCTCTTTTGGCTACCCAATCCTGACAGGTTCCGATGGAATATAGAAGGGGACAGGGGGAAAGGGAGAAGGGCGTGGCAACCTCGTATACTCCAGACGGCTAAAGATTGAACTAATGGACAGAAGATGTTGAAATAGCGTTAGGTCTTATCTTTCTACCCAGCCCGTTATGATTCGTATCGAGTTCAGCAAAGCCGAGATAGACGCGCTTGACTACGAGCGTTATCATCACCCTCATCCGCACGTACAGCGCAAGATGGAAGTACTCTACCTGAAGAGTCAAGGCCTGCCCCACCAGGAAATTCGCCGCCTGAGCCGCATCCGTAGCAAAGCCACCCTAGTGAGCTACTTACGAGAATACGAAAGCGGTGGCATCGCCAGGCTCAAACAGCTTGGTTACAAAGGTCAACCGAGTCACCTGAATCAGCATATCGATAGCCTTACAGCCCACTTTGAAGTCCATCCTCCGCGCACCTCAGCCGAAGCAGGTGCAGAGATTGAACGCATCACTGGCATCAAACGCAGCCCCACTCAGATCAAAGCGTTTCTCAAACGCATAGGCCTGAAGCCTCGCAAAGTTGGCTATGTTCCCGGCAAAGCAGCGACTCCCGAGAAAATGGCTGAACAAGAGCAATTCGAAGCAGACGAGCTAGCGCCTCGGTTAGCCGAAGCGGCAGCGGTCAAACGAGCCGTTTTTTTATGGATGCTGCCCATTTTGTCCACCGGGCTTACCTGGGCTTTCTCTGGTGCTTCACTCGGGTCTTTATAGCCTCGCCCTCTGGCCGCAAACGCTTCAATGTCCTGGGGGCGGTCAATGCCATCACGAAAGAGGTGATAATCGTCACCAACGAGAGCTACATCAACGCCGAAAGCATTTGTCGGATGTTGTTGAAACTGAAGGCACTCGATTTAGAGATGCCGATAACGGTGGTCCTCGATAATGCTCGATATCAGAAGTGTCAGCTGGTCTTTGGTTTGGCGAAAGCGCTCGACATTGAGCTGTTGTATCTGCCGTCTTATTCACCCCATTTGAACTTGATTGAGCGGCTCTGGAAGTTCGTGCGCAATCAGTGTTTGTATTCCAAGTACTATGCTGAGTTCGATGACTTCAAAGAGGCCATTGAATCCTGTATTGAACAGGCCAACACCACTCATAAAACAGCATTAGCGTCTCTGTTGACACTAAATTTTCAGTCCTTCAAAAAGGTTCGAATATCAAACGTCTAGAGTATAACTAAGATATTGCAATCTAAGCCTGACACTGCAATAGCCTACTAATTTACGGAACCATTGATGAGCTAATTAAAGGGAGATAGCACGTTCTATCACGCCATATCCTTCAATTTTTTCGCCGCTGCCACTAACTTTTCTGATACCTCATCAATATCATCCGGGCGAACGCCCTTTACTTCCATTTTTCGGCCATCTACCTCCAGCACAAAATCAATCGGCTTCCCCGGCAACCGCGCAAATACCTCCTGCAACGCCAGCTTAATGCCATCCCCTGGAATCTCAGCCGTTAGAACGCTCCATAGCCATTTAGCCCCCATGCCTCCTTCTGGAACGTCTGAGTCTGGGACACGGTCCACTGTTGCGATCGCATCCAAACGTCGCAGATCCTGAAATAGCGATTGGGTAAATATCTCCTGCATAGCTTCCGGCGTATCACTCTCTGCAGTGCGCCAGTCCACAGTCAGCCGTAGGGTATCCATTTATAAAAGCTCCTGATGATCAAGACCTTAATGATAAAGGCCTAATGATAAAGGCCAGGCCATAAAGGCCAGTTGTTCAATCGAACTAATCGATTGTGCTTGATTTTTCATCAAAACAGCAAGATATCAGACCATATTGCCTACAGCTGACCATATTGCCTACAGCTTAGGATCCATACAAACCACGCGAAAGCCGATATCATCCATTCTGTTGTGAAAAGGGTAGGTGAGCCGATAGGCCGACCGACAATTCGTCGGTAAATAAGACCACGACCCGCCCCGCAACACCTTTTGTTGTCCTGATAGCCGTTGCACCATTTCAGCCGTGCTCACACCTTTGGGAAAGCCATGCCAGCCATCGAGACACCATTCCCACACATTGCCATGCATGTCATAAAGCCCAAACGCATTAGAAGGAAAACTGCCCACATCAGTTGTTTGTTGGCGATAGCCGCCCCTTGGCCCTTGACCGTAGGCATAGTTACCGTTGTAGTTCACCAATGCTGAAGTGATGGTTTCCCCAAAAGAAAAGGGCGTCGTCGTGCCTGCTCGGCAAGCGTATTCCCATTGCGCATCGCTGGGTAGCTGATAGTCTCGCCCCGTGCGCTGCGATAGCCACTGGCAATACTCCACCGCATCCGTCCAAAAAATATTTTCAATGGGACGGTTTAAGGCCTTTCTATCGACACTGTTGGCTCTGTCAGTTCTGTCAGTTCTGGCCGCCAATGGGCCCTGTTGTTGTGATAAAAATGCATTCCACTGCGCCCGAGAAATCGTCGTCGTCCCCATCCAAAAATCAGGCACCGTTACCTCACGTTGAGGAGATTCTCCCTCGCTCGCCCCCTCCTCTCCCAACGGTGCCCCCATCAAAAAACGGCCACCCGGAATATGCACCATCCTCAGCGCAACATCATTCCCTAATGGTTCTACAAAGGTTGTTGCTTCTCGCTGTATCCACTTGGTTAATTCACCCTTGCGATTAACCCTAACCGTTTCAAACTGGTAAGTAGACACGGTTGGAGAGAATGGCTGGGGAGAGAGTGACTGCTGGGAAGGCAGGTCCCCTGACACGGGCCTTGAAGCTGGCCCTGACGTTGGATTTAATTCTCTCTGTGACAGTGGCCTTGGCACTCGTTCTATCACTCGTTCTGGAATTGTCTCTGGCACAGGATATTCCAAATGAATATTGCACTCAGAGAACGATGGAGACTGTTCAAAATCATGTGATCGGGCTGCCTGAGGGTGCGACATAGGCCCCACATCGAGCGGCACTTTCCCTAGAATTTGGCGCTCGATGCGCTGCACATCTTCACGGCGCAGTCGCAACAGCGTCTGCAATTCTCGCAGGTTTTGAACAGCACCCGCATTCAAAGGATAGGCATATCCCTTCTCTGCCTCTAACGCTTGGGTGTAGAGCGCCAGGTGCCGCTGACGCTCCCGATACGGTTGCAAAATCTCATCTTCAATCGCCTTAGCTTCCTGGGGAGAGAGCCCCAATCTTTGCTGCCACTGGCCCAACACTGCCATTCCCGCCGGACCAATCGTGCCCTGGGTTAGCTTCTTTTGCACCTGCTTACGATAGCGCTGGGCATTGTCCACCTGGGCCTTGGCAATCACAATGTTGTAGCCCTGCTGCCCGTTAAAAATCGCCGGTTCCATGGCCGGAGCTGCCACTTTTACCTGGGCCACCACATACTCATGCAAATTCACCGCCGAAATCACATCCTGACCATCCGGCGCAGCACCGCCTGTTTTAATCCCCTCTACCAAATAGCGCGTGTATACCGATAAATCTTCGCCCTCTTTTTCTAAGGCATAGCGGGCCGAGGTAGAAGAGGTCATCACACACCAGCCCTTCCCCCCTAGCTGAGCTTCCAGATCAATGCTGCCATCATTCATTGTGAGAAAGCCATCGGCAAAGGCTGCCCCAAAACAACAGTCGAGAATAATCACCTTACGCGCGGCTAAGGCATTACCGATTTCTCGCCTGAGAAAGCCCGCGCCTACCGCAGTGCCTGCATTGGGGCGACCATTCGCAAAAAGCTGGGTTTGGGCGGTGGTGAGATAAAAATCCCCGGTCATGTCCTTAATGCCATGCCCAGTGAAATAAAACAAAACCAAATCTTGCTTGGTGAGCTGGGCAAAGACTTCGCAAATGCGCGATCGCATCTCACCCACATCAGGGTTTATCAGCGTAATGACCTGATCAAAGGCGCCCAACTCGGGGTCATTCAAAATAGTGCGCATTGCTGCGACCCCATTTTCAGGGCAATGCAACGGTGTGAGCCCGGTGCCAAACTCACCCACTCCAATCAATAATGCAATTTTTCTAGCCATGTGACCTGTGAGAAATGTAGACGCTAACTTCTGGCTGATGCCCCTGTTGTTCAACCTGATTAAGTAGCTTGTTGTCGGTCTACACGGCTAAGCAGTACAGCCTCTCCTTAAAGCCAATGGCTGCAAAGGAAGCACGGTCACTATTGGCTTGTGGCCAGTCAATGGGCACACCAAAAAATAGAGTTGTCATGGTCTGGGCTCTCTTGAAAATGTAGATGCAGTGGGCAGCACACCAGGCTCGCATAGGTCCCCTGATGGAAGCGACTCAATGGAGAAATTAGCAATGCGCTGATCACTACATACCAATTTTGTTTTATCCGTCAACGGACTGACCAGTATTGGAGGCGACTTCGCAAAATATTTATCCGGTGGGCGATCACAGTGACGCTTACCCATCCTAAAAATTCACTTAAAAGCTAATCACATCAGGCATTTAGGCCATTATGAAGTACCATTCATCTGTGTGTTTACCAGCAATGCTCCGGACAGAACTAGGAGACTAGAATCCCATAATCACATAGGTTCTGATGGGAGCAGTCCGCTACTATGGGGGAGTTTACGATAGAGCAGCGGTAAGCACGGAATGCGAGAATTGTTGCCAGGTTCCAGCCGCCCACTGACAACGTCCATGTAGCATGATTTCGGCATGAGCTTCTAGCCAAAACTTGC
>JBCDAG010000419.1:0-5817 GCA_039186165.1 Cyanobacteria bacterium P01_F01_bin.53
AGCAGAAATAATGTGTAGAGCGTGCTGTTGCACTGGGCTGTAGAGGGTTTTGATATCTCGCGCATGGTCTCGCGATCACTCAGAAAGAAGGGGCTCTTATCAGCATACAGGCTTGCTATTTTGTCAATGCGTAAGTCCTAGTCTTAATAATCTAGCGGCACTGTACTTTGCCCAAGGTGAGTATTCAAAGGCAGAACCGTTTTATCTCGAAGCTCTCGATATTTGGAAATCTGAACTAGGAGACAACCATCCATCTACCGCTAGTAGCCTGAATAACTTAGCGGCACTATACCGTTCCCAGCATCGATATGCAGACGCTGAACCCCTGTTGCGCGAAGCCTTGGAAATCAGAAAAAACCAATTTGGTGACCGTCATCCTTCTACGGCCAGTAGTCTTAATAACTTGGCTGAAATTTATCGTTCCCAAGGACAGTATGTAGAAGCTGAGACGCTTTTGTGTCAAGCACTTGATATTTGGAAATCCGAACTCGGTGACCGTCACCCTGACACTGCCAGCAGTCTCAATAATCTGGCAACACTCTACTGTGCCCAGGGTCGCCATGTAGAAGCGGAGCCATTACTGCGGGAAGCACTTGACATCTGGAGATCTGAATTCGGTGATCAGCACCCTGATACAGCTATGAGTTTGCTAAATTTGGCGACGCTCTACCATCAGACTCAGCGACATCAGACAGCCCTATCCTTGATTCAACAAGCCCACAAAATCTATGTCGAAACGCTGGGCAATGAACATCCAACAACTCAAACTTCAATCAAATGGCTTCAGGTCATTCAGCAGGCGTTCAATGCTACGACCTAGCTGAATGAAAAGCCTAAAAAAAGAACTGCTCCCACCGTTAAAGACGCAGGTGAGCAGTAAGCAAGAATTTTAAAGGTTTTGAGATGCTTCCCGTCCTCAAGGCTTGGAAATTCTTTGGCTAGAAGCACAAGTTACGCTGCTGCAATCCGCACGGCTGATTTGAGTCTCGGGTGGGCAACCCGGGACTTTCATATTTACAGCAACACTCACCTTAGTTAGGCTCCGATTTAATTCAGCGCCATCGTCTCCCGTGCTTTGTTTCCAATTCATCTCAAGGGCGCAATAGCTGGGCTCTTTCGCAACGATGATGGCTGAGTATCCTACGCCTATCTATCGTCTGAGTGGTGTTCCGTTCAGTAATGCTATTCAAACTAACGAAAAAGAAGAAGCTTTGGCTAGGCGGTCTATTGAGCCTGACTGCTCTTCTCGTTGGTGTATTTGGGTCTGCGGCTTCTGATGCTTATATCAGCCACAAAGATTATGACCAAATTGCAAGCTGCCTGCAGAAACATGGCTTTGAGATAAAAGATAGCTGGAAATACACAGATGAAGACCTAGAAATGCTGGGGGTTCTGCCCTAGAAAACTTTGGCTTGCCCCTTAAAAGAGGAGATGGCCAGCTCTGGACAATCGAAATCAGAGATGGTTACGGGATCAACAACTGTGATGATACCGTCGCAACATTATGGCCCACAGGCAATACCGTTGGCTTATCCCGTGGAAAAAAGTTCTCTCTCAATCATCCTGGGCTCATTAAAGACTTGAAAGGAAGAAAAATTCAAACGGTTGATGAGTTATTCGCTCAGCTAGATTGGCTGTTGACTTGGGTAAGTGAGCAGCCAGAAGGTGCGTTGCTTCAAGGTAGTGGCATTGCTTCAAGGGGATTCATTCATCTCTACGAACATGATCTTTTTAATTAATGTCTTTCGTTTAGGGGGTTCATGTAGTTCACGCTAATTCTTTTGTTTGAATAGCCCAGATGTAGAGTTCTCGATAGTTTTCCTAAATACATCCTCAGCCTTCTTTTCTACGGCTCGTTTGGCATAACGCTCAAACGTCTGTGAGGATTTGAGGCGCATGAGCTTCCTTGCATATTCAGGCGGTACATCTTCTAACAAGAGCTGAGTGCCAAAAGTATGTCGTAGCCGGTGAGGATGGACCGATTCTTCGATTTCCGCGATCGCCCCTAAGTCCTTCACCAGGTTATAAATCGCCCGATAGCTAATGCGTTGTCCCTTACTCCGGTTTGACTGACTCCTAAACAAGGGCTCCCCAGACGACGTATCTAAACCCTGCTGTACACACCAACCCAGATAAATTTCAATGTCTCGGCAGGTATCCGGTGCCAGTGGCACAATGCCATCACTTCCCCATTTGGCATCCTCAATACGAATCGCCTGGTCACGGAAATCTCCAATATTGGCTTTACTGACTTCTGTGGCTCTCAGACCGTGCTTAAGTAGTCCGAGGATGGCCGTATCCCTCACACTAAGCTGACCACGGTAAGAAAGACCGTCGGCAAGCTGCTGAACAGTTTCCACTTCCAAATCTTTGGGTTTGGGCGGTGCCAGCGTCACCATTTCCAATGTCAGCGCTGGATTGAAGTTGATAAAACGCCTGATAGCCAACCACTTGAAGAAGCTTTGAATCGTTGCTAACGCTTGGTTAATGCTGGCAGCAGACAGGCCAAATTTCCCACCCCGCGTCGGCTTTTCCTTAAGGTAGTTCTTGTATCGACTGAGGTCATGTTCATCGACGTTCGCCCAATGCTTAAATTCTAGCCAGCACTGAAACTGTCTCAACTGCCTTGAATAGGCCTTTTTCGTATTCGGTCTGAGTTCACGGTCAGCCAAGAATGAGTCTACCCAGTCCATCTCCGCAGAAGCTGCCTTCGGGTTCGCCACCGCACGCTGACGCTGACCTGAGGTTTGATCAGGACTCATCTCAATGAACTTGGGAATGGGATCAGGTTTAGCCATCGCAAAAAAAAAGAAAAAGTAACTGCTGAACGCTGCGAAAACGCTCCCGGTATTTAAGAAATCGAAAGCGCTGAAAGCAGCAGAGCTAGGGTTGCACTCACCACTGCTCAATATCTTAATACATATAATTAAATTTATCTGTATTACGCTAAAAATTACGCTAAAAATAGAGTGTCTTGGATTAGGGTATGCTAACCCTGTGCACCGTAGGCGTTTTGTCGATCTTGAGCGATGCCCCGTAAACCTAAGAAAAAATGTATCGAGTGTGCAACCCTCAGTACGCAAGAGGCTAGGCAAGTACATGGGCCGAAAAAGGACGGCTGCTGGGATGAGAAGCTTTGCCATCGCAGGCGTACGTATTACCGGAAACGGCGAGAGGGGAACGAAAAGCGTCGGGCTGAGTATCGGCAGAAAGTTGTGGGCAATCAAGGCGGTGGGATCCAGGTCGAGACAGTCTCGCTGCCTGTTGCAGAAGAGTCTTTGCCCTATGCCAATCTCTACATATGGCGGGAGAAGCGGAAGGATGCGCCGATTCATGCGATCGCAGCCAGTGTGTTTCAGGATGGTTCCAAGGTGCTAGAAGTCGCACCGATTCACTGTGCGGGTTATCGAAAACGTCAGATTGAGCGGTATGTACAAAAAGAAGTGATGGGTTATTTGAATGCCCGATTTGGGATTACCTTTTTTGCTGAGGAGATTCGGTTAGAGCCGGTTGAATGTCGGATTGAGGGTTGTCCTTTTAGTGACCGTCTTGAATCGGTAACGGTTAGCGATGGTTGATGTACTGCGGCAGCTAGAGCTGAATCTAGAAGTGGCGATTGACGAGGCTAATGAAGTGCCAGAGCAGGCCGATCTCATGAGTATTTGGGCATTGTTTGAGGATGATCTTGCCGGGTTGCCTCGGCGAGATCACCTCAGGGTGGCTGGCGATATTTTGATGCAGTTGGCTGGGCTGTGTGAGACGAAAGCTGATTTGCTTTGGGAAGATTGGCAGGATGCCCACAATGCCGATGGTCCGGTGATGGGTAGTGACTGGTTACAGGGAATGACCCGTCAGACTCAGGAATTGGATTTTTCGGATTTGGTACAGCGGTCTTATCGAACGGGCGAATCGACTCAGGTTGAAGAGAGCGATGAGTCTCTCGTTGGCGCAGCGGAGAAGACTGCTGTATTGGAAATGCTCGATACTTTAGAGGATGAGGAGTTAAAAGCGCAGGCAATGGCCGTGTCTCATTCGGAGAGTGTCTCGGACTGGGTGAGGGCGCTATCGGCTAGACAATCAGATGTGCCGCAACGATTGGTTGATATTCAGGCCCAGTTGAATATGCCGATGGTGGAGGTGTGGATCGCGGCATTGCTGGGCGGCTTTTCACTGGAGCAACGAGGTAGTTTTTACGAGACGCACGAAGTTTGGGTTGGGACTAATTGTTGAGGTGAGCTGTGTGGACTATCAACTCTTAAAGTGGGAGTTTAGGAATGGTGTAAGGGCACCCACCACTATTTGGCCTATGGTTAACCTAAGCCGAGTCGGGTGAAGCGATTCCCCGGCTTAGGTTAACCGTAGGCCTAGGTCGTTCACGAGGTGGCTTCAGCACCAAACTCCATCTGCGTATTGAAGGCCACGGAAAGCCGATTGCCTTCTTGCTAACACCGGTTCAAGCACATGATTCACCGAGCTTTCGGCCCCTCATGGAAACGGGCAAAGTGAAACGCCCTTCCGGCCACATCAAGTACCGACCGAAGCGAGTCGTCGGCGATCGCGCCTATGGCAGCAAAACCAACCGAGCCTATCTCAGACGGTTGGGTATCCGCTCGACATCTCCTTGGAAGTCCAGTCAACAGCGCCGAGGTCCCTTTGACAAAGCGATTTACCGAGAGCGTAATCGAGTAGAGCGGGCGATTAACCGACTCAAACAATTTAGACGGGTGGCGCTCGCTACGAGAAGCGGGGCATCAACTATTTAGCAATGGTGACCATCTCCACTATTCTGTTGTGGTTATAGTTTGCAAACACGCCCTAACATTACTGCCCTAATTTCACAACAAGTCTATTGATAGTAAGCAGCCCTAATTTATTGCGATAGAATGCATCTCTCTGAGAAAGATTAAACGAACGCGTCTGGTAAATTAGTTTCTACTAATCTTAAGGGCGCATACTGATAGGCAATCAGCGTGACGAGGATATTGAACCCGCCTAAAACAATAAACATTAAACCAATTCCCCGACCAGCACCCGTACCAATCAATTGTCCCAGGCTTTCCGCTAGAGGACCTTGAGTGGCCATTAAGGGCTCAAATACTCCATCGGCTAGTGGTCCTGCAATGAGGTAAGCCAGAGGTAGAAAAGCGCCTGTGATTGTATTGTTAAAAGAGAAAACTCTGCCCTGTGACTCAGGGGCTACTTTCTTTTGAAAAATAACTTGCGCGCTACTGTTAATAAACGGAATGCCTAGAAAAAACAGAAAAGCTGCAGTGGAAAATAAGAGGATTGACGGATAAAGCCCTGCAACCATCATGGAAATTCCGGTGAGCAGCATAAAGCAAAACAGCATATGGATATACTGTTGTTGGTTACCACCCCAAGTACTCATGAGGATGCTTCCAACCAGCATCCCAATACCGCCAATGGACATAATGGTGCCTAATTGGGCTTCTGAGGCGAAGGAGAGGACGAGAGGATAGGTTAGCACCTGGACAATGCCGACTAAGAAAGTGCTACTGGCCAAAAATAATAATAAAGCCATGAGTCCGCTACGAGCTTTCAGATAGTTCAATCCGTAAAGAGATTGTGCGAATAGTGACGTGGTAGGCCGCCGATGAGAAGAGGTGGCTTTGTGATGAGGAAATCGGACTAGCAGCAGTGTGGTTAGTCCGATCAGAAAGCTCACTAAATCCAAGATGAAAATGCCTGACAGGTGTATGAGACTGAGAAAAATTCCTGCTAAAATGGGTGCAAGCAGTTTTCCTAGGGCTTGAGATAACTGAATCATGCCACTTGCTCGCCCTAAGTACTTTTTAG
>JBCDAG010000420.1:0-5814 GCA_039186165.1 Cyanobacteria bacterium P01_F01_bin.53
ACCCCTTGGTGTAGGCCTTGAACGCCCTTTGGTATACCTGTGGAACCCGAGGTATAGATAACATAAGCCAAATTTTCGACATTTACCTCACTCAGAAGATTGTGTTTTGCCTTCAGAGCAATGGTTGACCAATCGCTATCCAAACAAATGAGATATCCTTCCGGTTCAAAGCTCTCAATCTTCTCTTGCAAAGTTTGCTGGGTGAGCAGTATCTTTACCTGAGCATCTGTGAGCATAAACTCTAGTCGTGCAGTGGGATAACTGGGGTCCAAAGGCACATAAGCCCCGCCTGCTTTGAGAATGCCAAGCAAGCCAACGACCATCTCAATGGAGCGCTCCACACATAGCCCCACCAACACTTCTGGACCTACACCCAGGTCTTGGAGATAATGCGCCAACTGATTGGCCCTGGCATTGAGTTCACCGTAGGTCAGCTGCTGGTCTTCAAAGACCACCGCAACAGCATCCGGTGTAAGCTCTACCTGAGCCTCAAACAGCTTATGAATGCACTGGTCTTGGGGATACTCAACAGCGGTATCATTCCACTCCACTAACAGCTGATAGCGCTCAGCATCGGTCAACATTGGCAACGTCGCCACTGGTTGCGATATATCCTCCACCATGGCGCTCAACAACTGCTCAAAATGCACCGCCATTCGAGCTATGGTATCCGCCTCAAACAGGTCACTGTTGTACTCCCAACTCGCCATCAGGCCCTGCTCTGTTTCCATCATCGAAAGCGTCACATCAAACTTGGCCGTGACGGTATCTGGGGTTAGGGAGGTTAGAGTAACTCCCGAGAGTTCCAGGGGAGCCATTGGTGCATTCTGCAGCACAAACATCACCTGGAACAATGGCGTATGGGCCAGGGTCCGTTCTGGCTGTAATGCTTCCACCACCCGCTCAAATGGCACATCCTGATGACTGTAGGCTCCCAAGGTCATCCGTCTGACCTTGGCGAATAGGTCACTAACCGTATCACTCTCTTCAAACTGGGTGCGCAACACCAGCGTATTGGCGAAAAAGCCAATCAACGATTCCAACTCAGCTTTCTGCCGATTGGCAATCGGAGAGCCCACTACAATATCGCTTTGATGACTGTAGCGATAGAGCAGCAGTTGAAACGCGGCCAATAAGGTCATAAACAGAGTTACCCCCTGCTGCTGGGCCAGACTCTGTACTTGCTCGGTTAAGCCCAGCGGCAGCGTGATGTGGTAGGTGCGCCCTCGGAAGGTTTGCACGGCAGGGCGGGGATGATCAGTCGGAAGGTCTAATAGGGCTGGAAGATTGGCCAACTTTTCTTGCCAATAGTTCAGCTGAGCTTCGAGAATCTCCCCCTGCAACCACTGTCGTTGCCACAGAGTGTAATCGACATATTGTATTACTTGACGGGGAAGTGGTGTGGGTTGTCCTTGGCGAAAGGCCTCATAAATACGACCTAATTCACGAATGAAGATAGCCATCGACCAACCATCACTGATGATGTGATGCATGGTCACAGACACCACTATGGCATCATCTGCAGCCAAGGTTAACAACTTGATCCTTAGTAATGGCCCTGTTTTCAAGTCAAAAGGCTCTTGGGCAACTTCGGTTAACCAATCCGAGAGGGTACCTGTAAAGGCAGAGGATTCAAGTACTTCTATAGGAATCTGCAAGGTGGGAGCAATGTACTGAACGGCACACCCATTGATAATGGGGAAAGTTGTGCGTAGGCTCTCGTGGCGACATACCAGTTCATCAATAGCCTGCTGCAAGGCAGGAATGTCTAGAAAACCCTCAATTCGAACTGCTCCAGGAATGTTATAAGTGGCAGCAGCACCTTCCAGTTGAGAGAGAAACCACATGCGTTCTTGAGCATAGGAAAGGGGCAGGGATGTCTGATCTCGTTCGATAGCCTCAATAGGCGGAATTGTTAATCTTGGTTTGGGCTTATTGGCTAGAACAGTATCGAGATCAGCAACCGTAGGTGATTCAAATAGAGTCTGTAGGACAACATCAGCCTCAAAGGTCTCGCGTAAACGTGAAACCAGTTGGGTTGCCAGCAAAGAGTGTCCTCCTAATTCAAAGAAACTGGTGTGGATGCCGATTTTCTCAGCTGGCAGGACAAGAACTTCAGCAAAGAGTTTGGCAATCAAGATTTGACGTTCTGTTTGCGGGGCAACAATGGGATAAGTTACAGCTTTTGAATGTTGTCCGTTCTGCAGTTGTTGTTTCAGCTTAATCCGCTGCACCTTCAATGTGGCAGTACGGGGGAGGTTTTCCACTAGGTGAACCTGCTGGATTTGTAGATGATACGGTAGCTCAGCAGAGCGCTGCCTGATTTCACTCTTAACTGGTTCCAAAGATGCATCATTCAGCAGCACAACCGCAGCATGGATTTCATCTTCCGTACCCTCGGGACGGGGCACCCCCACCACCGCCAATTCCTTGACATTTGCTAGCGCCTGGTAATGACTTTCGATCTGCTCTGGGGTTGCCTTTTTACCCCCTGCAGTCACAATCACTTCCTTACAGCGACCTGTGATATAAAGCACCCCTTGGTTGTCAATCCGACCCAAGTCGCCAGTATGGAACCAACCGTTTTGTAAACTTGCTGTAGTGGCTGCTTCATCTCGGAAATAGCCCTGCATCACATAGGGACTTCGAACCCATATCTCGCCAATACCGTCAGCATCGGGTTGGTGAATCATAAGTTCTGCGTCGTCGTCAGCCTGCCCCACTGCCCCCAAGCGAAATTTTTCAGGCAGAATGTTTGTAATGCCCCCCGTTGTTTCACTCAGACCATACCCCTCCAATACGTTCAGTCCCAGCCCCAATAGCATTTTATGTAGGTCAGCATCTAGCTTCGCACCGCCGGAGAAAACGGCCTTTAGCTGCCCACCTAATTTCTGATGGAGATTACGGAAGACCCACTTGCCCAGGTTCAGTTTCACCCCGCCGCGACAGATTAAATTCAGGCGGGTTAACCATTGAAATTGCTGCAACTGTCTTTGTTTTTGAGCCTGCTGTTGGGCCTCAAGACCAATGACCTTTAACAGCTGGGGTACAAGTAACGTGAACATCGGTTGATAGTGGGCAAAGTTGTCCCATAACTGTTGGGACGATTGAATATTAGTAAGTTGACAACAATGACCATTAGCTAGAAGATTTAGGGTACTAACCAATGTCGCAATGTGGTGGAGGGGCAAGACCAATAGCCACCGTTGATGGGCCATCTTAGTGTGGATTGTGGTTTTTCGGGTGGCTGCCATTTTGCGAAGGAGATGTTGATGGGTTAGCATCACTCCTTTTGGCTGTCCCGAGGTGCCTGAACTAAAGATAATAAGTGCCAAATTCGGGTCGGCATCTTGAAGGGGGCGAGTTTGGATATCCTGGGGGATTAAACTGCCTGCACAAAACCGCCAATCTTGATTGAGATTTAGTACTTGATAAGAGCAAAGTACGTCTACAGGTAACTTAGTTAGGCTTTTAGCGCTGACCAATAGGACGCAAGCATCGGTACGAGTAATCAAAGCCTGTAGATCGCGAATTGGCAACGTCGGATCTAGGGGGACCGCAGTTGCCTGGCAATGAAAAATTGCCAATAGGCTTAGTACCCACTCAATGGAATTCTCGCTGAGTAAGATAACGCGTTCGCCAGGGACAACGCCTTGGGCCTTTAAAATTTTGGCGACCTGGTTAACCCGCTCTGGTAGGTCCGGATAAGAGATCTCTAAGAGCCCCGTATTCCGTTGGCATAGCGCTAGCTCTGAACCATGGTCGAGGGCGCTCTGGCAAATGGCTTGGCTGACTGTGGTGAATTCTGTGATAGGCGTCAAAGAAGTGAGGTACATTGTCTTTCTCTTTACTCAGAACGGATTTAGCGGGCAGGTATGGAAAGCAAGTTTGTTAGATTTGTGGTGATATGAGCTGCGATCTCCTTTCGGGTTGAGAACTCCACGCCTCCTTCCAGAAAAACAGTGGGTTGATTTTGACTATCTCGTGTGAACCAACACATGAGTCTTGAATCTGCGACCGTTGAATTTACGAAGGATGGAATATAGCGAGAGTTTCTGAACAATACTACTTTAGGATCTACAAATGAAGGCAAGATATTGACAATTACTAGAGTATTGTTGCCACCTACATTCTTGAGCACTCTTCGTAAGATACCGCCAGCAGTGAATTCTGCAAAGGCCTGACCGAGTGGATGTCCTAAACATTGAGCCTTCTGCTGTAGACCAGAGAGATTGGCCAGTGCGCCTGGAACCCAACGCCAACCCACTGGAATATGGCTTTGCTGCATTAACCAGAACTTAATGAAATCAGGAACTTGTTGATGGGGCTGGGTGATCTTGATTTCGTGTTTTACTACATCTAATAAGTGGTCAATTTCAGGCATAATTTGGCGTAAAACGATGAAATCATTTCGAAAGAAAGGCCCAAATATTTCTGTTGTTTCCTGAGTCCTGTCGTGTGTAGGCACCCCAACTGTAAGTGCGGACTGATTGGTAACATTTGCAATAGCACTGGCGGTGGCAGCAATGATGGTGGCTTTTAGCTCTATAGCGCCCTTATATTGAAGTTGCAGCTGAGTAAGTATTTCCTGGGGAATAGGTTGGCTAGCTCTGCCCTCTAGTTGAACTGGGCGAAGTGGAGGAACCTTAAGGAGGGGCGTTTTTTTCAGATAGCCTCGCCAAAATTTAATATTTGAAGCATTTGTCCAGCCTGTCAGAGCAGAGCCATAGTAAGACTTGGGTTCCGTCAATGATTCTCCCGAGAGCATTACATCAAGTTCTCTCATTAAGATTGCCATGCTATACGCGTCAGTGGCAATATGGTCAACTACAATCCACAACTCCCGATCATTCTGATTAATTTGACTCACTTGAAAACGTATGAGGGGACCACATGCGCGATCAAAAGGGACACGGGTAAAGTCCTTAAAGTGACTTTGAATGTCTGCTTCTTTTAGGTGAGGGGAGTATCGAACGACAGGTACAGTAATACCAGGCAAAACACTTCGACCTTTTGTCTGGAGCTGATTTGAACCCAGGAGGGTGGTGAGGGTGTCATATCGCTCAATAATGCGTTTGCAAGCATCAAATATGCTATCTATAGCGATCTCTACATTCAAACGCAAGCGTACTTCTAAAGTTGAATTTGAATTTGAAGTGTCTGTACCGTAACAGAAAAGGAGTTGGGAGGGATTAAGTGGATAGGAATGAATGCTAGTTTGAACATTACTGTTATTATCTACCTTGCCCTCAGTTGTTTCTGCTAGGGTTGATTCTGGGTTGGCTAAGGCAAATGATTGATCATGTATTGAGGAGATCGACTCGGGCCGAGGTGGCTGTTGAGATGGCGGAGCTTGGTCTGGTGGAGGTGTCTGGGTGTTCGGTTGCTCCGTAGTCAGGCTTTGCCACAGCAATTGGCTTAAATCATCAATGGTCATTGACTTCACTAATTTGATAATGGGGACATCCACCTGCATGACCTTTAGCAACCAATTACGCAGTTCTATGGTCATAAGCGAATCCAGACCATAAAGCTCTAACGGTTGACTGGGATCCAAGTCCCCAATACTGACGAGCCCCAACATCTTGGCGACACCACTGACCAGACGGTCTTGCAACATCACCTGAGCCTGACTGGCAGAGGCCGTGAGCAGTTGTTGCCTGAAATCTATTTCTTCTGTTGAAGATTTTTCTGCTTGGATCTGATTCTGCTGAAGAGTATTGAGAGATTCTGAGTGACCCAAAGCATCCAATGGTGAAGGCTGGTCGGCTGCGGTGATTAACACCTCGAAATAGTTCGGCGGGTTCTCTCCAC
>JBCDAG010000421.1:0-5763 GCA_039186165.1 Cyanobacteria bacterium P01_F01_bin.53
CAGTGTCATCCACATTGGATGAGCCTCGCAGATTAAGCTCGTCAGTAAAGCGGTACTGTAGGCCCAGCTGAGGGGGATTGTTACTATTGAGAATCTCTAGAACATTGACCTCAAAGCGCTCGCCAATGGCCGCCGTGGCCTGTATGCCCAGGCCGATACCCACCGAACTATCCGGTGAGGTATCAGTTGTGGGAAATACGCTAAAGGACCGCAGCCCCACCGCATCGGCAATGTTGTCGCCGATGCTCGCCAAGCTGCCCGCCCCCAAATACTCTGCAAACTGGGTGTAGGAAGCCGTCGTCAGGCCTGAAAATACGTTGCTGCCGAGGAGTGCCAGCAGCTCGCCCTCGCTGCGCGAGTCACTGCTGGTGAGGGTGAGGTTGTCGCTCAGCTCGCTGGCTGGGCCTTGGGCGATCGCCTGCACCTCTATGAATTCAACCGCGCCAATGGTCTCAATGCCGGGGTTAATCGTGGTTTCTGCACTGGCAAAGCCACCGGTTGGGGGTGGAGCTGGGGTCACGTCGCTGTTCTGCACTCTAGCGTTCATCACCACATCCACATAGGGATTTAAGCCCGCCTCAGGTGTGAAGGTGGCCGTATTAGGCGCGTTTGCATCTAGCCGGAACTGCGTTGAAAACAGATTTATCCAGCCTGACTTAAGCGCGATCGTCCCATCAGGCTGGAGGTTGCTGAGGGGGCCATTCACCCTCAAATCACCCAAGGCACTGAGATTGTAAAAAGGCTGTCCTGCGATCGACAGGCGATCGCCAAAGGTGACGCCAAAGTTTTGCACCGTGAGCTTATCTAAAAAGCCTTCTGGCACCTCAGCTTCTGGTAAATCCAGTACTTCAGCGCCTAAGTATGCCACGCGATAAGGACTGATCTCTTGGATGTCTTCTATCTCGTCTTCATTGGGAAGGCGAATCGAACCCGCCTGGCTCAGCAGCTGATTGGCCTTGATAAGGCCATTGTCAATTTCGACATCACCGCTCACCGTGGGCTCTAACACAGCACCCGTGATAAAAATGCGACCATCGAACACAGCTTGTAAGAGGCCTTCGTAGTTAACCGGTAGCTCGCTTAAGGAAATGACTAATCCATCACCGTCATTGATGCCATTATTGTTGTTTGGTGATGGCTCGGCTTGAACAACTGGCTCGGCCTGAACAACATTGAGTGCCTTTGACGCCGCCGATGACGACACTGGTGACAACATCGATGTCAACACCGATTGACCAGAGCGCAGTAGCGGTAGCCCTCCAGACACATTCATCTGCCCATTGTTTATGTTGGCTTGCAGCTGTTGAATATTAACCTGGTCAAGATCAAACTGAATATCTCCGTTGATATTGGTCACCGCATCATTTAACCGGGCGCTGCTGATAATCCCCTCCCTAAAGCTCGCCTGTCCAACGACAACCGGTTGTTGTAAGGTGCCATTGATATTGACTTCAACATTGCCTGTCCCGCCTTCCCACCGGACCTGATCGTCTGTTAACGCATTGATAAAGTCGAAGCTATCGCTGGGCACAACAGCGGTGATGTCGATTTGGTCGTTTGGGGGTTGCACCGTCATAAAGGGTAGGGCATATAGGAGATTACCCTCCACGGTGATGGGTTTGTCGTCAGGTGCGATCGCCACTTCACTGGCCAACTCAAGCTGCGCATTCCGATAGCTAAAGTCCGCAGTCACCCGGTCAAAGAGATACTCATTAATTTGCGTATTGGCAATCGCCGCTTCGCCCTTAATCACTGGCTTTGCCAAGCTCCCGTCAAAGGTTGTGGTCACATCCAGCTCGCCCGCCACACTGAGTGGCAGCGCATACACCGATTCCACCAGCGCCACCGGCAAATTATCAATACTGAGATCACCCTCCAACCGGTCCAAATTTCCACGGCCCGAGAGGTCAATGGCAGTCTCTCCCGCATTGATAGTGGCCTCATCCAGCGCCACCGTCATATCGCCAATCTCGCCGCTAATGGCAAAGTTATTAGCAGGCGAATAGGTTCCCCAGGTCCAACTATCCCCCTGAAGATTAAAGTCGGCGGTGAGATCTGCCAGGGCAGGTGATTTTGCGGCCACCTCAATACTGCCGCTAAACTCGCCCGCCAGATTATCCAACGGTGGGATAACAAAATCACCCAACTCGTTAGTTTCCTCGGGCTGTGCCTCGACAAAGGCAACAAAGCTGTCTAGTTGGTCTAATAAATTTGCGGCCACGAGGCTAACCGGCTGCGTGGCCAAGTCCTCAGCTGAGCCGAAGGGGGTGGGTTCTTCATCGCCGCCAAAAGCACTGAGGTCCAGTTTTTCAACAATGGCGGCCAAGTCTTCGATCCGACCTTCTGGAATAGTAAGGGTGCCTTCGTACTGAAGCTCGGGCGAAATGCTGGCGCTGCCCGTGAGCAGGTATCGGCTATCGTCAAAGCGGAGTTCGCTTTGTTCTAAGGTGGCGGTGTTGTCACGGTAGCGAAGGTTTGCGGTGATGACCTCAGCTTCCAGCGGAGCTAGGGCGGGCTCAGTCACTGTAAGTTCAGCTTCGAGGGCAGGATTGGAAAAGTCTTTTAAATCCGCGTCTACGCTTGCTGTTAATACACCTTCTACGCTTCCAAAAGTTGATCTCAATGCGGAAGTTGCTGGAGGACGAATGTTTAAATCGCCCAGCGGCAGCTGAAGAATGTCCGCATGGAGCTGCCGATCTTTTCCGTAACCCTGGGCAACAAAGTCTTGATTGCGCACTTCAAAGGCCGTTGGCCAGGCATCCTCACTCAGCGTCAGCTGAATTAGATCCTGTTCCCCTTGCAAGTCCACCCGACCCCCGTCTGCGAGAGAAACAGCCACCGGGCCTGATAACGGCTCAAACAACAGATCGTTTAAGCCAAAGTTTTCCAGCTGAGCGGCACCGACGGCCTCGGGATTATTGAGCGTTCCCGTGAGCTGTCCGTCAAAGCTAGCGAGCCCTGCGACCTGGGCGTAGTCTGCGATGGTAGAGGGTGCAAAGCTGTTGAACGGGCTTAAATCTACGGACTGGAGCGCGACGTCCAAATCAAAGCCGCTGATGGGGATGCTTTGGCTGAGGTCTACGCCAATGCTGCCATTGGCCTGAACGCCGGGGGCCAAGAACTCGGCAACGGAAATGCGATCGCCCTGCCACTCAAATGCAGTGGTCCACAGGCCACGCTCTAGCAGGGGCTCATTGGTTTGGGGCAAGCGGATAAGGACATTTGCGATCGCTGCCGATCCGCCAGCCTGAATATCTGCTAAATCAAGTTCGCCCAGATTCCCTGCCGCATCAATATCCGCACTCAAGAGCCCTTCGGCCTGGGTCGTAAATTGTTCAACGGGTACTTGTGCGGTGACCACACTCGCCTGCCAATCGAGATTGGCGAGTTGTAAAAGGGCGTCTGCCTCCACCGTGCAGTCGGCAACCGTTAGCTGCGTGTTATCCAGCGCAACAACATTATTCGCCAGGGTAATCTCCCCCTGGCCAGGGAACGTTGAATTAGAGAGCTGCCATTGAGTGACTGCGTTTGCAGAAGCCAGGGCTGATTCTCCGGATGCCCCTGATTCTCCTACTGCCAGGATGCCTCCAGCCTCTACCTGCGCGGCAAGATCGCCCGCCACGACATCTTGCGGGAGGGTGATGCCATAGGTTTGAGCAAGGGTATCCACTGAAATTTGATCGGCGATCGCAGCGGCCTGCCAATTACCGCCGTCCAGTTCCCATTGCCCTTCCGCGCTGACCGTACCCTGGGCTACCTGTAGGCGAGTATCGTCGAGTGAAACAACATTATCCGCAAAGAACAGTTCTCCCCGCCCAGGGAACGTGCCGTTTGGCAGTTGCCACTGAGCCGAGGCCGTCGGTGACGCTAGCGTTCCAGCCGCATCTAGCTCTGCGGTTAAATCCCCTATAACAATCTCTTCCGGCAGGCTAACACCGTAGGTATTCGCAAAGGCGTCTACGGGTAAATCCGCCTGAGCCGTCAGCTCAAAACTGGAGTTGTCTAAACTAAAATTGTCTAAATCAGCCAACTTTACCTGACCCTCTGCGACCAGGGTTCCACCTGCTTGCGGATCAAGGCGAACCCTGGTGAGATCAAATTGATCGGGTGTGAGAACAAAATCGGCGCTCGCCGACTCAAACCCCAGCCGATCGATCTGTAATGGCTGAAGGTTTGCCAGCCGTCCCCGCAAACGAGGCTCATCAATGTCGCCTCTCACCTGAGTGGTTAGCTGAAACGCGCCGTCTACCTCCACCGGCAGGTCCACATCAGCCAGCGTTTGCACCTCATCAAGTGTGACCGAGGGAATGGTCGCGGCCAGATTGTAGCCGTCTTCCCAGTCCGCATCGCCGGAGGCCACCAGAGCAATGTTGCCAAGCTGTAAGCCCGTATCTTCTAACGTGACCTGTTGCCTTTTAAATCGGAGTTTGCTCTGAATATCGCTAATCGGTTCTGCAAGCGCTGTGAGTCGCACTTCACCATCCCGCAAGCGAGCGGTACCTCTCACATCAACGGCATCTAGGTCTAGTGTGTTGTCTTCGGTGAGGGCTGCTTTTAGGGTTAAATTGCTCTCTAAAAGACCTGAGCGAATGCCGACGTCATTAGGCAGCAGAAGGTTGAGGCCCGTTGTCGGTAGTTTTTGCGATCGCACATTGGCATTCACCGCCCGCTTGTCTAAATCCCCCTCGCCCTTTATCTCAAAGCGCCCTTCCTCAATCTCTCCTGAGAGATCAAACGAAACCTGCTGGTTTTCCGGGCCGTAGAATGAGACGAAGGCATCTGTATTCGTTGCCTGGATGGGCTCTCGAAGCACGATGCCCCCATTGTCAATATCTTGCTCAGAAATATCTTGTCTAAGGGTCGATGCCGTTAGCTGGGCCGCTTTCACCTCAATCGTCTGAATTTCCAGGGAGATCGGTGACTCATCTCCCGACGGTTCTGGCAATCCGATGTCAAGCCATTGGCCATCTTCCGACTGGGCTAGAGAGACGTCGGGCCGGATTAAAACAATCTTAGGCCGGAGGGTTTGCTCCAAGATGAGCGATCGCAAGTCAACCTCCACCTGAACCGCTTCTACAATCGCAAAAGACTCATCCGTCTCGGTCGCTGGCAGAGAAGATTTTCCGAGCCGCACGCCCCAAAAGGAAAGGCCCTCAATGTCACCCAGCTCAAACGGACGCTCGATAATATCCTCAATTTCGGCTTCGATGCGGGGAATGACTTTGGCTGTGAGGATGCGATCGCCCCAAATCGCGCCCGCTATCCCGCCTAGCACGATCATGATCCCGACACCAGCACCCACCTGCGACAGCCTCACAGCCCAGCGACGAGACGTGTGCGGCTGCTCTGGCTGTTCAGTTGGCCGTTCAGATGGCTGTTCAGGCGGTTGCTCGGGGGGGTGCTCGGGCGGGATATAGTCAGACATAATCAGTGAGGTCTAGAGGATCTAAAACCATCGCTGGAAGACTTTTGATACGCGGAAATCCGGACATCAAAAAGGCTGGCGCTGAGGCAATAAAAAGGGGCAACAAAAAATGAGTGAACAGGGGATTTTGCCCCATTCACTAAAACCTTGGCATCATTGTATAGTCTATCAAGTGTCCGCTAGTACTCCGCCTATAGCCGCAGGCCTTAGGGGGTGGTGTAAGCGGGTGAGGGAAGCGAACAATCTTAAAAGCAATGGCTCCATTGTACTACTTTTAATAGTACAATGGAGCCATGTTAACCCTCACTTACGAGTACAAGCTAAAACCGACTAAACAG
>JBCDAG010000422.1:0-5727 GCA_039186165.1 Cyanobacteria bacterium P01_F01_bin.53
AGGTCGCATAGCCGCCGCCGGCATTGTCAAGTTGGCTGGATTTGACTGTGAGCCGCTGATTTTGGGAAGCTGCATCCATGAATAACCCTTATCGTGGCCACCGCTTCCCCGCCGAAATTATCAGCTACTGTGTGTGGCTGTACTACACCTTTCCGTTAAGCTTTCGTGACATCGAGAAAATGATGCTTTATCGGGGCATCGTGGTCACTTATGAAGCGATCAGAAGCTGGTGCCTAAAATTTGCCCAGGGCTATGCCAATCAGATTCGCAAACAGCGGCCCAAGCCCGGTGATAAGTGGCATCTCGACGAAGTGGTGATCAAGATAAAAGGTGAGCAGTTCTATTTATGGCGAGCCGTTGACCAGCATGGCACGGTGCTCGATATCTTGATGCAACGCCGACGCAACAAAGCAGCTGCCAAGAAGTTTTTCCGAAAACTGCTCAAACCCGCAGGCTTTGCACCCAGAGTCATCATCACCGATAAGCTCAAAAGCTATGGTGCTGCGAAGAAAGATATCTTAAAAGGTGTGGAACACAGGCAACATAAGGGCTTGAATAATCGAGCCGAGATGAACCATTCTCAATACCCCTATCTGTTTTTGGCCGTTTAGGGTGAGGTGACATGGGTCGAGCTCCTAAATAACGTTCAGTATTTCAATCCCTAAGGTGTGGAAGGCATAGCAGACAAGTCATCAGCTGATTTTAGCCAGCATTGAATGGGCGGGCGTTGATTTGGTTTTTTATACAATTGTTTGAGTCGTTCACACTCAGCCTCATCAGCCCAAACAATCCACCAATAGGGAGCTTTAGATGGCTTTCGTGCTGACAGCTTTCCAGCTCGAGCCCAGTGACCCATCGTTCCTCTCGGGATATCCAGTTTGCGCGCTAGCGCTGGTAGCCATCATTCCCCGGGCGCTAACTTCTCATGAGAATGAGTCGGTGAAGAGCGTTAGACTAATCCTAGCCGATCGATTAGTCGACGCACACTCAGAGGACTAAACTGCTGCGTTTGTTTGGGTGGATGGTACCCCGCTTGAGTCAGCTGTTCGGCAATGCTCTCTAGATCGACGTCAGCCGCTACTAAAGCCCTCAGCTTTTGACAGAGCTGAGGATAGAAACTGAGTTGCTCGTATTTGAACACGTCACGTGTCATTCTGAGTGGAGTGGAACTACCGCCCGCCCATTCAATGGTCAGACTCACCTGTTCACTGTTGTTTTCGACCTCAAGAACCACCCGGTTAACGACTTGTCGAATCAATTCTTTGCGTTGAGAATTTGTTGTTGTTGGAGCTGACCAGAGCGCTGGAATATCGCTGGCTAACTGACAAATTTCCTGCCGCTCTGACTCAGATAGGGACTTCGTTTGCTGGTGAACATAGCGGTCGTATTCCTCGCTTAACTGTTTCTGGGCGAGGAGTTTATTCTCCCACTCTTTCGCTAGTTGACGAGCGACCAATCGGTTTTCGGGTTCCACCAGTTGGTAGTGGCGAGCGGCACGTTGAGCCTCGAACTCAGCCCGCTCCAAGCGAGTTTGCCACCATCCTTCCAATTCTTTTTGTTCTTGTTCTAAGTGAGCAGCTGCGCTCAAAGATAACTCTAACGCAGCCGGCTGGAGCGCCATCAGGACTTGCTGGCTGACAAATCGGTCTAGGGCAGTCCCGCCAATCCTTTGGCAGACGGGCTCACCATAGTGAACAGCCAAGTAGCAACATACGTAACTATGGTGAAGCCCTCGCCCCAAATAGTTAACGGATAAGCGGCGGCCACACTTGCCACAGTGTAATAACCCAGCCAATAATGCCGGGCCGTGACGTACGGCTCCCGGCTGATTGGCTCGGGACCGGTTAGACCTTAGTTGAGCCAGGTTCCATTCATATTGTTGCCAAGAAATATAAGCAGGCCAATGGTCTTTGATCAGTACTGCACAATCAGGCGGGTGAAAAGCTGTTCGGCCATAGGCCGAACAACCTGATTTCTGACGCCGTGGGTCTTGTTTTCGACGGCCATAGGCGTAGGCACCGGCATAAGTAGGGTTTTTCAAGATGCATGAAAGCGTTGCTTTGTTGGGACGTCGCCACTCTAGCTCTCCTTTGTTGCTACCTGTACGTGAGCGTATACCCAGACGGATATCGTGGTCGATGAAGTAGTGCAATACGCTGTTGAGACTGCCGAGTTGTTCAAATTTTCGGAACATTAATCGAATCACCCGTTGCGCTTGCTCATCTGGGTCAAAGGTGACTTCTCCTGAGGGATGTCGTACATACCCACTGGGTAAGGCAAAGCTCAGCTCGCCTCGCCGAGCTTTGCTCAGCCGCCCTTGCATCATGCGCTGTTTAATCAAGTGCAACTCTGCTTCACTCATCGTACCTTTGAGCCCTAACAACAATCTGTCGTTATAGTCACTGGGGTTGTAGATTCCGTCTAAGTCCGCGATGGCTGTACCAAACAACGCACAAATCTCGAGCAGTTGATGCCAGTCTTTTGAGCAGCGAGCAAGACGGGACATGTCAACGCCCAGAATTAACCCCACATGGTTAAGGCCGACTTCTGTAACCAGTCGTTGAAACCCACTGCGCTCTTCTGCACTGGCCCCTGATTTGCCTTGATCCTCGTCAATCACCATAATCCTGTCAGCAGACCAGCCCCAGGCGGCGGCCCGATTGACTAAACCATATTGAATTCGAGTCGATTCCTGATGGTCTACCACTTGTTGAAGCGTCGACTGTCGCACATAGACGACAGCGAGGCGACCTAGATGCTCAGGGGTGAGCTTCTCTGGGGGGAGGGACCATTCGGGAGCGCATGCTCGGTCAGTCATGATCCTGTCCCTCCTTGAGATGGGACTTCCACTGACTTTCGAGTAGCTGGCTCAGAAGCCAAAGTAATTGCTTCCGGTTGGCCGGCGGCAGCTGATGCCACAACTGGGCTGGTGGGCTGCTTATAGCCGGGGGGGGATAACTCTGAGTGACATAATCGAAGGTCCTCGGTGATGGGCGCTAGATTTGCTTTTATCTTTTTAGCCACTTTGACCAGATTAAGCAAGCCCTCAATTCCTATCATCGGTCGACCCTCAACGGACGATCTCATATGGGTATTGTGGATGGTCGATTGAGAACTCACATCGACCGACCCGAGTCAGAGAGCGGCGAATGGGTCGATTCAAATCGATGGGCCAGGCACAGCGTTTTCTATCCGCCTTTGAGCCGATACGCGGTCATTTCCATCCTCATCAACACAAACAGACGGCTTCAGAATACAGAGAAACGATGCGCCAGCGGATCGAAAGTTGGCGGTCGCTCACAGGGGTCTATGCGATCGCATAGGCCGATCCGATAACACTCACTCAATAAAACTGTTCTAAAATTGGCCAATCGAGCTTAACTTGACGATGCCCTACCAGCCGATGGCTGAGCCGAATCTTTGGCTACTCAATCCTGACACTTTCATTTTAAGCAGCCGCACACACTTTTAGCTCTTCACGATAGAAATATCTCCACTGGGGTATTAGGATTCCAAGCGGGTCTCAAGGTGAAAGAATCTCTTATTAGAGCAGGTGATGAAATCACCGTTATTGGAAACCGCACCAGTGCTGAATCTCCCCCTGTTTTAGAGAAAGCTGTTGTTAGCGATAAAGCAATAAAACAGATTCTCTCATCGTCAATAGAGCGACTGAAATATGGATTCTTGCTGCTTTTCCCAGGTTTAGGATTGCTGATTGCTGCGTCCCAGATCGTGGATTCAAGCTCTACTGAAAGAGATTCTACTGAAGGAGAATAGAAAATAAAATATAGCCAATGTCCTAATGCATTTTGGGCATTGGCTAACTCAAATCTGTCAGCATTCTTGATAAGCTAAGCCAGAATGGCCGTCTTCGACTTTTTCTTACGCCGGAGAGCAGTGACTTTTTTCGAATGGATGCTCATATATGCTGTTGGAGTTTGTGTAGGTTCTGTTGTCGCCACAGTGGCAGGCTAAATGTTTTTTGAGATGCCTATTGCTGCGGTGATTGCTAATCAGCATGTTCATAGCTTTAAAGTCATGATCACTATCTACACCCTTGCTACTACACTCGTAGTAATGCTGTTCAATCCTTTTATGGAGCGGCTGCTATTGGCATTATTGGTGATACGGCATTTTATGCACGAGAACAATTTTGCATGGTTAACGCGCTACTTTCTAAGGAGTCGATAATGATAAACATACGTCCTTATACATCAACAGACTGGCCTAGACTATGCGAAATACATGATGCCTCACGTCTTGATGAACTAGGTTTAACTGTCGGGACAGATGCGTTTCTTACGCTTGTACAAACGGCTGACGACGAAGGGCTGTTCGATGCCAAACTTTTTGTCGCAGAAGTGGATAATGTTGTGCAAGGATTTGTTGCTTACAGTGATGAAGAACTCACTTGGCTTTATGTTGATCCTCAATTTTATAGAAGAGGGGTTGGACGAGCGTTGGTTCAACATGCTGTTGAGAACTCAGCACCAACCATGACAATTGAACTGCTTGAAGGCAATACACCTGCTCTAGAGCTTTATCTTTCAACAGGCTTTAAGATTATAAAGCGTGTAGAAGGTCAGCTTGTCGGCAATGAAGACTTTGCGGCAGTGGGTCTTGTTTTGAGACGTGGACAGTTTGATGGCTCATGAGTCATCGCTAAAATGACCATCCAACACCTTTTGGCAAGCACTTTCTGTAGGGGCATATCTAAATATTATGACCAAGATCGGTTTGATTACACTTTGGTCGATTTCAGTCATTTCTATTGTTCTCGTTGAAGCATTTTGGTGGGCACGTCCACCAGTACATCCAGGAAATTTAGTGGCTATCCAAAACCATCTGGTTCAAAAACTCAGGCATGCAACTAATTCAGATTTAGGTAGCGCTGCGCTAATTTTGCTGCAAGACGGCAAAGTTGCTGCAACACAACAATTTGGCACCGCAAATATAGATACGCAATCGCCTGTTAAGTTAAACCGGACGCTTTATCAACTTGCATCTGTCAGTAAGCTTATAACAGCGTGGGGAGTGATGAGACTGGTAGAAGACGGCAGGCTCGATTTGGACAAGCCTGTAAATGGCTACTTAACACGCTGGCAGTTTCCAGAGGGTGAGTATAGTAACAAAGTAACTGCTAGGCATCTATTGAGTCACACCGCTGGATTAAATGATCTTTTTGGCTACAGGGGGTTTCTATCAGATGAACAAGTCCAAACACTTGAAGAATCGTTGACGTTGGCCCAGGATGTGGCATCGGGTAAGCCACGCGGTGTAGAAGTTACCAGAGAGCCAGGGAAAAATTGGCTGTATTCTGGTGGTGGCTACACTGTTTTACAGCTCCTGATCGAGGAGCTGACTAACCAGCCCTTTGCGGATTACATGGCAGAAGCCGTTTTGCAGCCTTTGAGAATGGAGCGAGCCAGCTTTGATTGGCAGGCGATCGCAAACGAAGGTCGAGCCGAAGATTTAGCGACTAGCTTTGACACAAAACTCAAACCTGTGCCCCAACGCCGCTATACAGCTACAGCTGCGGCCTCTCTTTATGCTACGCCTCAGGACATGGCTCGATTTCTCCAAGCATATACCCGACAGAATCCTGTATTGGAGCAAGCAACGCTGAGACAGATGATGACGCCTCAGCCAGGAGCTCGTCAGGACTGGGGATTGGGACACACACTTTACGTTGCTAATGGGGATAATGGATACGTTGTAGGACACGAT
>JBCDAG010000423.1:0-5697 GCA_039186165.1 Cyanobacteria bacterium P01_F01_bin.53
TGCTCGAATATTGCGAAGGCGGCACCTTGCGATCGCACCTCGCCAGCACCCTCGATCTCCCCCATCCGCTCCCCCTCACAGGAACCAAACAGCTCATCGGCGACATCCGCGCGGGCCGCAGCCACATTCATCAGCGAAGCATTATTCACGGCGATCTCAAGCCCGAAAACATTTTCCTCACCTACCGCCGCCCCTTCCCCATTTCCCCTGCCCCCACAAAAACCAGCTCCCCACCCTCCGCCGGCAGCAGACCATGTTTCCCCACCCTCAAAATAGGAGACTTCGGCAGCGCCAGATTCTTCAACAATCCAAACCACTCTCGCCGAGAGATCGGCTCACCCACCTACGCTGCCCCCGAACGCTTTGACGGCCAGTCCTCCTATGCATCAGATCTCTACGCAGTTGGCGTCATCCTATACGAACTGCTGCTAGGCACACGCCCCTTCTCCGGCTCCCCGGAAGAGCTCAAGCGAGCCCACCAAACTCAGCCCATCCCGCTTCCAGACAATCTCACATTTGCCGCCCGGCAGCTACTAAAGACCGCTCTGCACAAGCAACCCAAGCAGCGATTCTCTAGCGCAGACGCCATGCTGAGCGCACTACAAAACCTCACCTCAGTAACAACATCTCAAGCACACGCAACAACACTGCTCAGCGGACTTTCTCAAGCGACGCTTAATCAAGCGATCGCACCCATCCCATCTAACGGCATCATGGCGCCCATAGAAGCACTGCTCTCTATCCCACAGGGCTGTTGCATTGTCACAGAGCGATCGCTTCACGTACTCACACCCAAGCGAAAACTGCTATCCATTGCCCGTTTCACTCAGCCCTGTTGGATCGCCGTCTCTCCTAGTGGGAGATGGTTTTCAGCCATCACCAAACAAAAGAACGACAGTTCACACGTTCAAAAGGAACAGAATAAAAAAGACAAAGAAAAAACGCTAACCACAACAAAATCCACTCGCCGATCCAGCAAAGGTATGTTGGGACATATGAGTGAGCATTCTGGCCATCGCTGGCGTCGTGCGATCACGCTTACAGGGCCACTGCTCACCACGCTACAAGCCCGGGTATTACAGGTCATTGCCTTAGACGAACGCTATTTACTAAGAGTCAGCTCGACTGTATCTAACACTTACTTTGAGTGCTTTACCCGTCGCGGACAATTCATAGGAGAATACATTCTCCATCTCCCCCTCAGCCAAGTCACACCTACGATGGTGCCTTATCAGCTCATAGCAATGAGCAAATCCACTCATAACGCCGAGCCAAAAATTGTTCTCATCTCGCTCAAACCCTTCCAGGTTAGGCAAATTCATCTACCCATCACACCAGAAAAGGTCAATGCCTTTCCATGGGGCTACCTCATTAGCCACAAGCGAAAAGGTCTACTGCTCGATAGCTCAGCTCAAATGGCAGGGCTGATATCAGGACTGTCACCAGAGTATGCAACCGCAGCTATCGATAGCCGCAGCATTTTATTAGCCAGCACTCACCCTTCATCAACAACAAGCGCCACACCCGGCAAGCAGCTACCCGCCGGTAAACCATCATCCCTGCTCGTAGCAGACATTTCAGAACTCGACCTAGGCATCATCTTTTAACTGAAGAATTCGATGCTCTCTCTAGCTTTGCCCTAGCGAATATACTCTACTAGTACATCAAAATTGTTACGCTCCAGCAGTCTACGCCGGTCTTCCGCCTCTTGTTCTGTTGGGAAAGCGCCTACTTGCATCATCGTGCGCCCCTCAAATCTGGTACGAAAAGCATCGGGAACCACATCTCTGATGCTGTCTTGCGTAAATGGATCGCTCGCTTCCACAAAAACACGGTAGTAAAGACCCAAAGCCTGTGCTCTAGAAGGCGGTGCAGGCGGTGCCCCTACGCCCCCAGCTGGGGGCGAAAATACCGTGCTAGAGCTGCCACTGCCCAAAGGAATAGCTGTATTCGGTACCGCCAGACGATTGTTATTCACGGGGACAGGCGGACGCACCGTGGTGGGCTCAGGAGATCGCTCTCTTTGACGCCGACGTCGATTACGAATTAACGACCCCGCCTCCGGGTTATCTTCTGTCACGGCTCTGGGCCCCAGCGCTAACCCCGACTGTAAAGCTTGCAGCGCCGCACCTGGTGCACCAGCAGGAAGTTGGTCTTCTGATATCGCACTATCAGCCAATTCACTATCGGGCAATTCACTATCAGCTAAAGACAGCTGTTCTTCGTAGACCTCCGGCTCGGCTTGCACTTCTAGCTCAACCTGGACTTCTGGTTCAACCTGGACTTCTATGGGCTCAAGACTTCTTGGTGCCGCCGCCAGTGGAACAGGCTCCCTCCTACCATTGAGAGGCTCACCTCTACCATTAGGAAGTGATGCCGTTGCCACGACCTCATCCTGGCGATTGCCCACCAGCTGATTGTCTCGCACCACTGGGCGAGCATTGCCAACCACCACTAAGCCCGCATCATTATTAGTAATCCGGTTGCCGACAATCTCGGGAGTCGCATCGTCCAATACTCGAATCGCATCTCCCGTCGCATCAAAGATGTTGCGCTGAATATTTGCCCTCGAAGCACCAAAGACAATCAGCCCAGCCACCTGATTACCCGAGAAATAACTCCCCTGTACACGCGGAGACCCGCCGGCGACATAAATTCCTGTCTGGCGATTGCCTACGAACGCACTCTCTAAAATCGTTGGACTTGCAGACTCAATCCACACACCATAGCCATCTGGATTAGAAACTGCAATCTGCGCAATGCCCGCCCTGTCAGCAGCGATAATGGCTGCATTTTGACGCGATCGCAACGGACTATCAAAGTTTCCACCGCCTTCAATAATAGCCGTCCGATCACTGGAGCCCGGTGTCCCCTGAATCGTTACCCCCGGCTTCAGCTGTAGTGGAAAAACCTCTCCTGTGCCCTGACTGTATCGACCAGGCGCCAGCACAATCACCGTATTAGGCGGTGCCACTTCCAGCGCCCTAGTCACCGTGCGCAGCGGTCGAGCCTCCACACCCTCAGCACTGTCACTGCCCACCTCAGGATTGACATACAGCGTTTGATAGCTCGGCGCTTGAGAGATAGTGGGTTTATTGGCAACCATCTGCTGCCTGGCACTTTGCTTAGACAAATTTTGCCCAGACAAATTCTGCTTAGACAAATTTTGACTAGATGAGTCAGCAACAGATTGCGTGGAAGATGTTTGCGCCTGTGCTCCCTGAGCCACTGAGCCCAACAGCAAACCACCGACCGTCACGACAGCTGCCAAATAAGAATATTTTCCCAGCATTGTGCTCAACATATTTACCCCGCTCTCGCGAATAATCCCTGGAATGTATTTTTGAAAATGCCGCTTCCACGGGAAGCAAAGCATGGCTCAAGCGCAACTGTGTTCGGTCTCGTTTATTTTTGATTTTGTCCAATCTTTTATTATTTGACGAACCAATAAAAGTTGTTATGTGAACGCTCCTGAAATATGCGATTTTTGAACCAGTTTTGTCAACCCCAAAGCGCTCACCCCCTCACATTCAAATGACCTTATATCGCCATCTTTAGCGCCTTAGAACGTTCGTAGCAACATCGCAAACATAGCTAATTTTACGAGGCTCTAAAAAGACATACTAGGATAGAGACCACGTCCCAACATCCGTCCTTAAAAAACTCAACATGGCCTCAAGTGATGATTCATCAAATATTTCACATACAGAGTCTTCCCTGCTAAAAGACATATCAGACAGCTCTGCTCTTTTTCGTATCCTAGACGCCAATTTAGATAGAGCCCGAGAGGGTCTACGTATTGTTGAAGAATGGTGTCGTTTTGGGCTAAACGATCAGACAAAAACAGCCCAGCTCAAGCACCTACGCCAATCTATAGCCAAGTGGCACACCCCCGAAATTCGAGCAGCCAGAGACACGCCAGGTGATTTAGGGACCGACCTCACTCATCCAGACGAAGTCTCTCGTACCAGCCTAGTAGACGTCATACAGGCAAACTTTGCCCGAACACAAGAAGCGCTAAGGGTTCTCGAAGAATACGCCAAGCTGCTTAACCCCGAAATGTCTGCCAGCTGCAAACAAATGCGCTATCAGCTCTACACACTCGATAGCCAAGTGACCCTGCCGCTCTTAAGAAATGCTGGACCAAATGCTGAACACCAAGCCGCACAAAACGCCACAGCCCACACTCAGCTCACCAAAGCCCGATACGATCAGCTCCACGCAGCTCACACCTATCTTGTAACTTCACCAGTCCCCGATCTCTTAGGTGTTGTCGAAGCAGCGCTCAAAGGCGGCATTGCCATTGTGCAATATCGGGAAAAAACAGCTAATGACGAGACAAGGCTACGTATTGCCAAGGCAATGAGTCAATTGTGTCATCAGTACAAGGCACTTTTTATTGTCAACGACCGAGTTGATATTGCCGCCGCCGCCGATGCCGACGGAGTTCATCTTGGGCAACAAGATTTGCCCATGGACATCGCCCGAGCAATTCTGGGCCCTGGCAAAATTGTGGGCCGATCTACAACGAATCCTCAAGAACTTACGCGTGCGATAGATGAAAAAGCAGACTACATTGGCGTGGGGCCTGTTCATGAGACGCCAACCAAGCCAGGGAAAGCCGCCGCTGGCAACGAGTACGTTCGCTATGCGGCCAAACATGCCACCATGCCCTGGTTTACCATCGGTGGACTCAATGCCGACAACTTGGCTCCAACGCTTGCTGCCGGTGCCACACGTGTTGCCGTCGTCAGAGCGCTGATGGAAGCAGCCGACCCAACAGCAGTCGCGCGCGCGCTCGTCCAGCAAACCGCTCAGGAAAGCTTACACAGTGCAGCATCTCATTAAATCTCATTAACACGTAACCCTCTCTCAGATCTTTAACCAACTGTCTTCATCACTTCAGTCACATGGATACATCTGTCAATGCCATTGCCCTTCAGGTCAACGGCGAAACCAAAACCTGCCCGGTCAGTACTAGCCTCCCTGACTTCCTAAAACAGGTAGGACTTAATCCTCAGCTCATCGCCATCGAATACAACGGCGAGATTCTCACACGAGCACTGTGGCCAACCACCACGCTCCAGCAGGGCGACCGTCTAGAAATCGTCACCATCGTTGGCGGCGGCTGAGCTGACCAAAATCAACAACGAGTACGGAAATCCCCTCATTTTGATAGCGACTTAGTCCGTCAGCGCCCCATACAAAGGCGTTACAGTAAGTAACAAGATAGACAGCCGTTAAAAAGAACCATGGTTGAAAATACGAAAACCGTACAGACACCCCCGCTCGGCCAACCGCCAAAGTCAAAACTAAGGTTAAAACTCAAAGCCATTCTCAAAACCTGCTTCGTGTTTGCCCTAGCTGCCGTTTTGATTTTTTCACAGGCCGATGGTGCCCTGGCTGCGCGCTCAGGTGGACGCATGGGCGGCGGCAGCTTCCGTGCCCCTAGTCGGTCCTACTCTTCACCGAGCCGGTCCTATCGGCGAGGCCCCTCTAGCTACAGCGGCAGAGGCTACGGTGGTGGATATTATCCAGGCGGCGGCTTTGGATTTCCATTCCTCATGCCCTTCTTCGGCTTCGGTGGTGGGCTAGGTGGACTATTTGGCATTTTCATTGCGATCGCAGTCGCTAATTTCCTCATCAGTAGCTTCCGCAACGCAGGTGTCGGTAGTGATGGACTAGAGACTACCAGCA
>JBCDAG010000424.1:0-5661 GCA_039186165.1 Cyanobacteria bacterium P01_F01_bin.53
CCTGCAGCTGATGAGGTAGCCCCTGCAGCTGATGAGGTAGCCCCTGCAGCTGATGAGGTAGCCCCTGCAGCGGACGATACCCCAGCGGCAGAGAGTGAGTAGCACGCTGTAGTTTTTTGTATTCTGCATTAGCGGCTGAGCCCAGATTGGGTATCAGCTGTTGATGTTTTAAGCGCTGGTCTTAGGTTGGCAAAGGTATTTGTGTCTCAAGTAAAAAGTTAGTGTAGGAGAAGATGATGGCAGGCATTTCTGCAAAACAAGTAAAAGAACTGCGCGACACTACTGGCGCAGGCATGATGGATTGCAAAAAAGCTCTTCAAGAGACAGATGGCGATCTGCAAAAGGCCATGGAATGGCTTCGTCAAAAAGGCATTACGTCAGCCGCCAAAAAAGAAGGTCGAATTGCTGCAGAAGGTCTGGTTGAAAGCTATATCCATACTGGTGGTCGAGTTGGTGTGCTTGTGGAAATCAACTGTGAAACCGACTTCGTTGCCCGCCGAGATGAATTTAAGGGGTTGGCCCGTGATATTGCCATGCAAATTGCAGCATGCCCCAACGTTGAAGTGGTAAAGACCAGTGAAATCCCTCAAGAGTCCATTGACCGGGAACGGGAAATTGAAATGGGTCGTGAGGATCTTGCCAAAAAACCTGAGAATATCCGCGCCAAAATTGTAGATGGCCGGATTGAGAAGCGCCTTAAAGAGCTTTCTCTATTAGATCAACCCTTTATTAAGGATCAAAACATCACGATTGAAGAATTGATCAAGCAATGGGTTGCAACTTTAGGTGAAAATATCCAAGTTCGGCGGTTTTCAAGATTTACCCTTGGTGAAGGTATCGAAAAGAAGGAAGAAAACTTCGCCGCAGAAGTAGCCGCCCAAACTGGGAAAAAGAAAGAGGAGAAACCGACAGCAGAGCCTACTCCTAAAGCAGAAGCAAAAGAGGAAAAGCCATCAGAAACTGCCGCTCCCAAAACTGAAAAGAAGAAAAAGAAAAATAAAAAGAAGTGATTTTTCCCAAGAACAATGGCAATTTTGCTGTTACTGATTTAGAAACAGAGCCGCTCTGTTAGAAATGTTACATACCGACATTTTTCAGATGAACTCATAGTTCGGATCAGCAACGCAAAGATTGTTACTGATTGGAAAGGCGAGCCAACATGCTTGCCTTTTTTTATTGCCATTGCTGTATCGTTTTGTGGGCAAAGCTATCGATGAGCATCGGAATCGTTAGGTCACAATAGCTATGACAATCTGCTGAATTCATTCATCAGATTACGATGGCTCCCTCCTTATATAAGCCTTATACTGGGATTCGCGGCATTGTTTCTATTGCCGGTTTTTAATGTCATCTCTCTGTCTAACATCTGCGCTGATGGTTAACGCAAGTGGTCATATTGAACAGCAGCTTTCTAAACTCCAGATGCAAACTGCTGATATTGCCACTGAGCTTGAAGCCTTAGTTGACAAATATCTTGATGTTTTAAGTCAGGCCAGTAAACGGCAGTTAGTATTGGCGGCTTATCACATTTGCACGCAGATTTACCCTGAGAGCTTTTTAGGCTTAAGCCTATCTCAGCGTGCTCGCTTACAGCAAAATCTGCAGGAACTGGGCAATCGTATCTACACCCAGCTTAATGAGAAATGGGCCACAGCTAAACGCCTGAGCTTGCAACCCGCTGAAGAGGATGGTTTAGCGGTTATTCGTCAATTGTTTCTAGAAGCTACATCTGCTAAAGAACTATCAGAACCGGCTTCTAAAGACAGTAATGGCGATGATAATACGTCTGAGCAAACAGATATCCCAGAAAATTCCAAAAATCTAACATCGTCAAAGCAATTCCAGGAAAAGTTATTGGCTGATGTACGTAACCTGATGGTTAGTGGTCGTGTGGAAGAAGTCCCGCAGCAGGATAGCGAACAGGAGGTAGCCGCAGGCCCCATGCAACCGGCTCAGCTTATGCGGCGACATATTTTGATTGAAAAGGCCATTAGAGATGTGCTTAAAGCCGTTTCAGAAAATGCAAACGACATTTTACAAAAAGCGGATGTGATACCAGAGATTCCCCATGCTTTACTAGCAGCGACTGCAGACTCTGAGCGTTTGGGACATACTCCGATGAAAACCCCCAACTTGGTCAGACTATCGATCAAAATACTGCATGAGCCTGATAAAGATAGGTTTTCAAAACGCGAGACATCCCCTGACCTGAATGAAGAAGATAGCGACCAATGGCCTGACGCTGAAATTTCAGCAGCTATTATTACCGGAGATGACTCTGCAGAGGATGAATCTGATGCGGCAGACAATGCCACAGATGAGCCAATCTCAATGCCACGGTTCCTGCAGTTAGAATCTTTGCCTGATTTTGTCATGATTCATTTGCGACTGTCAGAAATTGAATTTGCCGAAACGAACGTCGCAGTTTGGCGGAGCCGTATTCGTAAGAAAATGGCCCACCTAAAGCGTATTGGATATGCCTATAAGGGTGCGGAACGGCAGCTTGCGATCGCACAAGCCGAGGACGCCTGGAGAGCAAGCTGGACCAACGACTAATATGGCCGAGCTGCCCGACTGGATCCGCCTACAAAAGGCCCTGAGTGTCGAAGCTGAAACAGGGTTCAATGACCTGCAAGGACATCAAAAACGGTTTAGCGAATTCTTACGGGACAGTTTACGCAACTCCCCAAGCAGATTGCCCCCCATTGACCAGGAACGCTGGCGGCATCTCTCCGAAGACTTTGATAAATACAGTGCCCTCAGCTTTGCCCAGCGGCAGCACCTGATAGCTGATACCCGGCGTTTTTTACAGCAAAGTCGTCAGTGCTTAGATAAAGCCTGCCTAAAAGTATCTGAACAAGGTAGTTCAGCCCAAAAATCCAACCAGCGACCAAATACAAAATCCTTAGTTGCCAAGACCCCGAATCTGCCTCGATCAGGACACCCCCTCGACCAACCGATCACCTACCTCAAAGGTATGGGGCCGAAGAATAGCGAACGGCTAGCTAAGCTGGGGCTATACACCGTGCGGGATGTCTTGTATTACTATCCTCGCGATCACCTAGACTATGCCCGTCAGGTCAAAATTCGCGATCTCCAAGCAGGAGATACCGTCACCGTCGTTGGCACCGTGCGGCGCTGCAATTGTTTTAACAGCCCTCGTAATGCCAAACTCACAATTTTTGAACTCAGCCTCTATGACGGTACCGGCACCTTAAAAATCAGCCGTTTCTTTGCTGGAGCACGCTTTCGAAATAGAGGATGGCAAGAGCGTCAGAAAAGACTTTACCCAGTTGGATCTACCTTGGCGGCATCAGGTTTAGTCAAAAAAGGAAAATACGGCATCACCCTAGATGATCCTGATCTAGAAGTTCTAGGAGGGGCTCAAGAAACTATTGATTCTGAAACCGTGGGTCGTGTGGTTCCGGTTTATCCGCTGACAGAAGGCGTTCCTGCTCCCTTGGTGCGCAAGGCGGTAGTGGCTGCTCTACCTGCTGCTGTAGAAATTCGAGATCCATTTCCCACAGCACTACGGGAACAGCACAGCCTGATTCAGTTACCCGTCGCCATTGCCCATATCCACTTTCCGCCTGATACTGACACTCTGGCTGTCGCTCGCCGTCGTCTCATATTTGATGAGTTTTTCTACTTACAGCTAGGCCTGTTATCCCGTCGTAAACAACAACAGGCAAATACTCAAATTCATATGGCACCCACTGGCGAGCTCATCGACCAGTTTTATGATTTGCTGTCCTTTAGTCTGACAGGGGCCCAGACCCGGGTAGTACAAGAAATTCTGGTGGATCTACAACAGTCAACCCCGATGAACCGTCTAGTACAAGGGGATGTGGGCTCGGGTAAAACCGTAGTAGCTGTTGTGGCTATCCTAGCGGCGATTCAAGCGGGGTATCAGGCGGCCCTCATGGCCCCTACTGAAGTACTTGCAGAGCAGCACTATCGCAAGTTGGTGGAGTGGTTTAACCTGCTACATCTGCCTGTAGAGTTACTCACGGGGTCTACCAAAACTGCCAAACGCCGAGCAATCCATTCCCAATTGGAAACCGGAGAATTGCCGATCCTAGTAGGCACCCACGCCCTCATTGAAGATCCCGTGAAATTTAGTCGGTTAGGCCTAGTCACCATTGATGAACAACATCGATTTGGCGTAGCACAAAGGGCAAAACTACAGCAGAAAGGTGATAATCCCCATGTGCTCACCCTGACTGCCACCCCCATCCCCCGGACTCTAGCGCTAACGCTCCATGGCGACCTCGATGTCAGCCAAATTGATGAGTTACCACCGGGACGCAAACCTATTCAAACCACCTTACTGGCAGCTCGAGATCGCAACCACGCCTATGACCTCATCCGGCGGGAGATTGCCCAGAGTCGTCAGATTTACATCGTGCTCCCTTTAGTAGACGAATCCGAAAAACTAGATTTACGCTCTGCCATTGAAGAACACCAGCGTCTGAGCGAAGTCGTCTTTCCTGAATTCAAGGTGGGACTACTCCATGGCCGCATGAGCTCTGCCGATAAGGACGCCGCTATTACTGAATTTCGAGATCGGCATACTCAAATTTTGGTATCCACCACAGTGGTGGAAGTGGGGGTGGATATCCCCAACGCCAGCGTCATGCTGATTGAACATGCCGAACGATTTGGCCTTTCTCAACTCCACCAGCTGAGGGGACGGGTGGGCCGAGGAGCTGACCAGTCCTATTGCCTATTAATGAGCAGCAGCAAGAGTGAAACGGCCCTGCAGCGACTACGGGTATTAGAACAGTCCCAGGATGGTTTTTTTATTGCTGAAATGGATCTGCGCTTTCGAGGTCCTGGTGAAGTCCTGGGCACTCGTCAGTCAGGCCTACCTGACTTTGCTCTGGCAAGCTTGGTTCACGACCAAGAGGTATTAGAATTGGCCCGTCAAGCAGCAGAACAGCTCATTCGTGAAGATGCCAGCCTCGAACTATGGCCGTTGATAAAAAAAGAATTAAACCATCGCTACACAAAACTAATGGGTGGAGCGATCTTTACCTAAATTGGACGGTGAGCATTGCCAACCCTACGGGCGTTTACCGGAAGATATAGCTAGCAAACCCGCTGTTCCCACCATGCCAGCAGCGAGGCCAAAGCCTAGCCATAGACCAAAGGGCAAGGCTACTGAACGCAATCCCAGAAACTGCAATGAGACCAGTGTGGCATTCTGTACCGAGAGAATTGCGATCGCAACCACCAAAATAGCTGGAATAACCACAAGCAAAAATTTAGTCATACCTCTATCAGATACTCTCGGCACAAATGTAGCGTTCCAACCATAGCAGCAGCCTAATTTGCTGATGCTTTCAGCTGATTGCCACAGCTACCCTACCGCTTTAAAGCAACTAAGCTCCTGCCCCAAGACAGAAGCTTAATCACTTTTAGGTTTTTCAGTATAGAAAAGTCCGCGTAGGATAGACAGCTAAAAATTCCTTAAACAGGAACAGTCAGCTAATAAGTAGGTTTCTGTATAAGTTGTTCGTATGAACTGTATCTAAATTAGCCTGCGTTGTTGAGAAGGTCCATAAATACAGCGTGAGTTTACCTAAAAAAATCTTAAAGTAAACACTGGTCTTCGCAATATCTCGGAAGCTTATGGCGATCACATATAGCCTGTGAGCA
>JBCDAG010000425.1:0-5650 GCA_039186165.1 Cyanobacteria bacterium P01_F01_bin.53
CTCGCTCCCGAGAGCTTTGCCTTCCACTGGGTGTTGAGCTCCTGGGTGTATTTGTAGATCTGCCTTCATCTAGCCACCGTGGGAGTTACTTTACTGCCGGAACGCTCAAAGCTCGTCGAGTCACACTGGTCAAACCAGTGGCTTACCTCAGATATTTAGTTAGTTTAGCAAAACAAACAAATCGAAGAAATCACGTCTAGGACGCCCAGGGTGTAACCGACTTGGACTCAACCCCTTAAAACGTAACTGAAAAGACTGATATCTGTTCAATGTATCTGTTGAATCAGTGTGTCTGTTAAGCTCTGGAGGACACGATGCTAGTTCGTCAACTAGTCGATAAGGAATTGAGCACCTACTACACCTATCCCATTGCCGAGCCACAACCCCGTGAAGCTATCCCATTGGCTCCAGTCTTAGAACGGAGCGATAGAGATACAGCGATAGAGATACATAGCAGACCATGGCAAGCGCTCTTTTCAGATTTAAACCGGCCCACCACAAGACAGAAGCGTTTCGTAAAATTCATGGAGAAACCCTTGGGGAAACCTTTATAGGGTTTGCAACGGCGGGAGAGTTTGCAACGGTGGCTCTGTAAAAGGTAAAGGGCCGGGAACTGAAGGGCTGGGAACTGAAGGGCTGCGCACATTAGTTAACCAGTCAAGCATAGAGCCGAGCTGATCAATCGTCACTAGCTGATGCTTCCACAGGGTAATGGGTAGCAGGCTTAAGTCTTCACTGCTCAACGCCTCATGGTGAGGCCCAATCGCCAGAGCGCTCGCATCAGCAGGCAGAGAAAGCTCTTTTTCTAGGAAACAAAGAAATCGGGAGTCAAGGGGGCGTTTCATTGGTAAAACCTCCGGGCATTTGTTCGGGGCATTTGTTCGGGGCATTTATTCAGGGCAAGGACATCACAGGGGCAGATAGCTGACTATTTGCTAATTCATCCATATAAAAAGAATTGTGGCGAATAGGCATGAGGAAGTTATGAGGCAAGTCAAGATGTAGTAACTTTAATACGTATAATTCATTACATCTAAATATTTTGAAATCAAACTTTGCCGGACAGATCGCACCAAAGGAGCAGCACTAGCGAGATCTCGCTGGAAGGCATGGGCAACCGCCTTCGTGCTTTGCCTGGTCGCCTACCTGCTGTTTTCCAAGGCTTTCATCCGATGCAATTATCTAGAGCAACCTGACAAAAACCATCACCTGACAGAGTCGATAGAAGCGATCGCGACAATCTCCCGCAACCGCATTCTGCTGCAAATATCATCATGAAAATCCTGATTGTTGAGCCCAAACGCGTGCTCATTTATCTCCTTCAAAACGTACCTTTTGGTCACGGCTATCAGGTAGAGAGTTTTGCGGAGCAACAAGCAGGATTACCCGCTTTAGGAGAGCATATCGAGCCTGTGTTGAGAACAGGCGCTCAGGCGAATTTTCGCTTTGAAAGCATAGCTGATGCGGGTTACGATCTCATCATTGTGGATGCCGCTTGGACGGCGCCAACTGACCTAGCATCTCGATTAGATGGCGTTAGCCTCTGCCAGCAGCTGCGTGTTCAGGGTATTCAAATTCCCATACTGCTCCTGACAGAGCCAGAAACCGATCAAGGCCTGATCGCACTCCGGGCCGGGGCCAACGACTACTTAACAAAACCGGTCGAGGCAGAGGCCCTGCGTTCACGAATGGCCTTCGTTCGGCATCGTCATGGGCATCATCATCATCCACAGACACAAACGCGAGAGAGGTTATTGGCTGACATCACAGACGCCATTCACCAAACCCTTGAACTCGATCAAATTTTGCACACCGCCGTTACTCAGGTACGCAAATTTCTCCAGACAGATCGGGTGATTGTCTTTCGCTTCCAACCCGATTGGCAAGGCGTTGTTGAGGCAGAATCAGTTGCCCCAGGGTGGATCAAAACACTCGGCATGAATATTAAAGACGCCTGCTTTAATGAACAATATGTAAAAACCTATCGTCAGGGCCGGGTCAGCGCAATTTCAGATATTAAGAAAACAACCGTTGCCCCCTGTTATGTCGAACTGCTTAACTCCGTTCAGGTCTGGGCCAACTTAGTGGTGCCCATTGTTCAAGAAAATCACCTTTGGGGACTCTTGATTGCCCAGCAGTGTGGCTCTGCGCGGCGATGGTCGGCAGACAGTACTCAGCTCCTAAAAAGAGTGGCCACCCACCTGGGTATTGCCATTCAGCAAGCAGAACTATACCAAAAAACCCATCATGAATTAGTAGAACGTCGCCGTATCCAGCAGGCCCTACAGGCCAGTGAGGAGCGGTTTCGCTCCCTGAGTGCTTTTGCGCCGGTCGGCATTTATCAAACCGATCTGGAAGGGCACTGCATTTACACCAATGCCAAGTGGCAGGAGATCGCTGGCTTAACGTTAGAAGAAAGCTTGGGGAATAGCTGGGGGCAGGCGATTCATCCAGATGATAGGGAAAAAGTGTTTACCACTTGGGAGCGATTTATCGCTGGAGAAGGTGACTTTTCATTAGAGTTTCGATTCTTTAAAAAATTAGAGCGGGAAGAACGTTGGGTCTTCGGTCGGGCGATCGCGATGCGATCGCCCACGGGCGAGGTGATTGGCTATGTCGGAGTCAATGAAGATATCACAGAGCGGAAGCGGGCCGAACACAAAATCCGTGAACAAGCCGCCCTGATTGATATTGCTACTGACGCCATTTTTGTCCGTGATTTGTCCGGGCAGATTGTGTTTTGGAGTAACGGTGCCGCCCAACTATACGGTTGGAGTAGGCAAGAGGCAATGGGCAAAAATGTACGGCAGCTTTTCAAAACACAGGGTCTGGTTGACCCCGAAGTCGCGATCTCGCTCACGCTCAAACAAGGCTTTTGGCAAGGAGAACTCACCCACACCACAAAAGCCGGTAACCCTATCCTGGTGGCAAGCCGTTGGACACTGGTATGCGATAGCACAGGCCGCCCCCAGTCTCTTTTGGAAGTGAATACTGATATCACCGAAAAAAAGCAGCTCGAAGATCAGTTTTATCAAGCGCAACGGCTAGAAAGCTTAGGTCAGCTAGCCAGCGGTGTGGCCCACGATTTGGGTAACGTGTTAACGCCTATTCAGGGCATTGCCCAGCTCCTACGCATCACCCTACAAGACCTAGATGAGACAACCCAGGAATATATCGAGATCTTAGAGAAGAGTGCGAAGCGCGGCACCACGATGGTCAAGCAAATTCTCACCTTTGCCCAGGGCAGCCCTGACGATGGTACGACCATCGACATTACAACGCTACTAAAAGAAGTCATTGACGTTGCTCGGCAGGGTATTCCTAGCAATATTGAAATTCACCAGCACCTGTCAGAAGGCGACACATCACCGCCGTTAAAAAAAGAGGTCTCTGTCAGTTCCACCCATCTGCACCAGGTGTTTATGAACCTGTGCATTAATGCCCGTGATGCCATGCCTGAAGGGGGGAGTCTTACGATTTTAGTGGAGAATGCCTTTATCGATGAAACAACTGCTGGCAAGTCACTCGTTGCCACATCAATCGGACACTATTCAATCGGGAATCAGCCCGTCGGACACGGCACTGTTGGACACGGCACTGTTGGTGGACACGGCACTGTTGGACACGGCACTGTTGGGCATAGCACTGTTGGACAACACTCAATTGGACAATACTCCGTCGGGCATTATGTGGTGGTTACCGTAGCGGATACCGGCATTGGCATTGCACCCGAAATACGAGATCGCATCTTCGACCCCTTCTTCACCACAAAAGGACCAGACAAAGGCACGGGGTTGGGGCTAGCCACTGTCATTGGCATTGTGAAAAATGCAGGTGGTTTTTTACAAGTGTTCAGTGAAGTAGGGCAGGGCACCGATATTAAGGTGTACTTTCCTGTTGTTGAAAGAGGAAGTCGCGGCCATCTTTAATCCGGGTATTCTGCCTCAATGCCATCGCTTTCCCCGACAATCCCCCTCGAAAGATGGGATTATAGAAGGAGAGGTTCAATAATTTTTATACAGCGCTATCAACAACCTATCAGCCAAGCTTCCACTAGCCAAGCTTCCATCGGCCAAACAAGAGAATCATGACCAGCGTAAAAAGACCGCAATGGTCAACGGGCAAAGTGCAACGGTGTTGGCAGGTTAAGTCAATAGAGCAGCTAGGCAATCTGGGGGACTTTATGCAGAGTCTTTCGACGACCTTCAGAACTCTTGGTGAGCTGCGAGCAAGGAATCACATCGGACAAAATAGCACTCATCATTTCACTGGTGTGAATTTCCAAATGGGCATCATGATAAGCCTCAAAAAGGATAGAGCCTTGCGGCATCACTGAGCGCTCAAAAAACCAGTTTTCAATATTCGTAATTCTGATGATCTGAATTCTGGAGGTTGGGTTGGTGTAGCGACAAAGAACTTTCTGAGCAGCTTGTAACAAATGCATAACAACGTCTCGAATATCAACAAGAGAATCGCTTTAAGCCAGTGACTGCAATAGTCACCCACGCTGAATACGGTGCCATGATCTTCTACAGCAAACAGGGAGCACTCTGTAATCTGCCGTACTGGGCTTTTGACCACATAGACATAGTATGGGGATCGCTTGTGAAGAACTTATGAGGGTGATGAAGTTCAATCTCAAACGGTGATGAAAATCACCACTTCTGGTCGTTAGCACCCGTTTTGCTTACAAAACTACATATTTCTTTGTATTGACAGCTCCTTAAAACCTCCACGCCCGTCCTTACGTATCCAGTCAGCACTCTCACTGGGGCAAACCTCCTGAGAGTGCTGACTGTGCGCGTGTTTTGGAGGTCAACGGCTCAAGGACACTGGCTCAAGGCAACCGAACAGGATCATCTCTAATGAAATAATCTATGCCGCGGGTTGCCAGTGCCAGCTATCGTTCTGTGGCCGTAGCTATTGCTTTGTAGCCTTAATTTACCTATCTTGATGGGTTCTCATATCGTGAGATGTTCTATGGCTATAGCGTGCGTCTCACCTTACCTACAGTGACAAATATATCGACGAGCATGGTAAGGGCAACCTCTTTGCCAGGGCAAATGCGTCCCGCATTGCGATCGCCCACCGAATGAAAGCCCATATGATACGGACACAGGTTTTCCCGCTGAGCATCGAATTCGTAAGTAGTTGCGCCCCAAAAGCTCTCGTCCAAAAGGCCCAAACTCATCGGAATCAAAATATTAGTGCCCTCAGGGAAGGTTTGTTCTTCACCTTCCATGGTGACCGTAAAGGGTTCTGTCGCAATTCGATGCGTCGCACTGACCGGTGCCCAGAGGCGAGCACATTCTAGCAAAAACAATTTCACCGCTTCGCGATCTTCTAAGTCCAGCTTATCCCAATGCTCGGTTGGGTTAATCTCAGCCGTTTTTTGTTCTGGATAGGCCGGAATGGGTCTAAAGCCCATGGCGGTATAAACAATATGCAATGGCCCTTGCAATGCGGCGATTGCCATAATAGAGGTCATGAGTTTCGCCAACTCACGCCGCGTCATATTGTTGTATTCAGCCTGATTTTCCTGAAAGTTTGCCAAGGCAGGCGAATTTTCATAAATCGTCGCCGCCTGCTCAATCAGCTCGGATAGATCACCATGTTTTTTAAAATTGAGAAATTTAAAAGTATCGCCCAG
>JBCDAG010000426.1:0-5633 GCA_039186165.1 Cyanobacteria bacterium P01_F01_bin.53
CTCACTTCGGTGGGCATAACTTTGCCCCTACGCTAATTGATTTCCCGACCGGGCAGTTCTGGGGGCATTTGGAATCCGAGATGTTGGATGCTTTAGTCTACCGGAAGGGTGAAGTGGAGGCGTTAGCGAAGTATTACCGAGGCTGGAGTGGGTTTGATAGCTGGGCGCAAATTGCGGAGCGATCGCTCTGGATACAGCAGGGTTGGGATTGGCTGGATACGCCTAGAAAGGCGCGGATTGTTCGCCAAGATCCAGGTCAGCTAATTCATCGATTACTGCGATGGGTGCTGCGGTGGATACCGACGATTCGCGCCCAGATTCTACTGAAGAAGCTCGCGAAAAAGACGACTTGGGCAGAGGTGGAGATCCGCTGGGATAAGGGTGATGAGCACTTTAGCGAGCGGTATCGCGTCCGTGTGGAGAAACAGGGCACGGTGATCAGCCAGATGAAATCGGGAGAAATAGCGGATTTAGTGCCTGTGCCACAGTATCAGGTGAGCGAGTTGGCGTAGGAAGGTGCTGAGCTAGAGTGTCTAATTTTTGTGCTGTCGAACATGCAATTTATTGAAAATCATTGCTAATAAACTGAATACCCTTGTAGTATTTCTGGGTACGGTCCGATAGGGCTTTTTACGGGGTAGCAGCAACTCGTGCCAGATGCCAAGGAAAAACGTGCCGATGATTTGCCACTAAAGGCTTCACAAAATAACGCTTCAAGCGTCTTTCAGAGGGATGCCTCTCAACCGATGCATCCGACTGTTCGGGCGTTGGGGTGGGTGAGTCTTTTTACAGATCTATCTACCAAAATGGTGTACCCAATTACGCCACTGTTTTTGACGGCTGTGTTGGGGGCGCCGGTGTGGAGCGTAGGCGTGATAGAAGGGATTGCAGAGAGTGCGGCGAGTTTGCTGAAGCTGTATTCGGGCTGGTTGTCTGATCGGGCGGGTCAGCGGAAGCCGTTTGCGGTGATGGGCTATGGGTTGGGGGCATTCTCTAAGCTTGGGTTAGCGCTGGCAGGAAGTTGGGGCGCGGTGTTAGGTGCGCGTTTGCTGGATCGGGTGGGGAAAGGGCTACGGGCTGCGCCACGGGATGCGCTGATTGCGGAAAATTGTGAGCCTCATCAGCGGGGGAAGGCTTACGGGCTGCATCACAGCCTGGAGACAGTGGGTGAAGTGCTTGGGCCACTGGTGGGCTTTGCGTTTTTGTTAGTGTATGCCGAAAATTATCGCGGAGTGTTTGCGCTCGCATTATTGCCAGCGCTACTAGGCGTTTTGGTGCTGCTGAGGTTTGTGAAAGAAGTTAAGAATACGGGGGAGAAAAGAAGACTACCTCAGTTTACCTTTCGCGGGTTGAGCCCAGCCTATCGGCAGTATTTGGGTGTAATTGGGCTGTTTGGACTGGGGAATTCTTCGGATGCGTTTCTGCTTTTGCGATCACAGGACATAGGCTTTAGTGGTGCTGAGCTTTTGTTACTTTATGCGGCGTTTAACCTCATGTCTGTAGTGTTGGGGATTACCGTCGGGAAGCTTTCTGATCGGGTAGGGCGTCAGCCTTTGTTAGTGGTGGGCTACGGGTTGTTCTCTCTGGTGTATTTAGGATTTGCGGTGGTGCAAAGTCGAGGCATTATTTGGATATTGTTCATCTTTTATGGTCTTTACACAGTGCTGACTAGAGGGGTGCAAAAGGCGCTAGTAGCCGATTTAATTCATCCCGATCGGCGGGGAGCAGAAATTGGCACATTTCATATGCTGGTGGGCTTAGCGGCTTTGCCAGCGAGTTTGTTAGCAGGGTGGCTGTATACGCAAGTGTCGGTGGGTGCGCCGTTTTACTTTAGTGCGGTGGTGAGTGCGACCGCGGCATTAATACTGTGGCGATTGCGATTATCTCCTTCTCAAAAAGTAGTCTCTTGAAAACACTCTTTTCAGTCCAGTCTTAACTATGACAGCATCAATTGAAATCATTTGTGGATTCTTAGGCGGTACGATTCTCTCTGTGGAAGGAGGGTATCGGGTGTTGCAACATCCTAAGCCAGGGCGGGTTTTTTCGCGTATAGCTGACGCGAAATGGTTTTTGGCCGTGAACTGGTGCGAACAGTTTTCTGTGCCCGCAGGTATTTTGACTCATGAAGGGCAAGTCTCTTATTTCAATGAAGCGGTCCTTGATATTGGAGAGACTGCCTTCTTGCCCTTAGAACATCGCAGGGGTATTTTTGAAATATGCCGAACGTTGTGCCCTGGAGAGAGTGGAACTTATCAACTGTTCGAGAATGAAGCGGTCAGGGTTTTAGGTGTGGAGATTGATCCGAGGTATGGAAAGGTGGCGTTAGTCAGTGCGATCGCACAGTCTACTTAGTTGCCGTAGACTGACGTTCACAATCAGTGACACAACCTGTATGGGTTGCCAGTTTTTTGCGAACACACACATGGCTTTCCGCTCCATTTTTGTTGACGGAGGAAATTGATGATTAACGTCTTGTCCGTAAATCTTAGAGAAGTGTCTGGCTTCATTACAAATTTAGCAGGGTGGATTCCCGCGGTAGTTCTCCCAACGGCGACAATCTCTCAGCTGGTCAAGATTGCTAAAAGCCAATCATCTGAGGGTGTCAGTCTTACGACATGGCTCTTGTTTGGTGTTGCCAATGTGGGGCTTTATGTGTTTACTGAAAAATATTTTGCCCTTCAGTCTTTAATCGGTCTACTTGGAACGGCAATCATGGATTTTGCGATTGTCTTTATGATCGTTTTTATGAGAAGAAATCAGGAAGCGAGGGATAATAATCTGCAAGCAGACGAAGTTTCTTAGGCTTCGCTCCCAATCCTAATATTCTAACCGTAGTGTTCTAACTGTAATGGTAGATGTCCAAATCTATGCGGATGGGCTCCGAGAAAACTATGCTCCGAGAAAACTATGCTCTGAGCACATGAGGAATTCGCGAATTCAATGTGCAGTCGTCGTCTTGATTATGCATACTAAGAAGGTAGTGCTGAGGAAATGAATTTTTAATGTTTTGGAATCGTGTTCGACAGGCAATCTACGCTGTAGCGACTTTAGTGGGTTTTGCCTGGCCAATTTACTTTTTAGTGAAGTTTATTAAGGCATCTGAAGCAACCACGGGTTCTCTGGGATTTGATCTGCCTGCCTTTGTTGAGCAGGTTTGGGCAAATGCAGCCTCTGGGTTTATCGCAGCGGATCTTACTGTCGTACTGGTAATTGCGATCGCCTTTTTAATATCAGAAGCTAAGCGGCTAAAGCTACGGTTTTGGGGTCTTTATATTGTTCTGATTTTCTCTATTTCTTTTGCCTTCGGCTTTAGCTTTTTTATGTTTATGCGGGAGAGAAAGCTAGCAGAATTGCTGGACCCAGTTGAAGCGCAAGCTTAAGAGATATCTTCGACCCGTTGGCTTATTTCAAAGATTTTCGTACATAAACATGGGCCAAGTCCAGATCGGTAGAGTTCTTCGAAAAAAGGCTACAGTTTTCAAACTGGACTGAGGTTAGTTATTTGGGTTTACCAGCACTATGACATCTACGCAGAAACCATTCTCCAATACCAGTGACGTTGCCTCTGAATTCGATAAATGGGCTGAGGCGGGGCGCGGTGAAAAGATGGCGGCGGGTCATCGCTATGCAACTGAACAGTTACTGGATGGGTTGGCGATCGCATCTGATTCGGTTGTGCTAGATGCGGGCTGTGGTATTGGCTGGGTGCTAAATCAGCTGATAGGACCCCGTATTGCGTCTGGCGTTGGGATTGATCTTTCTGAGGAGATGATTGCGATCGCATCCGCACGATGTACGCTATCGCACATAAATTTCCTCACCGCAGACAGCGCCAACACCCCTTTTGAGAAGGATAGGTTCTCACATATCGTCTCTATCGAATCTCTTTACTACAATGTTCAACCGCTGGAAACGCTGAAAGAGTGGCTCAGAATCTCGATGCCTAAAGGCCGACTGGGGATAGTGATTGATCTATATCAGGATAATCCGGCTTCAGCTTACTGGGTGGAAGCCCTGCCAATTACGGCACATAATTTATCAGTAGCGGATTGGCAGTCTTTACTGCTAGAGGCCGGCTGGTGCAACGTAGCCTATCGCCGTGTTTCTCTTCCCGCTCAAACGACGACTAACGAATTTAAGGCCTCTCCCTATTTCCCAGACTATGAAACCTATCAGGCTTACTGTGAAGCAGGCTCGCTAATCCTTACGGCCCATAAGGAATAAGACTTGCTCTCATGAGCATTAAAATGAAGTAGCACTGCTCGTAGATTACTGTGATGCTTCGATATAAGAGCATTAACTAACCCTTTGGAGCTGGAGTGACTCTGGCTCATCATATTGAGTCATAGAACAAGGAAGTCTTCGTGCTTGAGATGGCAGGGGTGCTAATAGTGTAGTTGAAACTACTGATAAGTCAGGAGCCGTAATATACTTTTAGGGTGAGTGCACCATTACTTATTAAGATTCACCTCTCTACAACTTCTCTACGTAAGGCAACTGTTTACTACAGCTAATCCAATGAAAAAAGTATTGAACTTAGCAAGATTGTTTCTATGCTCTTTGTGCCTGGTGCTGATTACCCCGCATGCTGCAATGGCTTACGTTGGGCCAGGGGCGGGCATAGTCGCATTGGGTGCACTCATTGCTCTAGCTATAGCAATTGTGGCGGCCCTGTTTGGATTTCTTTGGTTCCCAATCAAGCGATTCCTCAAACAGCGAAAAGAAGCGCAGCGCGATCGTGAGCAAGCGGCCCAGGGCGAAGTAGAATGAGCGCCTGGATCGGTGCTGTCATTCTCGTAGCAGTCTTTTCGGTATTGATTCAGCGTATGGGCTTAGCCGAACAGGCTAATGCCGTAATGACGGTTGCCTTTGATTCGATTGGCATTATTGGGTCATCTGAGCTCAGCGACGATGAGAAAGAAGTCGGTCTGCAGAAAAATTCTCTAAAGCTGCTGGGGCTATTTTTCAAAATTGTCTTCAGTGGCGCCTTGGCTTTACTAGTGCCAATGGGAATCGTGTGGCTAGGCGACCAGCTTGGCCTACTTTCTCTTGAAGCCGTTCTAAACGTTCTCATCTCGCCTCCATTTCTAATCGTTAGCGGTTTGTTGCTATTGGGGCTGTACATTGCGTTGCGTCGTAAATCTCAGGCTAAATCAGATGCCTACCATTACTCTGCAGTCGATCAGGCCCTTCACAGAGTTGCCTTCAAAACATATACGACCCAAGCATCCTTCGCAGATATTGAAGATCGTGTGTTTTCCAAGCAGCTAGATTTATGTCAGTCGAGCAGGCCGGTTTTTATTACAGCATTGCCTAGAGCCGGAACAACACTCCTACTTGAGTGTTTAGCGACCCTGCCTGAATTCGCTACGCACTGCTACCGCGATATGCCATTTGTACTCCTTCCCTGCTTTTGGAATCGTTACTCAAGGGCGTTTCAACGTGACGTTCGGCGGCAGGAGCGGGCCCATGGCGACGGGATGGAGATCGATGTCGACAGTCCGGAGGCACTTGAGGAGATTATCTTGAAAACCTTTTGGACGCGGCATTATAAAGTATCCTACAACAAAGTTGCTGTGGCGCTGGGCGTCGCTAAGGGCGCGATCGAGGCCTTCGCTGACCTGTCAAAAGCA
>JBCDAG010000427.1:0-5568 GCA_039186165.1 Cyanobacteria bacterium P01_F01_bin.53
ATCAGGCCTTTTTTCAGTCTTTGTCAACGGTAGTGCAGCAGGGTGTGACCGAGCGTTGGGGCACTGCTGCCGATGAGTGGCAACGCTTTGGCTTATCAATGCCATCAGATCTGTCAACGCCATCTGATGTGTCTCTACCTGATTTGCCCATTTCAGGCATTCAATTTGGCAATGTGTTTGTGGGAATTCAGCCGAGCCGTGGGTACGACATAGACCCCAGTTTGAATTATCACGCACCTGATCTTGCGCCCACCCACGGCTACTTGGGCTTTTACCATTGGTTGCGTTATCACTTTGCGGCAGATGCGATTGTCCATGTTGGCAAGCACGGCAACCTTGAGTGGTTGCCGGGTAAAGGCATTGCGCTCTCTGAAGACTGCTATCCAGAGGCCGCTTTTGGCCCCATGCCTCACTTTTATCCTTTCATCGTGAATGATCCAGGCGAAGGTGCCCAGGCCAAACGGCGATCACAGGCCGTGATTCTCGATCATCTCACCCCACCCATGACCCGCGCCGAACTCTATGGCCCATTGCAGCAGCTCGAAAGCTTGGTAGATGAATACTACGAAGCCCAAAATCTCGACCCCACTCGCTTGCCGATTATCGCGGGCAAAATTCTTCCGCTTTTGGAGAGCACCCAACTTCAACAAGAGCTCAATTTAGCCCCAGATTTAGACCCTGTCACGCCGACAACCAAATCGCCTAAGCCGTTTTCAACCAAGGACGATGACCTCCAAGTTTGGCTCCCTCAAATTGATGGTTATCTCTGTGAATTGAAAGAAGCTCAAATTCGCGATGGCCTACATATTTATGGTCAATGTCCTCAAGATAGGCAGCTTAAAGACTTAGTCATTGCGATCGCCCGCCATCCAAACGCACACCATATTGGATTGAGTCGTGCGATCTCCCAAGCCTGGAACCTCGACATCGATCCGCTCACTGACAACTTAGCTGAGTCATACCCAGGCAATCATCCAAAACTCACTGACTGTCGCACCATCGGTGATGTCGTTGAACAAATTGAACACTACGCAGCGACCCTCGTTGAGCCGCTGATTTCCCCAGACTTTGCAGGGACAGGCAATGTCACTACTACCCTCCAGCAGCCCCATTCCCCAACACTAAACACTGTTCTCACCTGGATTGCCGATACCCTTCTCCCTGCACTCCACCGCACCACTGACGAAACCCAAAACCTTCTCCACGGCCTAAACGGTGGCTATGTCCCCAGCGGTCCCTCCGGTGCACCGACCCGAAACCGACCTGAGGTGCTGCCGACGGGCCGTAATTTCTACTCCGTTGATATCCGGGCAATTCCCACTGAAAGTGCCTGGGATGTGGGTCGTAAAGCTGCTGAAGTGCTGGTGGAAAACTACACCCAAGAAAATGGTGAATACCCCCGCACCTTGGGCCTTTCTATGTGGGGTACGGCGGCGATGCGCACGGGTGGTGATGATATGGCGGAGGCCTTAGCGCTCCTGGGCGTTCGTCCGTTATGGGATGGCCCTAGTCGGCGAGTGATTGATTTTGAAATTTTGCCACTATCCCTGCTGGATCGCCCTCGGGTAGACGTGACGCTGCGCATCTCTGGTTTTTTCCGCGATGCCTTTCCTAACCTGATTTCTCTGTTCGATAAGGCTGTCATGGCGGTTGCGGCGCTCGATGAGCCTGCTGAGCAAAATCCGCTCGCAGCCCAAGCCCAAAAGGATTATGCCCATTGGCAAGCAGAGGGGCTGAGCGATGAGCAGAGTTTGGCGCGATCGCGCTACCGCATCTTCGGCTCTAAACCCGGTGCCTACGGCGCGGGACTCCAAGGATTGATAGAAGCCCAAAATTGGGAAAGTGACGCTGACCTTGCCCGTGCCTACATTAATTGGAGTAGCTACGCCTATACCAGCCAAAAAAATGGCAGTGCCGATGGTCATAGTGCGCCAGAGGCGTTCAATCAGCGCCTGTCACAGCTGCAAATCGTGCTGCAAAACCAGGATAATCGCGAACATGATCTGCTCGATTCTGACGATTACTACCAGTTTCAAGGTGGTTTGACCGCTGCGGTGAAGGCGAAACGGGGGGAAGCGCCTGTTACCTACTTTGGGGATAATGCGATACCTGAGAACCCGAAAGTGCGATCGCTCAAATCCGAAATTGCCCGCGTCTATCGCTCACGGGTTGTGAACCCTAAGTGGATAGCAGGGGTGATGCGCCACGGTTACAAAGGTGCCTTTGAAATGTCGGCCACTGTCGATTATCTGTTTGCCTACGATGCCACCACGCACTGTGTGGAAAACCATATGTACGAAGGCGTCGCCAAGGCCTATGTGCTTGATGCAGAGGTGCGCGATTTTATTGAAAAATCTAACCCTTGGGCACTGCGAGATATGGCTGAGCGCTTACTGGAGGCCAATCAACGGGGGCTGTGGGAAGGCGCTAGTGAGGAAATGGTGGATGGGCTGCGTGCGATCGCCCACGAAGCTGAAGGTCAAATCGAAGCAGGACTATCCCATATGGAATAAACCAATATGGAATAAACCAATATGGAATGACAGGAGCGTTGGCTTTTTGCGTGATAGGCCTATTCTGGAGGGGTTGTCTCAGGAGCGGTTGTCTCAGCAGAGGCCACACTAGGCGCTGTCACACTTGGATCCACCCGTAACCAAAGGGCGAGGTCTAGGCCTTCTGGCTGCACGGTTAGGTTAATCACCCGTGCGGTTAAGCCACGATCTTCTAGTACTTGTAGGCTCAAGCGCTCATTGACATCCCCCAGCAACGCGCTGACGAGACGATCCGGCGCGGGTTGACCGTTCACGCTGAGAACAGGCTCTACCAGCATTAGGCGATCGCCCTCAGAGATACTCAGACCTGATTCAGCTTCGATTTGCAACGTGCTATCCGCTTGCACCAAGTCCTCTAGCTTTAAGGTGATTTTGAGGCGGTTGTTGTCTAAAAACTCAATGGCTGGATTATTGATTTTGTACCGTTCGCGCTCGCGGGCCTGGGCCTGATTGAGCGAACCAATCTTGAGGTCATCTAGCCTGGCCCTCACCTGTGGAGATTGCAAAAAGGTATTGATGTCGGCTTCTGTGGCCACTAAGTGCAATGCGCCCTGTAGGGCTTCGTCTAGGACGACTTCACCCCGGCGCAGGCTGTTAAATTCCAAATCAATCGGATCGGTCTCCAGCTCAGCGACTTCCAGACGGAGTCCAGGTGTGGGCTCAATGCCCCGTCCGGCAATACGCACCCGGTCTACCTTGCCTTGTAAAAGCTGAAAGGAAGGGCCGTTATCAACGCGGACTTCTAAGCTGTCAACCCCTGATAGTCGAGACCGAATGGCATCTTCAGCCACCTGATCGACGACGACGCCTACAGGCGAGATCAACACTAGCAGGCTAGAGAGTACAGCCGTGATAATTTCCATGAATGTCTTTAGCGCACTATCTTTTAGCGCATTATCTTTAGCTTACGGCTGAGTCTACCCAACCTTTAACGGTTGCGACAACATCTGCCAAGGCCAAATCCTGGGCTTCGCCGTCTGCCCGTTTAACCACTTCCACTTTGCCTTCTTTCAACGACCTGCCGGTCACAATCCGGAAAGGAATACCCACCAGTTCAGCGTCTTTGAACTTAACACCGGCCCGTTCTTTACGGTCATCGAGTAGGGTTTCAACGCCCGCTGCATTGAGGTCGGCATACAACTTTTCCGCAGCGGCCATTTGGTCTGCGTCTTTAATATTGGGAACGACGACGATGGCGTGATAAGGCGCGATCGCCACCGGCCAAATAATCCCGTTCTTGTCATAAGACTGCTCCACAGCAGCCTGTGCCAAGCGCGAAACGCCCACACCATAACAGCCCATTTCCAAGGGTGCAGTTTTGCCATCTTCCTGGGTGTAGGTGGCCCCGAGCGCCTGCGAGTATTTATTCCCAAGCTGGAAAATGTGGCCGATTTCAATGCCTCGGGCCGTTTGGATAAGTTGATCTGGGTTATGGACAGCGCGATCTCCCGCCACCGCTGTGCGCACATCTACCTTTAGCTTAGGCAAGTCAAACTCTTTATCCCAGTTGGCCCCGACAACATGGAACCCGCTTTCATTCGAGCCCGTTGCAAAGTTCTTAAGCTCCACGGCGGTCTCATCGACCATGCGTAAAAACTTGGGCTCCAGATTCTTTACTTTACCGATGTAGTCATCTGACAAATCAGGCGCAATGTAGCCCAATGGCAGAGGCTTGGTTGCCCACTTAGCCTGCGCAGCCTCATCTGGTACGTCTAGCGCAATGACGGTAGAGGCCTCGTAATCACTGGCCAAATTGGTCAGCGCATTTTGCAGCTTAGTCTCGTTCACATCCTGGTCGCCGCGAATGCTCACAATCACCAGGACTGAGGTGTCATTGTCATAGGTCACCTGATACAGCACGTCTTTTACAACCTGTGTCGGTGAGCATTCTAAGAACTTCACCATTGCCGCGATGGTTGCCGTATTGGGCGTTTCACGCTTTTCATAGGTGCTAAAAGGGGATGGTTCTGCCTCTGGTGGCAAAGAAATGGCTTTCTCTACATTGGCGGCATACTCACCGTCTTCGGTGTAGAGCACCTCATCTTCACCGGCTTCTGCAAGCACCATAAACTCGGTAGAGCCCGAACCGCCAATTGCCCCAGAATCGGCATCTACCGCACGAAAGGCCAGCCCCGTACGCCGCAAAATATTGCTATAGGCCTGGTACATCTCATCGTAGGTTTGCTTGAGGCTCTCGGTGTCGGCATGGAAAGAGTAGCCGTCTTTCATAATGAACTCGCGCCCGCGCATGAGGCCAAAACGGGGGCGAATCTCATCGCGGAACTTGGTTTGAATTTGGTACAGGTGCAGGGGTAGCTGCTTGTAGGAGCGAATGGTGTCACGGGCTACGGCCGTGATGATTTCCTCATGGGTAGGGCCGAGGGCCAGCTCTTGCTTACGGCGATCGCCCAGGGTAAACATAATCCCTTCGGCCTTGGTGTAAGTGTCCCAACGGCCTGACTCTTGCCAAAGTGCGGCGGGTTGAAGCTGGGGCAGTAAGCACTCCTGTGCCCCGGTTGCATCCATTTCAGAGCGCACAATATCAGATATTTTATTGAGCACTCGCAGCATGAACGGCAAGTAAGCGTAGAGTCCACTGGAAATGCGACGAATATAGCCTGCCCTTAACAAGAGCTTATGGCTAGGAATCTCCGCCTCTGCCGGATCTTCTCGCAGGGTGACAAAGAGCATCTGAGACAGTCGCATAAACCTAAGCGTCCTCTAAAAAAGTCAAAGCAAGTAGCCCTCAGTCTAGAGCATCAAGCCACGAGAAAATCACACAGCTCAAAACTTGAGTGCCAAAAAGCGCTCACGTCAAGCCGTGCTGCCTGCTAGAGGTCTATTTACGCATTGATTTTGGGTGCTAACAGCAAACGCTACACAATAGGAACTTGTAGTCGCGATCGCCCAAAAGCAGCCGACAGAATCAATTGAAAGCTGGAGGCAATCCAGTCATCTAGAAAGATAGAAAATCCGTCAAGACAGTCAACGGCATCATTTTTTACTCCTAGAAAAT
>JBCDAG010000428.1:0-5563 GCA_039186165.1 Cyanobacteria bacterium P01_F01_bin.53
CTCAGGAATTGATTAATAGACCTGAGACCATAGCCCTCTGGATCGTTCGTAATCCCCTGGGCAAGCTGAGCCATCAGCGCATCACCATTCTCAGGCAGTGCATCAGGCAGTGCACCGACGGTATAGCCCGATTGCTGAAGTGCTTGCAAAATTTCGATGCAGCTCGCAGGTGTGTCGAGGCCAACGCCATTAGCCATACGCCCGTCACGATTGGGATAGTTTGCCAGTATCAGGGCGACCTTGCGATCTTTAGGGGGCGTGCGTCGCAGGTTAATCCAACGAGCCGCCAAGTCAGCCACAAAATCAATGCGATCGCCCACGGGTTCATAAACCACGACATCCGTTTGTAAACCGCCGGACGTCCCTTGAGCGTTACCGCTCTTTAATGTCTTCTGAGTTAATGCCTTTTGAGTTAATGCCTTTTGAGACGCCTTAAAGGACACAGCCCTGGTGATAATGCGACCATCCACCTCCGGCAACGCAACATTCATCGCAATGTCACGGGGTGTCAGCCCTTGGGGATGACCTTGCCAATGTTCACGAGGACTACCACTACAAATAGCCTGGAGCACGGGCACATCCAATGCCTTCCAAATATCAAAAGGTTTATGCCCCCTTGAGTTCGGCCCCCTTGAGTTCGCTTGATTGGCTGCTTGGCCAGCTAATGTACTGGGCGATGTAATCGCAAAGCTGGTGGTGTTAATCAAAACTTCCACAAACTGCGAATTATCAGGCTGACAATACGCTAACAAGGCCTGTTGAACGTCCACATCCTTTAACGATGAAACATAGATGGGAACTGGCCGTAATCGCCGTTTTTCCAACGCGTAGCACAGCGATTCAATGACTTTAGTGTTACCAGCTAAGTAATGGGCCCGATAAAAAAGAATACCAACCGAACCATCAGCCTTAAGCAAGCGGTTGGATATTGTTGTTGGCTTTGTTTTTGATTTTGTTATTTGAATTACTTCAGGAGCGATCACATTAGCTTTAAATACTTTATCTTTAACGAGGGAATTTAAGTTGTTATTATCATTCGCTTCAGAATCTATTAATGGCTTTATAGTGACGGCTCTATTAACAACATTGGTAGCCGTTAATACAGGTTCAAATTGTGTTTTTGGGAATGTATAAATACCTATGCGAGGAACACGTTTAGGAACTGAAGGGTTATAGCTCGTATTTAAGGTGCGATCGCTCACATACAACAGCCCATTGCAAATATTATCGACCCCGCCTTCGGTGAAGTATTGCCACAGCTGATTAACGATAGCTAACGGCACCGTAGAGTGCCCCATCAAGCCCAAATCGGGGCTCGTATCGCCCGGCATCACAACCAATGCAGCATTGGTTTGCCCGGCCACCGCTTTCACCACTTCCAATCCGTAGGACCAATAAGCCCGCCCGCCCAAAACCCTGAGAATAATCAACCGAGCCTGACTTAGAACATCATCGGCATAGGTATCAATCGTGAGTTGTTGCTGAAGTTGTAGTAAGTTAACGCTGCGAATAGCACTAAAGCCTTTTGGCAGTCGAGGGAGCGCTTGATTAAGTGCTGAGATGTCCGTGTCAGCAGCCGTTAATACGACAATTGGAGCTGGCGCTTGGTCAATAAAAACGACCCCTTCTGTAGAACTATTCCATCCACCTGGGGTAGCTGCTAAACGATGCATAGAATGCGGAAATCTAAAAGAACTATTGGGATATTTAAGAATAGAGAGAATCGAACGTTACTATCAAACTCACAAAAACAATTGAGTCTTTGAAAAAATCTTTTGCTTAAAAAAGCATTTTTCAACGAAAGCCTGCAAAAGACTTTATTCATTCGCCTTTTCTGTCTATGAATACGCTTTTAGCCTGGTTCCAATTGAGAACTACCTGCTCATTTTCCATCGACATTAAGAACCTTTAACTATCAAGAACAAAATGAATTAAATGTTTTCAAATGTATTTCCGGTATGGGCCTTGATGACCGCCAAATGGCCGAGGGACTTTAATGGCAAAGACGGTTATAAAAACATCGCTTAAGTAACTAAAAGCACATCGATACCTAAAGCACATCGATACAAGGTTATATCAAGCCGAGGCGTCTCCAGCAAGTGTTTCCGGCAAAGGAACATCTAGCCCATAGCCAAAACATTTGAAGACAGCAGGTTGGCACTGATGATGTCAGCCGTTTCTATTGGTCATTTTTTCTGGTTATTTTCATTGGGAGCTATGTCAGTAGCCCGTTCACGGCCCCTTGCCCTTGGGCAAAGGCACGAGTAATTGTGTGCGCACTCGCGAAATAAATCACCGTCTATAAGCAGTCATAAACAACCCTATGCTCTTTACCGTTCACTCTTTACCTTTCTTGGTGATGGCAAGTAATGCAAACCTCTGAAAGCCTTATTGCCTATCAACTTTTTTCTCTGGCGGGCTATCAGCGCCTTAGAAAAGCATTGTTGCAGCAGCAGCTATTTAGCACCGTGGTGACTGAGTCACTGCTCGGGGAGAAAGCGCAATGGGAAAAAACACAGTGGATCAGGGCCATCAAGCAGTCGCTAGGGACATCACGCTTGGCGGCTAACATCGATGGCAGGCTAGAGAGTGCAGTACAACAAGGAACACCACAAGAGGAGGCTCATTTTACCGATCGCCCTGCAAACGGCGAACAGCTCAAACGGTTCCAAATGGTCACGCAGAGTCTTCACCGCCTTGGCGATGCCATACAAAACAATGCGAAAAGCAGCACAGACCAAAGTCAGGCCGACTTAGCCGCCCAGCAATATGGCCAGCAATATGGCCAAAGCTTTGTGCTGATGAGCTCTCCCTCTCTCAATGTTTTGCTCACGGCATCCCCCATTCAAACCGATGGCGCTGACTATCAGGTCGGCCTGACCTTTGATGATGATGCGATCGCATCATTCCTCACGCATCTACAACACGAGGCTAACGAGACTGGGGCTAACGAGACTGGCCATGCCAACAAGCTGGCCAACGCTCCTCAAAACAGGCACGAAAACACTGACACTCATCACCATTCCCTAGGAAACCCTTCCCAAGTCAACCCTTCCCAAGGTAATAGTGCTCCAGCCTTTCAATCAACGCTTCAAACAGCACACACCCGGCCCACCAGTCATACCCCCGCCAGACATACCCCCGAAAACACCTCTGAAAATCAGCACAAACAGCAGCACAGCAGATCTCAGACCAACCATTCCAGATCTTCTCAGAGGCCTATACAGGGGCTCCCCAACATGTCTCATTCCGAAGCATCCTCCTCATCCCCAGAACAGGGTCATTCAAAAGATCCCCATGGTCACGCCTCCGCCACTGAAAAGAGCATGGCGCAAAAAGCCTTCGTCCTGAGCTGGACCAAGCAGCTGGCAACCTCTCCCGAGGGGGATATGCAATCGGCACAGGCGACCCTCAACAATCAGATTGAGCAAAACCTGTTGCTCAATCAGGTCATCACACAAATTCGCCACAGCTTAGATCTCCCCTCCATTTTGGAGACAACCGTTGCCCAGGTCAGGGAATTCCTATCCGCTGACCGACTAGTGCTCTACCAAATCGATCAGTTTGACCCTATCGAAATTCCCCCAGCAAAAGACGTTTCCAACAGGGCCTCTGTAGAGGGTACGCACGACAGCATGCAGCAGTCTTCCACACCATCAGACTTGCAATCGCCACTAGGTGATCGCGCTGCCTCAGATAAATCTTCCCCATTAGGGCAAACACCTGAGCCAACGGTGAACCCTAATGCACTCATTGGTCGCAGAGTTCACACAGGTCACGTCACCTATGAATCAAGGATTTCTGAGGAGATTCCCTCAGTCCTGAACTATTCAGAACAAGAGTGTTTCGACCCATCGCGGCTACATTCCAACCGATACCTGACAGGCGCGCCCATCTCCATCGATAACGTCGATCAGCAGTACGACAGAATCGAATGCCTTTTAGATTTTCTTCACCAGTCCCAGGTGAAGTCCGAAATCATTACACCCATCGTCGTCAAAGGTAAGCTGTGGGGCCTATTGATTGTCCATCAGTGCCAAGAATACCGGCATTGGGAAAAGACGGAAGAGATCTTTGTACAGCACATTGCAGAACATTTGGCCGTGGCCATTAGCCAGGCGTCGCTTTACCAGCAGGTACGAGAGCAAACGGTTAATCTGGAGAGCTGCGTCATCGAGCGCACGCAAAATCTGCATGATGCCCTACTCGCCGCTGAGTCAGCGAACATCACCAAGGGTGAATTTCTTTCAACGATGAGCCATGAGCTCAGAACGCCGCTAACCTACATCATCGGCATGTCAGCCACCTTGCTCCGGTGGTCTTTAGGCGTGTTGAATGAGCGTCAGCGCAGCTACCTGACCACCATCAACCAAAGCGGCGAAAAGCTGCTGGCAATCATCAACAATATTCTGGAGTTTGCCAATGTAGAATCCGGGCGATCGCTTCTGGATTTTAGCGATCTCTCCCTTACCCAGCTGGTTGATACCGTCGCTGGCCATCATCAAGATATGGCCGAAAAGCAAGGGGTAACGCTGATCTGCGATCTAAAGGTCACACCTGAAGAAGATACCTTTCGAGCAGATACCAAACGCTTAGAACAAATCATTGCCAATCTGCTGCACAACGCGATCAAGTTCACACCAGCGGGCGGGCAGGTCAATGTTCGGGTTTGGCGAGAATCGAATCAAGCCGTTGTTCAAGTAGAAGATTCGGGCATCGGTATCCCTGAGTCACAGCAAGATATTCTCTTCGAAAAATTTAAGCAACTAGAGTCCCCTTTTCAGCGGCAATACTCAGGTACCGGACTAGGACTAGCGATGACCAAACGATTGGTCGAATTGCACGGCGGTTCGATCCAGGTCGAATCACAGGTCGGCAAGGGGTCTACCTTTAGCGTACGCCTGCCCACACAAGCCGAACAAGCCCAACCACCTGAGCATTACAAAGTGCCCATCACCGAAGAAGGTGCTGAACGGGCGCTCTTACTAGAAACTGACAAAGACAATGCCGCTATCGTCTGTGAAATGCTCACAGCAGCTGGCTATAAAGTCGTTTGGCTAGTCGACGCTGACGATCTGGCCAATCAGTTAGATGGCCTACGCCCTGTCGTAATGATCGCCAATCTAGACTTGCTTAACCAAGACTTAGGGGACATCAAAAAAATTCAGCTGCTGCTAACAACCCTAGATACCAAAGTCCTCGCCATTATGGGCCAGCAGGATGGTGCCCCCTCACCCATGGCACACCATGATATTTTGCGCACGCCGATTGAGCCCAAAGTACTGCTAGAGAAAGTTCGACAGTTAACCGTCCAGCGAGCCTAGTTTAGCGGGCATAGTTTAACGGGCATAGCTTACGGGCACAGCTTAACGGGTCTAGCTCAGAGCCGCATAGCTCAACCGAAGTAGCTCAATTGAAATAGTACGGCTTATGTGAGTGAACCGACTGAAGTAGTGGCAGAAGAAACGAGGAGCGTTCAAGATCAAGGTAACCAAACACAAAACCTTGAAACTCCTCATGACAATGGTAGAAGCAGATGACCTGTTGATACAGGTGTTTGTCC
>JBCDAG010000429.1:0-5557 GCA_039186165.1 Cyanobacteria bacterium P01_F01_bin.53
ATTCGATACTGGGTTTTGACGGGTTTTTCTGACATGGGCGCGAAAGGAAGGGGGCTAGACACTATTATCGCAGCTAACTCATGTTCTTTATGCAACAACCCCAAAATGCGGTGTAAATGGTGAGTGTTTTGAGCGTATCGGGGAAGGCAGAGAGGGTCATAAAAGAAATGCTTGAAATATTTATTTCCCTCCGAGAATCCGCTGAACGTAACGGTGAGTAGCCACTAATAACAAGGGCTGCAACGTTTCAAAAAAAGTGTTCGTTTGATCACGACATGCGTGTATCCGCCTACGTATTTGGTGCCCTGAGTTGGGGACTACCGTGTTTCAACGATGGTGAGAGAAGGGCCACTTCCCGAGAATGAATTTAATTCACGCAAACACCGCTTCGTCGCAGTAACTTCTGCATTTAATATGGCTTCTTCAAAATCGGCACAGCTTCGTTCTCGTGGCATGGAATTACTCATGCAATACAAGGTGGACCGCTCGGTCAAGCTTCGTAATCAGTTAGTTAGGCTCAATGCTGGTTTGGTTCGTAAAATTGCTCACCGAGTAAGTCACCAGTGTGCTGAGCCCTACGAAGATCTTGAGCAAATCGGCTACATCGGCTTGATTCGTTCCATTGAGCGTTTCGATCCTGGTCAAGGCTGTGCCTTTAGTTCTTTTGCAGTACCTTATATTCGAGGTGAGATGCTTCACTTCTTGCGTGATCGCGGTACCACCGTTAAAATTCCTCGTCGCTGGCAAGACTTGCAAAAAGAAGGTCAAAAGAAGCAGGCTGAACTCATTCGTAAATATGGCCGCCAGCCCTCTGATATTGAAATGGCTGAAGCAGTCAACGTTTCTGTACAAGAATGGCGTCAGGTGAAGATGGCAAATAAAAACCGTATGCCCCTCAGCCTAGATGCAACGGTGTGCCACCAAATCGATTCCAGCATTACCCTAGGCGATACCTTACCTGACATCCACTACATGATGCTACAGGGACTCGAAGAAGACCGTCAGCAGATTCAGCGAGCCATGAATCAGCTAGAAGAAAAAACACGCTCTGCCATTGAGTTTGTATTTTTCAAAGGCCTCTCCCGCAAAGAAGTCGCTGAGCGCATTGGCGTTAGCCCAATGACAGTAACTCGCCGCATTCAGCGAGGAGTAGAGCAAATGATTGCTTACTTGCAACCTCAGCAGAGTCTACAAACCGATCCGTAAGCATAAAACTATTAGGCCGAAACAATTGGCTTAGTGTTGACGTAATTTGAAAGATTTAAGTTGTCTGCCATTTATTTGGCTCTCCTAAGTGAACCAAGCCGATGTGATTGATACAATCGCGTCGGCTTTTTTTGCGCTAACAAGTCTGTGGTGCTATTGGTTATCTGGACCTTGGGAAGAAAGACACAACCTCTAGACGTATTAAGCTTTGGGAAGCGGGTTGTATTTAAGCGACCTCATCGCGCTGTTCATAGCACTTACGCACTAGGAGGCATCCATGGTCACTGCTGAAGCTACCGTTCCTGTGAGTCATATGCAAAGCGATGGGTCAAAGATTGAACACTTTCATGAATTACAAAGCCATTTGCCAGAAAGATGGCGCTCCATTGATGATTTTGATCGGAGTCCTCGGCAAATTATCGTGGTGCCCTCCCTCAGCCTGGATCAGGAAGAACTTTCTAAGGTGCAAGGGGTTCACTATTACGAAGAGCGTCTGCTGTTTGCACTGATCCGGCTACGCAACCCTGAAACACGAATCATTTATGTGACTTCTCAGCCACTACATCCCAGCGTGGTGGACTATTATCTGGAGCTGTTGCCAGGAATTCCGAGTTCCCATGCGCGCGATCGCCTCGACCTATTCGCTACCTATGACTCATCGATGCGGTCCTTGAGTGAAAAAATTCTAGCGCGCCCTCGCCTGATTAAACGTATCAAGGACAGAATTAAGCCCGATGAGGCTTACATGACTTGCTACAATTCTACAGAACTAGAACGAGAGTTGGCCCTCGCTCTGGATGTACCAATGCTCGCGGTCGATCCAGACCTGCTGTATTGGGGGACCAAAGACGGCAGTCGCCAAATTTTTACAGCGTGCGGTATTCCGTTACCTGATGGTAGTGAGCTGACAAACAATGCAGATGATTTGTCGGAGGTCGCTGCTGCGCTGTGGGAGCGTCATCCAGAGCTACAGCGCATTGTCATTAAGCTCAATGAGGGATTTTCTGGTGAGGGGAATGCACTGTTTTCTTTAGCCCCCTTAGCCGATGTCGCCCCCGGAAAGGCTTCCCATGAAGAACGGGCGACGGCGATTCGACACACCATGCCTCAGCTGCGTTTTCAGTGCAATACAGAAACCTGGGAATCGTTTGAGCATAAAATTGGGGAGTTAGGCGCGATCGCCGAAGCCTTTATCGAAGGTGACATAAAATATTCTCCCAGCGTCCAAGGCCGCGTCACCCCTAACGGCGAGGTCGAAATCCTCTCCACCCACGACCAAGTCCTCGGTGGCCCAGATGGCCAAATCTTCCTAGGCTGTACCTTTCCCGCCGATGATGCCTATCGATTAGCCTTGCAAGAAGCTGGGCGGAAAGTGGGCGAAAATCTTGCAGCCAAGGGTGCACTAGAACGCTACAGCGTAGATTTTATTGCGGTTCCTCAGCCTGAAAATACAGAAGAGCCTTGGCAAATTCACGCCATCGAAATCAATTTGAGAAAGGGTGGCACCACACATCCATTTATGGCGCTGAAGTTGCTGACGAACGGCACCTACAACCTAGAAGACGGCAAGTTCTACACCAAGAACGGCCAAGCTAAGTACTATCGAGCATCGGATAATCTACAAAGCGAAGCCTATCGAGGCTTACTGCCCAATGACCTGATGGATATCATCATGGTTGAGCAGTTGCACTTTAGCTCTATCGATGGTGTCGGTGTTGTGTTTCACCTCATGGGCTGCTTAAGCGAGTACGGCAAATTGGGCCTAACCTGCATTGGCAACACCCCCAAAGAAGCTGAAGATATTTATGACCAGGTCGTTGCAGCGATTGATCGTGCCACACGTGAGGGATAACCTATCAATCACTTAAGGCATCATCACGGCTCAGTCTCGGCCTCGATTTTTCATGGCTCTGGCCATTTCACGCTTGTCCTGCTTTTTCTTCAGGCTATCGCGCTTATCGTGCAACTTTTTACCTCGGCCCAAGGCGATCACAACCTTGATACGGCCATTTTTAAAATACATTTTGAGCGGCACCAGCGTCAGGCCCTTTTGCTCGGTTTGCCCAATCAGCTTACGAATTTCTTGCCGGTGCAGTAGCAACTTGCGCACACGGCGAGGATCGTGATTAAAAGTCAAACTGGTCATGCGATAGGGCGAAATGTGCACATTGTGTAGCCAAACCTCCCCACGCTTAACGTTGGCAAAGCCATCTTGCAAATTCACTTTGCCTTCTCGAATGGATTTGACCTCGGTCCCGACCAGAGCAACACCGGCCTCGTAGGTATCTAAAATTTCATACTGGAAGCGGGCTTGACGATTGTTCGCCACAATCTTAACGCCACCGCCGCCGCTACTTTTTTTCTTATCTGATTTAGCTTTGGCCATGGGAAGACGTTAGCGGTGAAGAACCTGGAAATGACAATGCATGTTGCTGAACTTACAGCTTTTGTATTCTAAAGGGTTACCCAGCAAAAGGTTGCCCAGCACCTATCTTTCTATAGGTGGTTCTACAACGACTGGTTCCACGACGACACACCATTCGTGCAGTTCAAAATCCACGCAGTTGTTAGCAATTAGCGGATCGGCAGCAACAATAGATTTCGCCTCATCCATAGACTCAGCAGTGAAAATTAGCATACCGCCACCGCGCTCTGCCCAATATCCACTACGGGCCTGATGTCCCTTTAAATTCAAGCTGTTAACGTAGGCAATATGGGCGGCTACAAACTGATCAAATCGAGGTTTATCGACAATTCCGCGCTCAATTTTGACAAACCATGCCATCGTTAACTCCTCTGATATGCCTGCTGCGTTAGCCTAAATGAGCAATCTTTTTCGGTTTAAATGGGATTCAAAAGCTGCCAGCAGACCTCTCACCAAACCTATCGAAAAAACTGCTACAAAACAGGGCGCTGACGTCTGCTATCAGATTATTCTATGGACACTCAAAAATCTGTGGAACTTAATGAAAAATCGAACTTGACATCCCCCTCAAGGTCAAATGTTCGAAAACGATTTTTCGTTGCGCTGCTGCCACCTGCCGAGGTCCAGGCAAAGACCAACGAAATTAAAGCGGTGATGCGAGATCAATACGCCAGCCAGGCCGCTTTTCGCTCACCACCCCATGTCACGCTACTCGCACCGTTTGATTGGCCAATTGCCGAGTTGCCTCGACTTGCGCAAGCTTTAAAGACATTTGCAGCCAGTCAGTTGCCGGTTCCAATGACGCTTGATGGCTTTGCGGCGTTTGCGCCCCACGTTATCTATATCAATGTGGTGCAGGGCGATCGCATCATGGAAATCCAACCCCAGCTACTCTCATATGTGGAGAGCACAATCGGGCTTGCCAGGAAACGTGACCAAAACCGTAGCTTTGTCCCCCATATGACCGTCGCCTTCCGCGACCTAAAACCCAACATGTTTCGCAAGGCTTGGTCAGTATTTCAACACCAGGAAATCCACTTCGATTTCACAGTCGGTCAGCTAACGCTACTGATTCACGATGGAAAAATGTGGACAGTGAAAGAGCATTATGCTTTTGCACCAGAAAAGCAATGATTTGGTCAATTTGGCATCACAGCCCTTCTTCCATCTAATCAGCCGCCACGCCTACATTTGCCACGCCGCCTGAAAGAAATCACGCTCGCAGGTCATGGCGTAGCGATAGGTTGAGCGAGTAATCGTCGTATCCTCCGAATGCTCATCCACAAGCGCTTCAAGCTGCTGAGCTAAGGGCTCGAATTCATCACCGCTATAGGTTGTAATCCAGTCAGTATACGCGTGCTGAGGAATTTTACCCTGCGCTAATTGCTGACCTAAATAAGCATAAAGCCGCATGCAAGGTGACATCGCCACGGCAGTGACGCCCACAGGTTGACTCCACGCCGTCGCTAATAAAAAGTCAGTGTACTGACGGGTTGCGGTCCCAGGCTCAACCGTTTTAATATCCACATTCCAAGACTGAGCATAGCTTTGGTGTAAATTCAGCTCCTGCAACACGCCCTCGGAAAGCGCATGAAAAACCTGAAAGCTTTCCCAATCAGGCGATTTTGCAGCCGCTACGCTATACGCACGGGCAAAGGCTTCTAGAAAAAAGACATCTTGCCCAACGTAGTAAGCAAATTTGTCCTTGGGCAACGACCCATCGCCAATGCCTTGCACAAACGCATTTTGTAAGGAGGCTTCTGCCAAATCTTGGTTGGCTTGCCAAAGGGTTTTAGAAAGTGACATGTTCAAAGCCGATCTATAACGTTGGTCACTTGGCTTGAATACACGTCATGGGCCGAACGCCATCATTGACAACGGGCCAAGTGACACGCAAAGTACGTAGGCGTAGCCTTCTCTTTAGAG
>JBCDAG010000430.1:0-5555 GCA_039186165.1 Cyanobacteria bacterium P01_F01_bin.53
ATAGAACCAAGCCCTGAAACCCTTGATCCTTCGTCATAAATTCTCAATAGATGGCAGTTGTTGAGAATTTAACGTGTTCCTAAAACCCTTATATGACAAGGGTTTTAGAGATGTCTCGGACTTATGTGTACACGGGAGCCCTTTGGGGGGGCTATTGGTGGTATGGTCGGCACGGGTATCAGATTACGCTCTGGTCGTGTTAATCGCATTCCATAGGCCCCAGTGTTTTCGTTTTATGGTCAGTCTTTGTCGGTATGAGCCAATGGAGCTTGCTGCGGAGGGTGCTGCGGAGATTATTGCTAAAGTGGCGAAGGCTCGCTCAAATCGTTAACAGAATATGACTGGTTTCTTTTCTTTTTTTTAAATGTGGAATGGCGGCTAAAAACCTTCGCTAGACTGGCGTCAATCACTCCTTTATAAAGAGGTTAAGGCCCATGAACGTCTTAGTGTTTTTGTTGATTGTGGTGGCGATCGCACTCGTCCTCGGCTTTTTTCTCCCCTGCCAAGTCCATGTAGAGCGCCAAGCCCTCATCGACGCAACACCTGAGAAAATTTTCGGCCATGTCAGTGACTTTAACGCTTGGGGGGCTTGGTCGCCCTGGGCCACGATGGACCCTGACGCCAGTATGAACATTCAAGGCTCTGGCCTCGGCCAAAGCATGACATGGGCCAGTGAGAATCCCAAGGTGGGAAAAGGCAGTCAGCAATTTACCCAAATTGACCCCCCGAAAAAAGTCGTCACCCACTTGGATTTTGGTGATATGGGCGTTTCGGATGCGAGCTTTACCCTCAAGCCCACCGATGGTAAAACCCTGGTGACCTGGAGCCTGGATGCGGATATGCGCGAGGGGGTCCCTTTCCTGAAAAAGCCCATGAATACCTTCTTTGGATTTTTTATGGATTCAATGTTGGGGAAAACCTATGAAGAAGGACTCGCGAACCTCAAAGCTCTTGTAGAAGCCTAAAAGTAGAGATAAACAGTTCACAAACAACAACGCGTCGGTATAAAAAGCACGCTGATTTGCCCGGATTATTCGGATGCCAATCAGCGTGTTTTTTGTTGGAGAGAAGACCAGAAAGATGACCAGAAAGACAGCCCAAAAAACGTTCACGCGCCGATGAGCTAAAAACAATAAATGAGTAGGTTTACGGGCACTCTTATGGTGAGTTGCCCTAAGTTCGGCCAACAGAAAAATGGCCACCCACAGGCTTGGGCTAATGACGCATACGTAAGCATGACGGGAGCCTAACCATCGTGGCTAATTTTTCTAATGATTTGGCTGTTGTTATTGGCATTAACGACTATGGCAATGGCATTAGCTCGCTCCAAACGGCGGTTAATGATGCCAAGGCCTTAACGACCGTTTTAGAAAAAGACCATGGGTATCAGGTTCTACAGCTCGTCGATGAAAAAGCGACGCTGGCGGAATTCCACTTTCTGCTCGAAAAAGTTCTCCCTGAAATCGTTCAGGCAGACAGTCGCCTACTGTTTTATTTTGCAGGACATGGCATTGCCCTGAATGGAGAGGATGGCCCAGAGGGCTATTTGATTCCTCAAGATGCCAAGCTTGGGGACACGGGTAGCTATTTATCTATGCCAACGTTGCAGGCGGCGCTGAGCGCTCTCCCTTGCCGACATTTCTTGGGCATTCTCGACTGCTGCTTTGCAGGCGCATTTCGGTGGTCGAGTACGCGCGATATCGCCTTTATTCCCGAGGTCATTCACCAGGAACGCTACGACCGATTTATTCAAGATGCGGCCTGGCAAACCATCACTTCTGCCGCCCACGACCAAAAGGCCTTAGATGCGATCGCGGTTAATTCAGACCGGGGAGAGGCCGGAGAGCATTCCCCCTTTGCTGCTGCCTTGATTGAGGCCTTATCGGGTAGGGCCGATGCCTATCCCCCGGCAGCAGATGGGAAACCCTCAGGGGATGGGGTGATTACAGCCACTGAACTGTACTTGTATTTGCGCGATCGCGTTGAGCCTGTCACAGCCAGCAGTCAGCAACGACAAACCCCTGGCATTTGGCCGCTGAAAAAACACGACAAAGGCGAGTATATCTTTCTCTCTCCGGGCCATGCGTTAAACCTACCGCCTGCGCCGCCTCTGGATGAATCGAAAAATCCCTATCGGGGGTTGGAATCCTATGACGAAGCCCAAAGTGACTTGTTCTTTGGTAGAGGTGCGCTCACGGAAAAGCTAACGGGCGTGGTCTCGCAACAGCCACTAACGGTTGTTTTAGGTGCTTCTGGCAGTGGAAAATCTAGCGTGGTCAAAGCAGGGCTGATGCCTGCGTTAAGGCAGGAGAACGCCCATGGTCAGTGGCATGTGTTAAGCCCGATGAGGCCAGGCGATTCACCCTTTCAAGCGCTGGGTAAGGTCTTGAGTGATGACCTTGGGTCTGTGGCTGTCCTACCTGCCTCAGAGTCTGAAAACATGGTAGAGATGTTGAGGCAGTATCTGGCGATACGATGCCGACAAGAACCCTCGACAGAGCCTCGACCAAAGGTATTGTTGGTGATCGATCAGTGCGAGGAGCTGATTACACTTTGCTCAGATGGGGGCGTGCGCGATCGCTTTTTGAACGGACTATCCACTGCGATCACCACCTATCCAGAACAACTCCACGTGGTCCTCACCCTGCGGTCAGATTTTGAACCCCAGTTTCAAGATACGGCCCTCAAAAACGAATGGCGCACGGCTCGGTTTATGGTGCCTGCCATGACACGATCAGAACTGCGCGAAACCATTGAAGAACCGGCTTCCCTGAGAGTCATTTACTTTCAGTCAGATGATCCGAAAAATCCCCTGGTCGAGCAGCTCATCGATGAAGTTGCCGAAATGCCAGGAGCGCTACCGTTGCTCTCTTTTACCTTGAGTGAGCTGTACCTGAAGTATTTGCAGCGACAAAAAGCGGCCCAGGATGTGGGAGAGAGTATTGATCGCGCAATCACCGAAGCCGATTATGTCGAATTAGGCGGTGTGGCCCGAAGTTTGACCCTGCGGGCCGATAGTGAGTATGAGGCGCTGGTTGCCCAAGATCCAAATTATGCTGCCACCATTCGTAATGTGATGCTGCGGATGGTGGCCGTTGGGGGCGGTGAGTTAGCCCGACGAAGGGTGCCTTTATCTGAGTTTGAATATCCAGCGACGCAAAATAAGCGGGTGAAGACTGTGATTCGGCGTTTCTCAGAGGCTAGGCTGCTGGTGGAAGGGCAAGATCCCACGGGTAAACCCTATGCCGAGCCCGCCCATGATGAGCTGGTGCGGGGGTGGAAACGACTGCTGATGTGGAAGCAGGCTGAGGAGGAATCGATTCTGTTACAGCGTCGCTTGACCCCTGCCGCAGAAGAATGGACTCAGCGGCGGACCCATAGTGTGCGCTCAGGCCTACGGGCCAAAAGAGTGCAAGCGCTTAATTTTGCCGATAAGCTGTTGTCTGCGGGCGAGACGGGTATCAGCAATCTGTTGACCAAGGGGCTGATGGCGAAGCTCTTGTCGGCTCTGTCGAGACACTTGGGGCGATCTCAGTCAACCCAATCTTCAACCCAGTCTCTCACCCAATCCTCAGAACAAGCGTCCGCACAGGCAGGCGAGTTTTTGTGGAATGCCAACCCTTACCTAGCGGTATTGCAGCGACAACTGGCGGCTGAAAATAATTGGTTAAACCAGGTTGAGACTGACTTTGTTCAAGAGAGCCTTTTGCAAAAACGCCGGAATATCAGCTGGCGATGGCGCATTGCCGTTGGGGTGATGGCCGGACTTAGCGCGCTGACCATTTCAGCCTTGGCTGGCCAGCGACAGGCTCAAATCGGTCAGGTTCGTGCTTTTCAACAATCTTCCGAAGCCAATCTTCTTAGCGATCAAGAACTGGATGCGCTAATAGATGCCCTGCGTGCAGGCAATACGTTAGAAACCCTTTGGCCCTTTGGCTTATTCAAGCCTGCAGAGGACGTTGCTCAGGTGACAGGGGCATTGTCTAAAGCTGTGCAGAACAGAGAAAGGGCAAGATTTGACGTGACGAAATTGGTCAATCAAGTCCCTGGTGCAACGCTGTCGGAGGTCTTTTTTGATCGGGAAGGGCGACTGATTGCCAAACTGAACGGGCCTGATGATGGGATTATTTTTGGGGATATTGCTACTCAGGAACTGTTGGAATACGCTCCTGAGAGAAAAGACTCAACCTTTCTGGAGATTGCCCTAGAAGACTTATCACCAGAGGATCAAGCACTTTTGGTTGACTATATGGACCCTGGGGCCCGGCTCACCCTGAGCCCTCAAAGGGATCTGCTGGTTATCTCAATCAGCATAGGGGCTGGCACCACTAATCCACCCAAAAAAGTGATATTTAAGTGGACAGAAGGAAACCGTGAAAAAATCACTTCTTTCTTTGGGTGGGATGGTGTTGCCTTGAGTGACGATGGTCAAAGCATGGTGACCGTTGACCGTGAAGGGATGGCCAGGATATGGGACGTGGCGGATGATAGTGGTCCTACCGCAGAAGCCGCCTTACCGACAGAAACAGTGCCTATTCCAGAAACCCTCAGATTTTCTGACTATTTGGCGTCAGCCGAGCAGGCGGTATTTGAAGATATCAAAGCGTATATTACAGACGACTTAATGGCAGGTACTTTTGCTAGCCACGTTACTGATGAAGAGAGTCGGGAAACTCTCATCAAGGAGATGGTGGATACTGCCTTTGTGGTTGCTAGCCCCGATGAAACGATTGTTTCTATTCTTTTTGATCTGCGAGGAAATGATGCTGGCAGAGTATTTTACTTTTGGGATTTGGCGGCCAACCATGCGCTGACAACCTTATCGAGTGCACTCAAAACAGAAGCGTTACTCAGTATTGATGTGGTGAGGTTTAGCCCGAATGGGCAGCACTTAGCGATCGCAGATCGCTCTAATCTACGCCTTTGGGATTTAGAGGCCGATCAATGGTTAGAGACTGACTTCCAAGGTGATCTGGTTTGTAATAGTAACGTTCAATCGGTGGTGTTCAGCCCGGATAATCAGCTCATTGGTACGGGGACTTTCGAAGATGACCAGTCGTATGTGTGCGTGCGAGACTGGACTGGTTATCAGCTCGGGAAATTTAAAACAGAAAGTTGGGGAATCTTGAGTTTCACACAAGATTCTAACGTGCTGGTTGACGCTGACTATGACGGGAATGTGACCCAATCGTGGAAAGTTGAATCACTTAATGAGCTGATGGTCCGGGGCTGCGGCTTAGTTGATGAGTATTTGCGATTGCCCGGTGCTGATGTCAGCGAAGGCGATCGCACGCTGTGTGACTAGAGGGTAATGCTGGGCTTAGCGTTGTTGTGGCAGGTTAGAGAAAAGACATCCATAAACAAAGTCTCTGCTCAAAATATGTTTTGAGCAGAGACTTTGTTGTTTCTATTCTTTATAAATTACAGAGATTTGGTTAGAACAACAACAGCACTTTCATGCCGTACCAAGTGATTCCCTGAACATTATTAGAGACTTAAATGGAGTGCTACAAGAGGTTTAGATTAAGCTTATTAACCCCTTGAGACAAAGCTCC
>JBCDAG010000431.1:0-5550 GCA_039186165.1 Cyanobacteria bacterium P01_F01_bin.53
GAAAATGCCTATAGGATGTAGCTTCAGTAAACTCGTCGCCAGGAACAAATGTTTCAGAGCGGACTTTACCAAAGAGAACTAAAGAACTAAACCTCCAAAAATGATTGTGTATGTCACTATCAACACATACCGAGTCCGCAGGCCAAAGATGAAGTCGTATACGTTCCCCACGCAAGCCCTCCCAAAGGACAAGTCTGTAGAATCCATTTGGATGCAGACAAGAGTTTTTTGAAATTTCAGCTAAAATTTTTCTGTCTCGACAAATACTCTTAAGGCTTTTTTTAAACTGTGCTCTATTTAGTTTACGTATTGTTTTTTCAGAAGATGTCTCAGCCAAGACATCTTTGACACAAATACCAGGAAATAAATTGTCAAAGTACTGATGACTTAGCATAGTCAAAGATACTGACATCTTAATTAATTTTTTTACTGTAAGCCTGCGCTTGCTTTGCAATACCCAGTTCTAGTTCATTGAGAGAATACTTACAATTTAGATGCTGGAGTATTTCGGTTATGTCCTTATTTTCCGAAAGGCCCTTCAATGAGAACTGCCTTTCACCCTTTTTTCGACAAAAATCAAAGTTTCTCCTATAGGCCTGATAAATGCCAGAGCTTTCATCATAGTACATACTACCCGGGAAAGTCTTGCTGCCATTGTAATAGGAAATAAATATTCCGTTTGCAAAGATTTCAGACCGAAAGAAAACGAATTCATCATGGAAGCTGATATCAATATCGTGCAAAATATCCAAACATCTTAGGTGGTAAACACCTAAGATGGACATATAAATCTCTTTCTGGACATTATCAACCTCATCCTTGATAGCTTGTTGAGTAAAGGTATTTACCTCATTCACCTTGGACCTTAGATTTGATTTAGCAAACTCCTGTAGTAATTCTTCCTTTCTAGGGTCCAGCAACAAAAATCGAGCAGTTTTCAAAGCTAAGGACTTATAACCGTCAAAAGCATTAGGGGATCGCAACCGATATATAGCAAAACCGGCTGAAGCTCCTTTGAAGCAGTAAAAATTCGAACCATTAAAACTCTTGTTAAATTGTTTTTCAAATTGCGCATCTGAAATATTGCTTGAAGGATAAACTCGTCGTGGAGCCAGCTCGATACGCTCTATTGCGTATTGAGTTGCAATATGTGCAGCTCTTTGAGCACTGTATTTTTGCTGGTATTCTTCAACCGTCGCCGAAAACAGCAAGTAAAATATAGTTGATGACATCAAGGAACTAGCAATACCTATCAGTAAGTTTTTGCGTGTTTCTGATTCGAGGTCGAGGGAAGATAGAACAATTATTATCAATGAGATCAACAATACAAACACGATTAAGACAGTTCGATATATCTGACCTTCTGAATTAAGAGTATCCCGATTTTTCTTAAGCTGCCTACGAATCTTTGTCATCATTGGCCCAAGGTACTTCTTACGTAAGAACACATAGATACACCGCTAATTCTGGTTCGTTTTGAATGCAATCAGATTTTTCTTAAGCTAATCTTCTCGTTTTTAGAACTATTTTTTTAAGAATCGGGAACAACACCTTTAAACTCACCCTGATTTGACTTGAGGCCGGTGGGGAATCACAAACTTAGCTTCTGTGTACGGTTCTATGTATTTTCAGTGAATACACAGGTCCAGCCCCTGACCCCAGCCTAGAAGGTGCGCTAATGTACTGAGCATACGGTGCAGGCATTCAGTAGACTCAATGGTTAAGAAAAGCATTTTTTCAGTTGGAGCATTGCTCCTTTGCGGTATTTGCGCAGTCTGGAGCATGCAACCAGTGTCGGTGGCTAAGCTTGGAAAAATGAGCCAAGAGCAGCGCTTAACCTACCTTCGGAATCTCGAAACATCCGATGTTGTTAGTTACTACTGTGGGAATGACACCTTGTCTATTGAAATCGAATATGACATTGAGATAAGTCTTCGCGAAGATCATGGTGTTAGCCAATGTAGCTTCAACGGCAAAACCAGACACGTTCCCGAAGCAAGCTAAGCGCCCATAGAGCAGCTCTATGAAGCAGCTTTATGAAACCGTCGAACAGCCAGCGCTCGCCATTGAGTTATTAGACCTACCCAAACTCTTTAGCCAAGGTGGACTGATCGCTAAGGAATCGGTTTAAGCTTGTTTTGTTGGTCGGTGAGGCTTGCTATGGAAATTTTGGCGATCGCAGGGAGTCTTCGACTGGCTTCTTCTAATGTTGCACTTGTTCATGCAATCGCGAAATTAGCACCCCAAAATATGACCGTCAACCTTTATAGCGGGTTAGGTAACCTACCTCATTTCTCTCCTGACATCGATACAGAAGATCCCCCCGCCTCAGTTCAGCAGTGGCGTCAGCAGGTAAAGGATGCCGATGCGGTGTTTATTTGCACCCCGGAGTACGCCTATGGCATGCCGGGCTCACTCAAAAATGCACTGGACTGGCTCGTGTCTTCCGGAGACCTGTACCATAAGCCCGTCGCGGCCTTGAGTGCGTCGCCTTATGAGGGCGGGGGTGACAGAGCACTCGCATGGCTGTGCCAAACCCTAACGGCTCAAAATGCAATCGTGCCGCCTGAAGCGACCTTTCCAGTGCCCTTTGTTCGCAAGCAACTTAGTGACGATACCATCACCGACCCTCAGATGGTGAAGCAGCTTCTTCTGATGTTTGAGGCCTTGAAGAAAGCAGCTTCTTCTGATGTTTGAGGCCTTGAAGAAACAAGTGGGCTCATAGGCAACAGGCTCATTAGCAACAACAGTTATAGCCGTCACAGACTGCCTCTTTTTATTCAATGACGATCGCTAACTCATAAGTCGCATTGACTCGGGTACCCCCGACAATGATCTGATACTCGCCCGTATCTGGTAGTGGCAATTTCGCCTCAGTGAGTTCGGTCTCTAGGATAAGGCCGCTGGGGGCAACCACATCAAAAACGGCATTGCCTTCTAATGAGGTCATCGAAAGCAGCATTTGTTGACCACCCTGGGCGGTGAGGGTGTACACATCGCGATCGCCCCTCACCACAGCATTACTCACCGTTGTCCCACTGGTCCCGGAATCAAAAAACACGGCCTGGGTTCTCACATTATCAGCCCCAGCGGTCAGGTCTTTTCCTTCCAAGCCGTCTTTATTTTGAAAGGCTTGGCTGACCTTTTCACAGTTGGCTTTAGGATAAGTAGCGCCCTTAATGGTCACCTCTGACGGGCTGATGCGCCAAGTTTCTTGGTTGTTTTGCTTATCGTACTCAATCCAGGTTGCCACATCCACATTCAGGTTGCTGCCGTCAATCGTGCCATCTACGGTTTGGCGATAGCTGGTGTAGTAAGCGGCTGCGTCGTTTTGAATAATCCCAACCGTGTTGCCCGTCACCCGGTCTGCGCTATCTATCGTGACGCGCACCTGAAAATCTTCAATCTCATCTCCGCCTGCATAGCAGTAGGTACCTGGCTTTAGGGCAGGCATACTGGGTTTGCTTCGGACTGCCGAGTCCTTATCAGCTTGCTCGCCATCTGACGTGGGCGCTTTACCGCTCTCTGCACTGTCTCTTTCGATATCTTTGGTGCTTTCTTCAACAGAATCGCTAGCCGCTGGAGACGGCTCCGTCGGGGTCGATTGAGGAAGCGTGTTGCAGCCTGCAAGGAATACAACTAACAGGAAAGAGGAAACGTTTTTGTTCAAGGAGAAAGGCATAGCGTTTTTGCTGTGAATAAGCTGTGGATAATGCTGTAGGAAGAGAGAGTATTGGCTTGATGATGACTACAATTGTCAGAGAAGACGTCGGAAGTTACCCCTACGGGCTATGCCACTTTAGTAACAGGTAACAAGTAACAGGTAACAACTGGCAATTACCGACAACAACTGGCAAAAGCAACAACCCTATCGCTCGGTGAGTTCACTGATCTGATCAAGTCATATCAATTCCCTCACACAATGAGCACCGCAGCTAAGAAAGCGCTGAGAAAGGGATTTTGCTGAGAAAGGGGAGACCCCAGAGAGGGCATACTCAGTCCGGTGCTCACCCTTTTTAAGAAGTCTCGTAATCATGGCTCAGTCAACGACTAGCAGTGTTTTCTTAGCCCTTTCTCAGCATAGCTATGGGGGGTTGGCTGAATGCGTTGAAGATCTCTCTATCCCTGACTTTATTGATTTTTTAGAGCGGACTACCCGCGATTTTAAGCAATCTCTCAAAGTTATCGATCTGATTACGAATCGCTCACTCGAGCCCATGCTCGATGAGTTATTGGAGACGTTTACCCTCAAAATTGGCCAAATTTTGCAGGCAGAACGGACCACCATTTTTGTGGTAGATGAGGATCGTAAGGAGCTGTGGTCTAAGGTGGCACAGGGCAGTGACCGCCTAGAGATCCGCCTACCTTGGGACAAAGGCATTGCGGGCTCTGTGGCAACTACAGGTCAAGGGCTTAACATTCCGGATGCCTACGCCGATCCGCGCTTTAATGACGCGACAGATCGAAAAACGGGGTACCGCACGCGCAATATTTTGTGCATGCCAGTGAAGAGCAGTGAGGGCAAAGTGGTTGCGATCGCCCAGGTCCTGAACAAAATCGGCTCCAACCCATTTTCCGCCGAAGATGAAGAACGCTTCGCCCACTTTGCCCCGTCCATCGGCATTTTGCTCGAATCCTGCCAGTCCTTCTACCTAGCAGCCCGCAACCAAAAAGGGGTCGCAGCCTTGCTCAAGGCCATTTCATCCATGGAGCAAAGCCTGGATTTGGCCGTGACCTTGCAGTCTGTCATGGCCGCTGCGCGTAACCTCATGCAGGCCGATAGAAGCACCCTATGGCTCCTAGATGAGCCCAATAATGAGCTGTGGTCCCAGGTGCAAAGCGCCGATGGCAACACCCTGATTGACCTGCGGCTACCAGCGGACAAAGGCATTGTGGGGCATGTGGCCACAACCGCTGAAACACTTAATATTTTTGATGCTTACAGCGATCCCCGCTTCGATGTGTCATCTGATAAAAAGACGGGCTATCGCACCCGCAATATTTTGTGTATGCCCGTGTTTAACTCGGGTGGCAAGCTCATGGGGGTGAGCCAGCTGATCAATAAAGTGCAGGGGCAGTTTACGACCTTAGATGAGTCGTTTATGCGGGCCTTTAATACCCAGGCCGGAATCGCCCTGGAAAATGCCCAGCTCTTTGAAGAAATTTCCCAGGAAAAACAATATCAAAAAGACATGCTGGAAAGCCTGTCTGATGCGGTTATTTCAACCGATATGGCGGGGCGAATTGTCACCATTAACGAAGCGGCACTGCGGCTGTTGGGCTGCCCAGTGGGCGAAAGCCAGCACTATCGGGGTGGGCTAAATGAAGATGTGGAACAGCGGGTAAATACGGCTGCTGCCGCCCGCTGGCAGCAATCCTTAACCGGCTGCTACCTGTGGGATGTGGTGCCCTTAGAGCGATTGCGTGATCGCCTAGAAGATAGTCTGCAAACGGGCGCAAGACACTACGTCCCAGAGCAAAGTCTAGAGATATCCATTGCCCTTGCCCCCCTGCGCTCAACCACACCCCCCTTGGCAAAGCGCATTCATC
>JBCDAG010000432.1:0-5524 GCA_039186165.1 Cyanobacteria bacterium P01_F01_bin.53
GAAGGCCTGATGGCCTGGGCCATGCTCACCTATACCGCTGCCTATGGCCATAAATCCTATGCCGAGACAGACACCCTAGACGTCCAGAAATTCGCCAGCTATGGCATCTCGCCCGTCAAGTCCTCGGAGAACCTATCGTCTGTGTTCTTGGTGGGGCGCTTCGCAGTGCCCATGCAAAACACCCTGTTAGCCGATGGCACGGTGGCCTGGCTCGGGGCTGTGGAGCATTCAGAAGCCGTCACCCTGCCCCCTGGCTACACCGTCTAGATGCCGTTACCCTTTGCCCCGACAATTGACCTCGTTCCGACCGGCGCGGGTAGCTTTAGCGCACCTGTGCCTATTTTGCCGAGTACGCGGGCTCCAATCGTACCAAGGGTGCCGCCCGCCTCGTTAGGCGCGGCTCGTGGCTTAGGTGGTGTGGCCACGGCTGCACGAGCAGCAGGCACGCTGACCCGTGTAGCTGGGACAGCGGGACTCGTCATTCAAGCCGCTGGGCTCGGCCTCAACATTGGCAACACCATCTATGAGGATGTGTTGGACCGGCCTTTTGGGCCTTCGTTAGGCGACTACCTAAACCCTGGTGCGCCTAGGCCTGCGCCGCTGAATGAATCCTTGCCCGTGCAACCAGGGGGAACGCCGGGTGTCACCTATCGGATTACGGGGACCGTCACCGCAGACCGCTATTCAACCCCAAACTATCGAAACTATGGGGTTGATATTTTGCGGACTGGCCCGATAGGGGTGCTGACCCTAGCGGGGAATCGGAATAATGTCTTGCTCAACGAAGACGGCGTTCTCATCGCTAACCTAGGCAATAGCTTTACAGGCATCAACAACGTCCGCTGGCTGGTTGGTCCCGATATTGCCAGGGCCGATGGCCTGCCAGAGGAAGGGCCACAACCTGGGCCACCCAGCAGTAATCCGTTACCGCAGCCCTCCACACCGCCACAGCCATTTCCGCAACCCTTGCCACCACCTGCGCCAGAGCCTTTGCCACTGCTGGCACCGCAGCCGTTACCAGAGCCCTTACCACTGCTGGACCCATTGGCCGCAGCCGTTGAGGATGCCTTGCCAGAACTGCCAGAATTGCTCAGGCTATTGGCCCCAGTGGATGACCTGTCCCCCTTTCCGTTTTCGCTACCGGAACCAGAACCAGAGCCCTATCGTCCCCCAGTTGGCACGGCCAGTCCGCAATGTTGCCCGACGCTGGAGCGCAGTAACGACCGGCTGGAAGAGGCGGTTGATAGCATCAGAAACTACTTCGACAATGACGAGCCGGTTGATTTATCGGGTATCGAAGCTCAACTAGAAGAGATTTTAAGCCGGTTGCAGGGGCAAGGCACCGGAACTTTAGACCTCACCCCCTGTGATGATGAAGAGACCATAGAAGCCATCTATACCGGTGAGGGCTTGCAAGGTCTCTATGACGCCGTTGACGCCATCACCCAATCGCTCAACACCATCCACACAGACACCAAGTGCCCGCCGGATGTTAATGCCGTGTTACCCATGCACTGGGATGCTAAACGCGGTGAGATACCTCAGCTAGTGGTGAGCTGGCGCAAAGTTAACGGGGGCGATAGTAAATGGGCCATGAATATCCCGCATCCTCGGACAGACATCGGGCCGGATTTCACGTTCAATTTTCCTGACTATAAAAAAGGCGGCAATATGGCTTCTGTCCGCCTAACCGATAACAGTCAGTTGATTGTCAATGCCTTCTCTGAGCCAGAAGCGCAGAAGGTGATTGACTATATCGAGGCAAACCTATTAGACCCGGCTTATATCCCACCGACTGGACTCAGAATGGTGTACTCAAAAAACGTCGGAGACTACGCAGAAGTGGAAGTCACCGCTGTCCATATCAAGAAGTTTCAGGGACATAAAACAACAGCTCCCAGCTGGGCCCTCAGAATTCCTTCGTAGTGCCTGGTTGCCCCTAGGGACGACCAAGACAGACACTCAGCGGACTGTCTTATTTGGTAAGGCTTCAGGGCTTGCTTGGTAGTGTCAACAGATTATTTTCTGAGGTTTCACTATGGCTGCTGCTATCACGCTTTCTGCTGCAACTGCTGAACAACAGGCCCTTGAATTTGCCACAAAACTCGCCTCCGCTATCGCCACAGATAAAGTGGCAAATCCTAGCGCTGATTTGAAAGGCTTGAATGTCAGTCAGAACATCAATTTGAGCACCCAGCGGGCTACGTTCTCCATTGTTGTTCCTTTGGTGCAGTCGGCTTCTGCTGATGGGGGGATTGAGTTTGACGCTGAAACCGTCATGGCGTAACACGGGGCAATTTCTCACGCCAAGCTGCCACAGGTTCACGCTGGCTATGGTGGCAAACTCAAACACTTTCTCTAAATCCAAACACTTAAGAAAGGGTACTTATCATCCCTAAAGGAGGGGCTTACATGACTGACTTAGCTTCTGTCGATTTCGATTTCAATGGGGCAACGTTTCGGGTCCAAGGGGCCGATTATTTCTATGGTGACCGGGGCGTCACCGACACCATCGGCGCTGACATCACCGATGACAATGACCTCGGTGGCAAAGTGGTGATCACCGATGCACGCTCTTACAAGCGGGTCTTGCCCAAGCTCACCGCAATTATGAAAAAGTCTGGGATTGCCGATATCGGCAGCTCGGCACAGAGTGACAACACCCGTTATTACGACTTTTTCTGCAACCCGAGCAACGTGGCTGAAGCACTAGAAAACCTACCGGGTACGGACGTGGATGCAAACCTGCTGCCGGGTGACTGGAAGATTCAGCGGGTTGTTATTGCAGGCTCGGGCGGCTGTTAGGTTGCTTTGGCGGTAACGATGTACCACACGCCCGCTTGCTTAAAGGCGATGAGCTGCTTTTTCCTGCACTTTTTCACAATGGCATCTCGGGTGTAGGCATAGCGGGCGGCGTATTCGGTGGTGGTGAGCAATTCATGCTCAGTGGTTAATTGCTCGGTGCCGTATACCTTGCGGCGATTGGGGTGGTAATAGGTCATGGCCTCTGAGGGGCAATACTTCTATGGGGTCTCGATTACTGTTCCCAGAGCCTTTATTCGGGGGCTTGCCGCCGCTCTCTTTGGCGGCTTCGCTCACCAAGGCCCATGAGTTTGGCACGGCTAGCCCAGTGGCTCATCGGGTGCCGTTGCTGTTTAATGCTCCGGCTAAGGTTTTGCTTCGTGTTGATAGCGTGCTGGGCAGTGAAAAGGGGTGGTGTCGGGCGGGGTCGTTGGCTCAAGTCTTATACGGCCTGCCGGGTGAGCCGAAAAAGCAGGTGCACCGGCTTTACCTAGATGACGCTTTTTTTGAGTTTGAGGGGGCTGGTTTCTCTTACTACCTGGAGGTCTGGCCCTATCGATGGATTGAGGATTACTCGCTGGAAGTGTGGGCGCAACAGAGGTGAGCCATCATGCAACCGATTGTTTTAAGTGCGGCAACGGCTGAGCAACAGGCGATTCAACTGTTTGGTTGCTTGGCTGAAGCCTATCAAGCGTTTAGGGTGGCGAATCCTGAGACGGATTTGAGCGGATTTCAGATTCGTCAGTCCTTAAATATCAGGGCGATGCGGGTGTCTTTTCGATTGGTGGTGCCACTGGCAACGACGGCTGAGGGGGCCTTGAGGCTGGTAGCGGCTGCGCTGCCTGAGATAACTGAGCTGGGGCCTTTATCTTTCTGGGGGGAACCCATGACGTTTGAGAATGGCCAATCCCTCGATTTCTAATGGTTAAATTTTCTACTTTCGAGCGGGCGATCTCACAGCCTGACGATGAACTGCTGTTAGTGCAGGGCGGCATTCCCAAACGGTTGCCGGTGAGTGCCTTGGGGGCTCGCACGGCTGTGGGTCAAACACCGCCTGAGGATGGCTCAAAGCTATGGCTACAGACCGACGCGGCTAATCTTCCAGTTGAGCCTTGGTTTTTGCACGGGTCGGGCAATTGGCTATCTCAGGCCGCTTACACGGTGGACACCTACCGGGGCCAGGTCACCGGATCAACAACACGGCAGGTGGCTAGCCCTTACCTGGGCGCTAGGGTCTGGATTGAAAGCTTTTCGGCAAAGTGTATGCCGTTCGCTGATTTTGCGGCGGGTCACGTCACGGACTTCCAGTTGCGCCTGGTGAACAGCCAAAGGCAACAATCGGTTGTCTGGTATCTCAGATTGGCCAATGCCCTCAAGTATGAGCCCTATCAGCACAGTGAGCCGGTGGGGTTGGTTGTCGATGCAGCCGATGCGCTAGCAATCTGGTTTCGGGTACAGCGCACAGGGCGAACGGCCCTGAGATACGTTTCCATGTCGGCCATTTTGAGGAAGGTTTACGACCATGCCAGCACCTAACAAAACTGTACTTGAACCGGCTGAGGGGGCTGACTGGGGCGCTTTCCAATTGGGGATGCTGAACGACCAGGCCTACCAGCGGGTGAGTAATCTATCACTCGATCCGCTAGCTGTTACGAGGCTAGAAACCTTCTTTTCGGTACAGGGTGAGCAATGGGCGGTGGCGGTGCAGCTGTGGGCGTTGATGCTGAAGGATATGCCTACCGAAGTACGGCCAACATCGACAGAGGTGACAAGGTGGAATGCTATCTCGCGGGCAACCCACATGCCCATCCGGTTTGATGACCAAGGATTTTTAGAGGCGTTATGACGGTTGATATCAGCAATATCTTGACCGTGCTAGGGGCTGCGGGTTCGACGGCCTTTACCCTGTGGGCGCATGGGCGGGAGTTCAACAAGGAGAAGCGGCGGACGCTTCAGGAGTACGCCGACGCGCAGGTACAGGCGGAGGGCTTGCGGCGCGATATTCGGCATTTACAGCGGTCGTTGGAACAGTTGAGCGGCAATGTGGCCCATCTGGATGAAGAGGCGGAAGGGCGGTTTCGGACAGTCGAAGCTCAGATTGGGCAGTTAACGGGCGCTTTGAATGTGCTTCAGTCGATGCTGAAGCAAGGGGCATGACGGTAGAGGACACAAGAATATACACCACACGGGTGGGCCGTTCGCCGCTGTTGGCGCAATCTAACAATTCATTTCTAGGGGCCTCTCCTCAAGCGGGCGATGGGACTATAACAGGGTAGAAAGGCAGCTTGTTGGCCTTTCCTTGGCTCAATGCCTGCGGGCAGCGTTATTCCCACCCAAGAAAGCCCATAGATGCGCGAAATTAAGATATTCCTGGCCTCTTCTGCGTAACTAAAGAGCGACCGTGAAGCGTTCGAGATTTTCATCAACCGCAAAAACAAGGAGTGGAAAGATTGGGACATTTTTTTCCGGTTGGAGCTTTGGGAAGATACGTCCAGTGCATTGGTAGCCGACGGCTCACAGAGCGAATACAACAAAATTGTTAGAGACTGCGATATTTTCTTGTTGCTGGCTCAAAACAAAGTTGGTCAGTATACGGCTGAAGAGTTTCACAACGCACATCAGCAATTTTTAGAAACGGGAAAGCCCTTAATTTTCACCTACTTCACGCCGCCTTCTGCAATCGATGAGGAAGGGCTAGGCAGTTTATCAACCTTCTTGAAAC
>JBCDAG010000433.1:0-5521 GCA_039186165.1 Cyanobacteria bacterium P01_F01_bin.53
GAGTTCCCCACTGGGTATGAGCGATTATGGCTGGTTATGGAGCCGTCCAAGATACGTACGGAGATTGAAAGTGCGATCGCTAACGCATACAGCGTCGAAAAAGCATTCGATTATGGCCTTGGCTCTAAAGTAATGCTGCTTAAGCCATTAGCAGGAACAACACCACAAGCAACGCCATCGGAGAATAGTCAAAAGGCATCCTAAACTCTCGGGCAACTTAGGCTCTCGGGCAACTTATAATGCATAGCCCGCAAATACTGAATCTCCTTACAAGCCACAGACCAGATGCCTTTGTATCTAGCCTGTGGCTTCATTGGCAGGCAATTACTCCGCACAATCATAAGCAATGTGATCAAAGCTGTACTTGAGTGTGATCTTGTAAAGAATCCCCTCCACGATGAGCAAGCACTCAATCATAATGACTACGATAGAGACATCGACAGGGCAGTCCTGTTCACCTACCTATCATCATTAAAAGCGCCTGATTTGTTGAACTGCGTTTTTAGTGGTTTGAATACCCTTAAAAGAATCACTGCGAACCGATTGATACTCAACCTACACATTATTTAGCTAACGACATTCCCAAGGTGGAGAGAACTGCAACAAGGTCCATTGTCTCAACCGTGCTCTAAGGAAACTGCAAGGAGACCGAGCCATGACGTTCTTTAAAAAGCTCAACAACGCCTTTATCTACTTGGCTGAAGCTGTCTATTCAATCTTCAGCCCACATGATGACGTCTATCCTGCTACAGGAGTACAGCCTTACAGCGGAGACCCCTATTCAAGACGGTTTGAAGTCTGGTGGTAACGATTAGGGCCTCTGGCCTTAAGGATGCCTAGATCTGCCGAGAAACAACGGATAGCATCTAACCTTCATTAACGTCCCCAAGGTCAGTTTTGATAACCCCTTCATACATCTAAGAAAAACTGCGGATTGAGAGACTGTGACCTAAATAGTGGTCGGTGCCGTCATTACGGAGGTTCCTAATCACAGATCACGTTATCGACGATAAGCAAACACTACGAAATCACCGAAAAAGGCCTCTGCAATAAATATTGCAGAGGCCTTTTTCAAGGCTCTATTAGCTTTCGACTGGCCATTCAACTAGCTTGTTGCACTAAGCTTCAACCAAGGTAGTGCCATCAGTAGGACTATCTTTGCTGGTGGGTGACGTTGTCATTTCATCTATCACCAGTGCTGAAAGCGCAGGAATAGAATCATCACCTGTAATCAAACGAGCCCCCCGCTGACTTGTGAAGTAGTGCCAGCCCCACTGGAGCATAACCAGCAGCTTATTATCGAACTCAACGAGGTAGTAAATATGAACAAAAATCCAGATAAACCAGGCAGGGAAGCCTGAAAGCTTAGCAAAGCCAAGGTTAGCAACGGCTTCGTTACGACCAATCACCGCCAATGAACCGTTATCCTTGTATACAAAGTCTGGGACGGGCTTTTTGGCAACGCGACGCTTAATAGCACTCGCAAGATAATCGCCCTGCTGCATAGCCGTTGCAGCGGTTCCTGGAATAGGCCCTTCGTGATTATGGGCATAGTGGGCCAAGTCACCAGCGATAAAGAGGTTTGGATAGCCGGGCACGCTTAAGTCAGGCTCAACAATCACTCGGCCAATTCGATCGAGTTCGGCACCGGTTTGCTCAGCAATAGCCTTGCCTAGGGGAGAGGCTTTAATCCCAGCGGCCCAAAGCACTGTAAATGCCTGAACCTCTTCCACCGAATCACCACTCTTCAGCGTAACCGTATCGCCATCAATATTGGTAACCAGGGTATTCGTACGAACTTCTACGCCAAGCTTCTCCAGTGATTTTTTGGCAGCTACAGACAAATCACCAGGATAAGGAGGCAGTACTCTATCCATGCCTTCTAGCAAGACAACCTTAGTTTCTCCGGGGTTGATGCTCCGAAAATCTTCGCGGAGGGTTTCGTAGGCAAGCTCGGCGATCGCACCCGATAGCTCCACCCCGGTTGGACCTGCGCCCACAACGAAGAACGTCAACAGTGCTTCACGACGGGCAGGATCAGTTTCCGTCTCAGCCGCTTCAAAGGCGAGAAAAATGCGGCGACGCACTTCGAGGGCATCTTCAATGGTTTTCATGCCGGGGGCAATGTCGGACCACTCATCCTTACCGAAGTAGTGGTGGCTAGAGCCCGTCGCCATAATCAAGCTGTCATAGCTGACCGACTCGCCGTTCTTGAGTGAAACCTTTTGAGCCTTGGGATCTAGCCCGACGACTTCACCCATGAGCACCTGAACATTTTTTTGCTTGCTCAGGATGGCCCGCAAGGGGGAGGAGATATCACCCGCCGACAAACCGCCAGTGGCGACCTGGTAAAGCAGTGGCTGGAAGAGGTGGAAGTTACGCTTATCGATAAGCGTAACTTTGACATTAGCTTTGCCCAGAGCCTTAGCAGCGTAGAGTCCGCCAAAGCCACCGCCCACAATGACAACGTGGTGTGGTGCTTTTTTGCCAGTTGCAGCTGAGGTGGAAGTGGGTCGGCTTTGCAAAACTGCTGTCATAGTTAGCAACCAATTAATTATGTAACTTAACTAAAGTTTATAACTCTAGCGCACTTTTTTTTCCAGTGCTGGTGAGACACTTCACGAAAAATTGTTAGGTGGTGGACTTACTTAAGCCCTAGATGAGCCTCCCTAAGACGGTCGTAACACCAGCTCTACTTAACAATATGCCCGTTCATCGTACTGATATTAATAGGGTATTCAGTCACAAAAGATGCCTAAGTGCCTATTTATGGAATATTGTCAATGAGGCGGATAACTGTTGATGGTAGAAAATTTGTAGGGAGAAAATTGTAGAGTTATAAGGCTTTAACTATATTTTCTGCTGCAATAGAGGTTTTTCTGCAGTAAAAAAGTCTGTGTGTTTAAAAGTGGTGTCTCGACAGCCGCTAAGCACGACTCAGCGACTACAGTCAGTATTGAGGTCATTAATGACTATTAGTGACTAAACGTCATGATTACCAGGGCCACTGTGTATCGAGGGGTCCAAAGCCAAATCAAGGAGGAAGGGCAAAGGATGGGGCTAATCGTTCACAAGTATGGCGGCACCTCCGTCGGCAGTGTAGAGCGGATTCAGGCGGTTGCCGAACGCATTCACAAGACGGTCGAAGAAGGGCATTCGGTGATTGTGGTGGTTTCGGCCATGGGCAAAAGTACCGATAGCCTGGTGAAACTCGCCAATGAGATTTCAAGCAATCCGAGCCGTCGGGAAATGGATATGCTGCTCTCAACAGGTGAGCAGGTGACCATCGCACTGCTGAGTATGGCGTTACATGAACGCGGACAAGCGGCCATATCTTTGACGGGCGCGCAGGTGGGCATTGTCACCGAAGCTGAACATACCAGAGCCCGCATCCTCGAAATTAAAACCGAACGCCTGAAGCGCCATATAGAAGAAGGCAAAGTTATTGTCGTCGCCGGGTTTCAAGGCACTAGCCTCAGCGAAGCAGATGGGGGCATGGTCGGAGAAATTACGACGTTAGGACGCGGTGGATCTGACACCTCAGCTGTGGCACTCGCCGCTGCGATGCAAGCCGAGCGCTGTGAAATTTATACGGATGTCCCTGGCATTTTGACATCGGATCCACGGGTTGTGCCAGATGCCCGACTCATGACGGAGATTACCTGTGATGAAATGCTGGAATTGGCTAGCTTAGGGGCTAGTGTGCTACATCCACGGGCGGTAGAGATTGCCCGCAATTACGGCATCATGCTGGTGGTGCGCTCTAGCTGGACAGATGAACCAGGGACACGGGTCATCGCACCACCCCCTCAGCCAAGGGCATTAGAAGGCCTCGAAATTGCTAACCCTGTAGATGCGGTTGAGTTTGATACGAACCAGGCAAAAGTCGCGCTCCTGCGGGTGCCCGATCGTCCTGGTGTCGCCGCGCAAATTTTTGGTGAGTTGGCAGATCAGTCCCTTAATATAGATCTGGTCATTCAGTCTATCCACGAGGGTAACTCTAATGACATTGCCTTTACGGTAGATGCCAGCATTATTGACCAAGCGACTAGCGTTGCCGAGGCGATCGCGCCGACACTGCGGAGCCAGGCAAGTGCAACAGACGAAGCAGAGGTGCAAAGTGCGAGCAATATCGCCAAAATTAGCATTGCTGGCGCGGGGATGATTGGTCGACCTGGGGTCGCCGCAGGGATGTTTTCAGCCTTAGCCGATGCGGGGGTCAATATTCAGATGATTTCGACCTCTGAGGTGAAGGTGAGCTGCACAATTGCTGGAGAGGATTGCGATCGCGCGATCGCCACCCTATGCGACCACTTTGACGTCACCCAGTCCCCGGCTCGCATTAATGAGCAAACCCAACAGCCCAGCAATCAAGAGATGCTCCCTGCCGTACGCGGCGCGGCGCTCGATCTTAAGCAGGCTCAGCTTGCGATTCGACACGTCCCGGATAAACCAGGACTCGCCGCAAGGATTTTCCAAATTTTGGCCGACCGGGGCATTAGCGTAGACATGATCATTCAGTCCCAACGCAGCCGAATTCATCAAGGGGCACGGACACGGGATATTGCATGCACCGTCGCTGAAGCTGATGCAGAGCTGGCTAAAGATGTTTTGACAGCCGCTGCTGCTGAGTTGGGGTGTGGGGATGTCGTGATTGATAAGGCGATCGCGAAAGTGAGCGTTGTCGGCATCGGCATGATTCATCGGGGTGGTGTTGCCGCCGCCATGTTCAAATCGTTAGCAACCGCAGGCATCAACATTCAAATGATTGCCACCTCCGAGATTAAAATTAGCTGCGTCGTAGAACAAGAACAGGGTGTCGAGGCCCTCAAAGTCGTCCATGCAGCCTTTGGCCTAGCTGGGACCGAAACGGTGGAGGTGCCCGCATGAGCCAAGATGTTGCTATTTTCCTAGGTAGCGCGGCTTTGTTGATCGGCTACTTAATCTTTTCTGCCAAAACTGAAATGGGGACTCAAATAAAATGGCCCTGGCAGAAGTAATTCGTCACTAGGACAGAAGCAAGGAGGGCACTGAATTCAGTGCCCTCCTTGTTGCTCAAGGCATTAACGAGAGAGTCATGCTGATGACTCTCTCGTATTACGTAATGCAATGGAGGGATATCTACACTCGCTGGGAATCGCTAAACTTGCGATATTAAACATGCGACGTGACTAAGCCCACGGCTGGCAACCAAGGTTGGCAACAGGATGGGTCCTACAGGTCACAATTGCAAGTATCTGCAGTAAGCTCACCCAAAGGTCACAAGGCATCTCTTATGAACAATAACAACAATCTCATTGAGTCATTCTACAACTGGTACAAGGGCGCAATTCGTCATCCTAAGTGGCGTTGGGCCGTGATTATCGGCACGGCACTTTATCTGGTGAGTCCCATTGATATTTCGCCTGACATTATCCCAATTGTTGGCTGGCTAGATGACGGCATTTTGGCCACATTATTGGTCACCGAACTCTCTTCTTTGGCAATGGATTACCTGAAGAAAGATAAAGATGCAACAACA
>JBCDAG010000434.1:0-5494 GCA_039186165.1 Cyanobacteria bacterium P01_F01_bin.53
CCGCTTAGATGTAGAGAGTCTATCGGTTACTGAGTTGATTGTTCTGAACTAACCAGCTCAGAACAGCTTCCAGCTGCTTTTCGCAGCTACAAAACAGTCTGGGGAGTGCCTTTGGGCGCTAAAATTTGCCAGACTCCAGTCATAATCTTCTATTTAGAAAGGCCCCTTATGGTACCCCTGTATCTTCTGTTGCCATTCTTTCTCATTCCATGCTTGATAATTCTAATAACGGCTCGTATCCTCTTCCCGACATCTCAGGGCGCTGCCATTTGGCAGAATGATTAGCTCGATGCCATCTGGGTCAGCTCGTATCAGGGACGTATAGTGGACTTGATAATGTTGTTGTGGATGGGGAGGTGGAAGAGTCAGACGCGGGGCTACAATCAGATTTGACAACGCCCAATCAGTTATTAGTAGGTCAAGGCACTCTGTTTTAGACATCCAGAAACTATACCTCAAGTACCGGCTTCAACCCTGCGATAGATGCACTGAAGAACATTTGCCAGGTGCTCAATCGCTGGCCAATGTTCTTTAGAATATTGGCCAGCAAGGATTCCTAGACCTCGTCACAGACATTAGAAATAGTTCTCTCTCTGAGGTGGCAGAACCCGGTAAGGCGGGTCGTATCTCTGTCACGGTGCGCAACCAGGATGGCTTGAGAGCGCCTACGCCAGTTACCTTAAAGCGCTTTGCGAGCGAGCAAGACACGCCCGGTAATACAGCGGTTGAAATTGGGGAACCTTCCTGGGAACGGTTGACGCTAGTCAACGACTAAACAGTCAAATAGTCTTGCAACGCTTTGACCGTCAGCTGATTTTCTCGAAGCGATTCGATGGCCGATAACGTGGCTTTAGCCCCAGCAATCGTTGTGATAATAGGAATCTTGTATTCGAGGGCGGTGCGCCGAATAATCTTGTCATCTTCTTGGGCTGCTTCGCCAATGGGTGAATTAATGATCAGCTGAATATCCTGATTTTTGAGGGCATCACCTACGTGGGGGCGACCTTCGTGAATTTTTAAGACGCGTTTTACGCTAACCCCTTCTGCCTTCAGCACGTCATGGGTGCCACTTGTGGCAATCAGGGTAAATCCTAATTCCGCAAAGCCCTTAGCGATGGGAACCACTGCGGCTTTATCACGATTGTTCACCGAGACAAAGACAGTGCCTTCGCGGGGCAAATGCTGTCCGGCAGCGAGCTCAGCTTTTGCATAGGCTTGGCCAAAGGTTTTATCGATGCCCATCACCTCACCCGTGGAGCGCATTTCAGGCCCTAGGAGAATATCAGTGCCCGGAAACTTGTTGAACGGCAACACGGCTTCCTTGACCGAAACATGGGGTGGAATAATCTCTTCGGTGATGCCCAGTTCTTCTAGGGTTTTACCGGACATCACGCGAACGGCGACCTGCGCGAGGCGAATGCCGGTGGCCTTGGAGACAAAGGGCACCGTCCGCGAAGCACGAGGATTGGCTTCAATAATGTAAACCTGATCGCCTTGAATGGCGTACTGGATATTCATTAAACCCACGACTTCCAGTCGCTTGGCCAGCTTGAAGGTCCAATCGCGGATGGTCGCCAAGGCGGCTGGCGAGAGGGTGACGGTGGGGAGGGAACAGGCCGAGTCACCGGAGTGGATGCCCGCTTGCTCGATGTGTTCCATAATGCCGCCGATGACGGCTTTGCCCGTGCGATCGCACACCGCATCCACATCGACCTCTACCGCATTCTCCAAAAATTTGTCGATCAAAATCGGATGGTCAGGCTCTACCTGCACCGCCGTGGTCATATAGCGCTCTAGGTCCTCATCGGAGTAGACAACTTCCATGGCCCGTCCGCCCAGGACATAGCTAGGACGCACGACTACTGGATAGTCAATCGCTTGGGCGATTTCTAGGGATTCGTTGTAGCTGCGGGCAATCCCGTTAGGCGGCTGACGAATGTCCAGCTCTCGGAGGATTTGCTCGAAGCGTTCGCGATCTTCAGCGGCATCAATGGCATCGGGGGAGGTGCCCCAGATTTTGGTATTGAGTGTGTTGGCTTCAGGTGATGATTCAAGGGCCTGAAGATAGGTCTGCAAAGGCACTGCCAGCTTCAGAGGGGTTTGTCCCCCAAACTGAACAATTACCCCATCGGGGTTTTCCGCTTCGATAATGTTGAGCACGTCTTCTTTGGTCAGGGGCTCAAAGTAGAGGCGATCGCTGGTGTCATAGTCGGTAGACACCGTTTCAGGGTTGGAGTTGACCATGATGGTTTCATAGTCGTCATCTTGCAGGGCAAAGGAGGCATGGCAGCAGCAGTAGTCAAACTCAATCCCCTGGCCAATGCGGTTAGGGCCACCCCCGAGAATCATCACCTTACGGCGCTCAGAGGGCAACACTTCATTTTCTGTTTCGTAGGAAGAGTAGTAGTAGGGCGTGAGCGATTCAAACTCAGCGGCGCAGGTGTCCACCATTTTATAAACGGGGACCACACCTTGGTCCTTACGATGCTTGCGCACCTCATCTTCGGTGGTCTTTCCCGCAAAGGCAATTTGTTTGTCGCTAAAGCCCGCTTGCTTAATGGCCAGCATTTGGGCCTTAGTAATGTCTGGCAGCGGCGTCCGCTTAATGAACTTTTCAATGTTCAACAGCGCCTGAAATTTATCTAAAAACCAGGGGTCGATGGCCGTGAGTTCATAGATTTCTTCAACCGTCAGGCCCAGCTGCATGGCATGGCGGACGGCAAAAATGCGCTCTGGGTGAGGGCGGCGCAGATCGGCACGTACTTGGGAGAGGGTGGGCAGCTTTTCAGCGCGATCGCACCCCCAGCCAGCCCGTCCGGTTTCAAGCGATCGCAACGCCTTTTGAAAAGATTCATTAAACGTCCGACCAATGGCCATCGCCTCACCCACAGACTTCATTTGGGTGGTGAGGGTCGAGGAGGCCCCAGGGAATTTTTCAAAGGCAAACCGGGGCACCTTGGTGACCACGTAGTCGATGGTAGGTTCAAAGCTGGCCGGCGTCTTTTTGGTAATGTCGTTCGAAATTTCGTTCAGGCGATAGCCCACGGCCAGTTTCGCTGCGAACTTAGCAATCGGAAATCCCGTCGCCTTAGAAGCCAGTGCCGAAGATCGGGATACTCGGGGATTCATTTCAATCACGATCACATCGCCATTTTCGGGATTGACCGAAAACTGAATGTTAGATCCCCCGGTTTCCACGCCGATCTCACGGATGATTTTGATGGAGGCATCCCGCAGACGCTGATACTCCTTATCGGTGAGGGTCTGCGCTGGGGCCACAGTAATGGAGTCGCCGGTGTGCACCCCCATCGGATCGATGTTTTCAATGGAGCAGATAATCACCACGTTATCTGCCAGGTCACGCATCACCTCCAGCTCGTACTCTTTCCAACCCAGCAAAGACTGCTCGATCAAAATTTGAGAAACCGGGCTCGCATCTAGCCCGGAGCGGCTGATGGTTTCGAATTCTTCTTGGTTGTAGGCAATGCCGCCGCCACTGCCGCCCATCGTAAAGGCCGGGCGAATAATCAGCGGATAGCTACCAATTTCTTTGCCGATGGCCTTGGCCTCATCCATGGTTTCTGCCAAACCAGACGGACAGACGCCCACCCCGATTTTGACCATGGCTTCTTTAAAGAGCTTGCGATCTTCAGCTTTTTCAATGGCATCGAGCTTGGCCCCAATCAGCTCTACGTTGTGCTTTTCAAGTGCGCCGCTTTTGGCCAGCTGTACCGCCAGGTTTAGAGCAGTTTGGCCGCCCATGGTGGGCAGTAGAGCATCGGGTTTCTCCTGCTCAATAATTTTCTCGAGGAGTGGAGCAGTGAGGGGTTCAATGTAGGTGCGATCGGCGATTTCGGGATCGGTCATAATCGTCGCTGGGTTGGAATTCACCAGGACAACTTCATAGCCTTCTTCTCTCAGTGCCTTACAGGCTTGGGTCCCTGAGTAGTCAAACTCACAGGCTTGGCCAATCACAATCGGGCCAGAACCGATGAGCATTATCTTTTTGAGGTCACTTCGACGGGGCATAAAAAGAAAACCAAATCTCGATAAATCCCACTCATTCTAGAGGGTTTTCGTAATCGTTTTGGTGGTACTCACTGCCTTTATTCATAGAATGTGGTAAAAATTCTTAACAGCGATCGCCCCTATGAAAGTGAAGCTGGAGTACCACACCAAACAGGTACTTAGTAAACATAATTGTGAACAAAACTTTGCAGAGCGGTTTAAATCATGTTGAGATCCTTCAAAACAACCAAGCGACAGCTGTTGGGAATTGTGTTTTTTCTGTCGGTCGGGATGGCTGCTTGCCAAGGCACCTCAGGCGATAGTGCTAATCAGGTAATAAATCTGTATTCAGCGCGTCATTACGATGTGGACAATGCGCTCTATGAACAGTTCACAGCGGATACGGGCATTCAGGTGAATGTGATTGAAGGTAAAGCCGATGAGCTGATTGAGCGGATTAAAAATGAAGGTGCCGAGAGCCCTGCAGATGTTTTTATGGCAGTGGATGCAGGCCGACTATGGCGAGCGCAAGAGGCCGGTATATTTCAGCCTGTTACCAGCGATGTGTTGAGCAGCAAGGTGCCGGAAAGCCTCAGAGAGCCTAACGGGGAATGGTTTGGCCTGACGACGCGGGCACGGGTCTTGGTGTATAACACCGCCAATGTGGAACCAGAGGCGCTCTCTACCTACGAAGCGTTAGCTGAGCCTGAGTGGAAGGGCAAGGTGTGCGTTCGCAGTTCTAGCAATATTTATAACCAGTCATTGGTTGGTTCGATGGTCGAATCTATCGGCGCTGAGGCCACTGAGGCTTGGGCCAAAGGGCTGGTGGCTAATTTTGCGCGGCAGCCGGAGGGCGGCGATGTCGATCAGATTAAGGCCGTGGCGGCGGGCCTGTGTGATGTGGCGATTGTGAACCATTATTACTGGGCGCGCTTGGCGAAGTCTGATGATGAAGGGAACCAAGCTGCAATTGCAAAAACAGGGGTGTTTTTCCCGAATCAGTCGGATCGGGGTACCCATGTCAATATCAGTGGAATGGGTCTTGTAAAAGATGCGCCCAATCCTGAGAACGGTATTACCTTTATGGAGTTTCTAACCAGTCCAGAGGCCCAACAGGTCTTTGCAGAGGACAATAACGAGTATCCAGCAGTGGCTGGGGTCGAAATTGATCCGATTGTGGCCGAGCTGGGCGAGTTTAAGGTCGATGAAACCAATGTGGTGTTTTACGGCAAAAACAATCCCCAGGTGAATGAGATTGTGGACCGGGTGGGTTGGCAATAGTCTCGACTACGCTCGACTACCGGTTGATTTCGGCTCCGCTCAACCACCGTCTGATGTGGGCTCTGATTGTTGCCTAGTACAGAAAATAATTAATTATGCAACGTCAAATGTAATGCTTTCCTAATTTCTTGTCAGCGTCTTCTTTGGTAAACGACCAGTCAATGGTTTTGCGTTCTCGATTGCGTTTGGCATTCCAGGCATGCAC
>JBCDAG010000435.1:0-5488 GCA_039186165.1 Cyanobacteria bacterium P01_F01_bin.53
CATGCCGATTCTGTTGTGTGGGATGCCCATAAAATGATGGGCATGACCCTGATGTGCTCCATGCTGCTGGTAAAGGCACGGGGCAGGATGCTAAGCACCTACTCGGCGTCTGAGTCATGGAAAATATAATCTGTTCCCTGAGCCGAGAAGGTGCTTAGCATCCTGCCCCGTGCCTTTACCAGCAGCATGGAGCACATCAGGGTCATGCCCATCATTTTATGGGCATCCCACACAACAGAATCGGCATGCTCTACCCCTGCCATTAAGGATTTGTGGGTGTTGCTGAGTAGGGCACTGGCCCCCCAGGCCCCATCCACATGGAACCAGAGATTTTCTTTCCGTGCGATCGCCGCAATCTCTTCAAACGGATCGTAAGCCCCCCGCACCGTAGTGCCAGCCGTCCCTGCAACAAAGAAAGGCTGAGCCCCCCGCTCGCGGGCCTGGGTAATTAATTTTTCGAGTGCTGTTGTCACCATCTTGCCGTCATCATCCACTGGCACCTTCCACAGCTGCTTGGAACCTAGGCCCAATAGCTGCATTGCCTTATCAAAAGAGTAATGTGCCTCTTCAGAAACAAACGCAACGAGCTTAGGTATAGCGGTCATCCCATCTTGTTTTAGGGTAGGCACAGCGCGATGACGAGCCATTGCGATCGCCATCAAATTTCCATTGCTGCCACCTGTAGTGAACTGTCCTTCAGGATTCTCAACCCCCACTAACTTGCCCATCTTGGCAATCAGGGCTTTTTCTATCAGGGTCGCAACTGGAGCCACCTCCTGGGTATACATGGAGGTATTGGTGGCACTGGTGAGCATGTCGCCCATAAAACAAGCCGCATTAAACCCACCCCACAGTTGATTAAAATAAGCAGGATGAGATGTTTTTACCGCGTGGGATAAATAGCTGGCAATGTCTTGATTGAGGTGTTGTAAGGGCTTACCTTCAGTCGGTAGGCTAAGCGATAGGCGCTCACTTAAAGTATCCGGACTCAAAGGTTGTGTGAGCGGCGCGTGGGCGGCAGCATCATTTAAAAAATGTTCGAGCTGTTGCAGTAAGTCGAGATAATCAGACGTTTGAAACATACGCAACTTTCTCATTAGTTCTAATGCACCGATACTAGCTTAAAAGACAATTGTTAAAATAAGCTGGCTTTCTCCCTGCGGAGACGCTTCGCGAACGACTACGCTCAGCCACCGAAGGCACCGAACGCCGAGCCCTCAGCGCCGAACCATCAGCTTTATGGATCTCAGCTTTACGGATCTTAGACTTGTAGACCTCGACGCTACGGAGCAGACGCTACACTTTCGGTGTCTTGTGCCATCGTATCCATGCTGAGATTTTTACTCTTTTGGCTGCCAAGGCTGGCAATGAGGACGCCCAGAATAATCACCACTAATGTACCGATCTGAATAGCAGAGGGCTGTTCTCCATTCAAGATAAAGGCATAGGACACTCCAAAGATAGGCGAGAGGACGGTTAGCCGACCAATCGTTCTAGAGTCTAGATGCTTGATAGAGGCATACCAAAGGAACTGCGCAAAGACAATGACAATCAGAGAATAGATGGTCATAATGATCCACAGCGAGCCGCTAAACGTATCGGCAAAGTGGTGGGGCCCAAAGAGCCTCAAGGCGATCGCAAAGAAAACGATCGATGAGAGAAAATTTCGGGAGAAAACCACGACCGGCAACGTGGCAGCATTTGCGATCATCAGCTGATTAATCAGGGCAGACGTGGCAAATACTAGCGTAGAGAGCAGGATTAAGACATCACCATGGTTGGCTTGAAAATCGCTGGTATGCAGCGCGATCGCCACCACCCCTACCGCAATCAACGAAAATCCAGCCCACTCTAATTTTTTTATTTTTTTGCCTAATACCAGTGCGCCCGCTACCGCGAACAAAACAGGGCCAAGTCGCCCGAGGAGCACTGCATTGGTAACCGTGGTTTCTTGCAAGCCTAAAAAAATAAGTGTAGACAACAGCGTCGCCAGGCAGCCATTGATAAATAATCCCCATCGCACTCTGGGCGTCAGTGATTTGAGATCGGTAACGATAGTCCCAAACCCGAACCAAAAACCGACCAACAGTGCCGCACAAAAATTACCAATAAAGAGAACATTGCAAAATGAAATGGGGTGCGCAACGCCGTTACTCAATTCTGCCCCGCTAGTGATGAGCAAAGAAATCAGTGCCGGACGGGCTGCCGAGAGCGCCCGCGAAGCCACCAGCATAGTCTGAGCGCCAGACGAATTTCCAGCAGACATTTCACTCATACACGTCACTCATACCCGTTACTCACACCCGCCACTCACACCTGCCATTCATGGGCTTTACGCGTGATACCCCCCAAATCAGGCAAACCCACTTACAGACACTCAGTCGAAAATAGTATGAAATTAGCGGGGCCTAAATATGAGATAAGCCTTACAGAGTCATGAGAAAATGACTATTTTTTTGAGAAAACAAAGGAAGAATACGCACGGATGAATTAGCAAGTGCGTAGCATTTTTAACAGGAATATTTCTGTAAAGAAACAATCGTGCTACCTCCAACATTTCTTTACAAGCCCCCGAACTAACAGCGGCTTCATGCGGTTCTCACTATCGGCTCATAAATGCCTTGCACGATGAACCCTATCGACAAGCCCTATCGACAAGCTTTACTTTCTTTTATTACCCAAACCCTGTCATGGGTTGCTTACTTTGGAGTACGGCCATGCCTCCCACAAAATCAATACAACAAGAGCATTCGACACAACAACTTTCACCAACACCCGTAAAAACGCTGCATGACTATGGGCAGTCAGTCTGGCTAGATTACATTCAACGGTGCATGATTCGCAGTGGTGAACTGCATCGCCTGATTGAACAGGAGGGGATTCGAGGAGTTACGTCTAACCCGGCTATTTTCCAAAAGGCGATTACGGGCACAACCGATTATGACGAAACGCTGAGCGCCCTATCAACAGGCCCGGATCAAGATTCCCTGAGCCTGTATGAACAACTTGCCATTGAAGATATCCAAGCCGCCGCTGATATTCTCAAGCCACTGTACGACAGCTCCCATCGTCAGGATGGCTATGTCAGTCTGGAAGTTTCTCCCTACCTTGCCAATGATGCTGAGCAAACGCTGGAAGAAGCCCGACGGCTGTGGTACGAAGTCAGCCGTCCTAACTTAATGGTAAAAGTACCTGCAACCGGCGCAGGCATCCCCGTGATTCAACAGCTCATTAGCGAAGGCATTAATGTTAATGTAACGCTACTTTTTTCCCAGGCCGCTTATTTGGAGGTCGCCGAGGCCTACATCGCTGGGCTAGAGACCTTTGCTGAGGCAGGCGGTGATGTAAGCCAAGTTGCCAGCGTTGCCAGCTTTTTTATCAGCCGCATCGATACCGCTGTTGATAACTTGATTAGTCAAAAGCTGGAAGCTGTGGGTGACAATCGGGGGGCAGCTGCACTCCTGGAGAGTTTGCAGGGACAGGTTGCGATCGCCAATGCCAAACTGGCGTATCAGGAATATCTGAAGTTGTGTAAAGGCGATCGCTGGCAAGCGCTGCTCAAGCAAGGTGCCCAGCCCCAGCGACTGCTATGGGCCAGCACTGGCACTAAGAACAAAGCGTATGGCGATGTCCTCTATATGGAAGCGTTGATCGGCCCTGACACCGTAAATACAACGCCACCGGCTACGTTATCCGCCTTTATTGACCACGGGCAACCTCGCATCAGCCTGGATACAGACATTGAAAGTGCGCAAACTGTTATGGCCAGTCTGCCAAAGGCTGATATCGACTTTCAGGCTGTGACGGATGAGCTATTAAAGCAAGGCGTTCAAATTTTTCAGCAGGCCTTTGATCAGCTATTAGAAGCGATTGAACAAAAACAGAATGCTTAGGAACGTTTGAACAACATACCTTATCGGTATTGTTCTTACCCTAAAACCCCATTTCCCAGAGAAAGATTTTCTCTTTTTATGTGAGCTTCTCTTCTCTATAAGTAGACAGTACAACCTTTCAACACCTAGCCAGAAACTGGTTCCCCTTGATAAGGGGAACCAAGAAGAGTTACCGCATCTATTTATCTATTCGATTTATCTATTCGCTGTGACAACAGCAAGGAGACTTTCCAATGCAACTTGGTATGATCGGCCTAGGCCGCATGGGCGCAAATATTGTGCGTCGATTAATGAAAGACGGCCACGACTGTGTGGTTTTTAACCGTACTCCCGACAAAGTTCGCCAGCTTGAATCCGAAGGTGCCACTGGCGCAACTCACCTAGATGACTTTATCCAAAAGCTACAAAAGCCTCGCTGCATATGGATTATGGTTCCAGCAGGAGAGGCAACAGAATCCATGGTTCAACAGCTTGCGGAAAAACTCGACCCAGGCGATATCGTCATTGACGGTGGTAACTCTTACTACAAAGATGATGTTCGTCGCGGCCAGGTGATGAAAGATCGCGGCATTCACTACGTAGATGTCGGCACCAGCGGCGGTGTGTGGGGTTTAGAGCGGGGCTATTGCCTAATGATCGGCGGCGTGCCCGAAGCCGTCACCCACCTCGATCCCATCTTTAAAACAGTGGCCCCCGGCAAAGGAGATATTGACCTTACCCCAGGCCGAGAAAGCTTTAACCCAACGGCGGAAGCGGGCTATTTACACTGCGGCCCCATCGGTGCCGGACACTTTGTAAAAATGGTGCACAACGGCGTAGAGTACGCCCTCATGCAGTCCTACGCAGAGGGCTTTGATATTTTCCGCAACGCCAACTCTGAAGAAGTACCCGAAGAGTATCGATACGACTTAGATGTCACAGATATTGCCGAAGTTTGGCGTCGCGGCAGTGTTGTTGGGTCTTGGCTGCTGGATTTAACCGCCATGGCCCTAGCCGAAAATCCTTCACTCTCTGACTACTCTGGTAAGGTTCAAGACTCGGGAGAAGGGCGTTGGACACTAATGGCAGCGATTGAAGCCGCCGTTCCCACCAATGTGCTTTCGGCGGCTTTGTACACCCGGTTCCGGTCACGTCAGGAAAACACCTACGCGGAAAAAGTTCTCTCAGCCATGCGCTACAAGTTTGGTGGACATGTTGAAAAGGGAGGTAAATAGAAATGTCTGTTTCAACACCAACCTCCACATCAGCCTCCAAAACGGCCTCCGCGATTCAATCAGTAGGTCCCTGCGTCATGGTTATTTTTGGGGCGACGGGAGATCTGACCAAGCGTAAGCTCATCCCAGCGCTTTATAATTTGGCGCAGCAAAATTTATTGCCCGATCAGTTCTCAATTGTCGGTATTGGCCGAACGGCTATGCACGTTGAAGACTTTAAGGATAAAATTTTGAGTGCCCTCAAAGAATTCGCCACAGGTGATGTAGAAGAGGGCCTGCTTAACTGGCTGGCCCCTCGCCTTCAATATCTATCTGGCGACTTTCAAAGCCCTGAAACCTATCAACAGCTCAAAGAGATTCTCACCCACATTGATCAAGAAC
>JBCDAG010000436.1:0-5483 GCA_039186165.1 Cyanobacteria bacterium P01_F01_bin.53
AAGCCCGGCAGGGTCAGCACCGGATCGCCTAAGTTAAACGCCAGCGTACGCACTAAAAAAGATTTTCGCGTCACCGGATTTTTCCAATTCACATCACTTAGGTAGAGGGGGTAGGCATCTTCCACCCCTTCAAAAGCTCGCACCTGATACAGCCGCCTACGGGCAAAAGAACGGGGCACAAACATATTGTTCTTAAGCTTGTTCACCAAAATCACTTCGCCGTTTAGCTTGCTCAATAGCTGTACCTGGGAGTCGTACAGGGCATTCATAAACCCAGAGAACAAAAACATCAGCAGTACGGCAAACGCCACCCCACCCAGTGAGGTCACAAACTTCTTGCGATCATGGGTTAGATTAAGCCAAGCCAAAGGAACGCGTCGAGCCATATGCTTTTAAAAGACCTCCGCAGGATCGGTGGAAACAGCCTTCCGCACCGAAATCAGACCTGACACACTACACATCAGAATCGTTAACAACAACACAAACACAACTCTCCCCATATCCATCGACACGGGCAAACTCCCCGCCGTCGCCCGCCGGGTTAGCTCATACAACCCCAATGAAACAATCAAACCCGGCACATATCCCATACCCGCCAGCAACATTGCCTCTTGCAATACCACTTGAAACAAATAGCGATTGCGATACCCCATCGCCTTCATCGTGGCGTACTCACCAAGATGATCGCGAATATCGGTATAGAGAATTTGATAAACAATCACAATCCCCACAATAAAAGACACCAAAACGCCAAGCCCAAAGATAAAACCAATGGAAGTTGACGTAATCCAGTAAGTTTGGTCGCGCAGAATAATCCCTGCTTTGGTAAACACTTCCACATCATCGGGGAGTGCTTCGCGCAAGGCCTTAGCAACGCGCTCTGGATTTGCCCCAGGCTCCAGCTGAATCAGCCCCGTATCAATTGAGGAGAGTGGGCGCGGCGAGAGATAGCGCACAAAGTTTTGATCGCTCATAATCAGCGTGCCATCGGCTGCAAAGCCCCCGCCCAGGCTGTAGTTTCCCCCGATGGTAACTTGCCTGCGATCAGTTTCGGTGGTCGAGCCAATAGTAGACGGGCCAAATTCGGGGCGGGAGAGCCGGTCGTAAAAAACAACATTGGGCTGTTGCAAAATCTGTTTAGTATCCGGCGCGCTAAACTCAGGCATCAAAAAAACCGGGTCGTCCAGGTTATACCCATAGATGAACATGGCCCGACTACCATGGGGCGGATCAGGATTTCGCCAAATGGTATAGCCGCTGTACAAAGGCATGGCGCGTTTAACACCAGGGACACCCTCTGATTGATAGAGCCTTTCTACGGGGAAAACAGTCGTGCTACTAATTTCTAAGGTCTCTGGCGAAGAAAGAAAAATGTCAGCGTTGAACTGTCGATAGAAATTAGTCGTGGTCTTGGTGAGTGCACCCAAAAACCCCAGGTTCATAAAGATGAGTAGGACGGCAAAGGCAACGCCTGCGATCGCCACAATCAGCCGGGTCCGCTCATGCAACAAATTCAGCCAGGCCACCGAGACACGACGCATTTTCATTTAAGGCGCCTCATCCACATCAATCACCACATCCACTTGCAAGTTCGTCAGGCCACGAATCACCTCAGGTTGATCGACCGTGATATCCACTTCCACCACACGGGCATCGGCGTTCGCAGCTGGATCGTCATCGAGCACATCATTTTTAAATATTTGCAGGGCAATGTCAGTCACAGAGCCGGTGATCGTCTCAGGGAACGCACCATTACGGCTACGGATCGTAGCCTTTTGCCCCAGTTCTATCAGCCCAATATCTGTTTCATATACTTCCGCAACGACCTGCATCGTTTGAGTATTGCCAACAGAAAGCACCGGCTCACTTCCCGCTTGCCCTCCGGTGCTTTCGCCAGGCTCGGTAAAAATCTCGATAACCTGACCACTGATAGGCGCACGCACAATCGTCTGGGCAAGGCGGGCCTCAGCAAGGGTTAAATTACTATCCGCAGACCGGACACCCGCAGTCGCCTGGGCCACTTGCATATCCGCCTGGGCAGAAGAGACCTGAGCCGTTGCATTGTCTAAATTAGCGCGACGGGCAGAGGCCAGTTGCGCCAAGGTGGCACGGGCAGAGGCAATCTTTTGTTCCAGTTGGGCCACTTCTGCGGTTTTACTGTCGAGCTGCTGCTGCGTGATCGCACCTTGTGCCGCCAGCTTTTGAAATCGACCTAAATCAATCCTCGCCAGCCCCAACTGCGCTTGCAGGTCAAGGATTTGAGCCTCCTGAGCCCGCATAATCTGTGCCTCGGGGCCATCAATTTGCCCGATGCGCGTATCGGCTTCCTGAACACGGGCTTCGGCGAGCTGAAGCTGCGCTGCCAAGGTTTGCTGAGCCTCAGTGAGCTGACTTTGGGCATAGTCACGTTCGGCTAACCGCACCTTATGCAGGTCCAGATAGGCCAAAATTTGACCTTGGGTAATCGGATCGCCTGCTCTCACAAGCATTTCATCCACGACACCACTTTCTGAAGCCGCAACATCCACCACACCACCAGCGGGTTCCACTCGTCCAAGGGCAGCCACCTTCACCTGTTTGGGCAAGGGTTTTGCCGCTTCTTCCTGCTCAGCCTGCTTTTGCTGCGCGCGTTCATTTAGCCACGCTACGCCACCTACACCGACCAGCAGTAAAGCGGCCAAAGCGGCTAAAACTTTCGGATTTTTCCAAATAACGGGCGATTGCTGTATGGCCATGGGCTAGTACGCACTCTCAAGCAGTGAATCAGAAAAGAGGATCAGCTAAAGTGAACTGACCAGTTTAGCCTTTAGTTTATATAGGGGTGCTCCCCTTTTCAAGTGACCCCCAAGTAACCGCAGTGGGGGGTTAAGAGGGCACCATTCCAGAGAGGGCAATTTCCCAAACAAGGCGGGGCTGAACGTAGCTGAGTAGGTAACTACGGGCCTTTTCCAAGGTTGCGAGCACGTCCGCATTACCAAATCCTTGTTGCCAGTATTTGTGCTGTAAGTAGTCGAGCAACCAAAGCTGGGCTTCAGTATCTAGCGCCTGGTTAATGTCACGGGCAATTTCTAAGGCATCTTTTAAGGTGACCGGCGGACTGGCTAGCTGCGTAAGCAGTTCGGGGGGCAGTGCCTGCAATTGCGCCCAACTATCGATGGCGTGCCCTGGTGAACCTTGGGCGATCGCCATTACTTCCGCCGACTGTAAAATCTCGCTGTGGTCGATTTGAGTGAGGACCTGGGCCATTTGATCACCGTTGAGCCGACGAAATGGAATTGTCTGACAGCGGGAAATGAGTGTGGGTAACAGTGCCTGCTGATCAGGGGCCATCAGGATAACGGAGGCTTTGCCGGGTTCCTCTAATGTTTTAAGCAAGGCATTGGCTGCGGCTTCAGCCATGTGATCGCTCTGTTCAATCACCACTACAGCCCGCTGCGACTCTAACGCCGGGCGACTTAAAAATCGGGCAATCTCCCGAATTTGAGGCACGCGAATGCGGGGCGGGCTCTTACGCTTAACCCCAGCTTCTGCGGCCTGTGCAGATGTCAAAAGATTACCGTTATGCAAATACGTCGGCTCTACCCAAAGCAGGTCGGGATGGTTGCGATCGCGAATTCGTCTCGCCAGGCTCGCAGGCGTCAGTGCAGCTGGGTCAATAGATCCATCTTCTAAAGGCGATCGCAGTAATAGTTCGGCAAAGCCAATAGCCGCCAGAGATTTCCCCGTTCCAGTCGGACCCACAAATAGATAGCCCGGCGCAACACGATCCAAAGTGACCGCACGCTCCAACAGTGCGATCGCCTGGGTCTGACCAACAAGGGTTGAAAAGGGAGAAGAATCCACGGAGCGGGTTCTGGGGTAAGGGCTAGCGTTAGCGTTGATCAGACCTGAAGACTGACTAAAAATCGGAACATGCGCAAAAGAACATGCGCAAAAACTTAAGAGCGCGAAAACCTACGAAGAATAACCTTTTGAATCTGGGCAGTGATGTCATCAATGGGGCAATCGCCCTCAATAATTTCAGTGGGCCCACTGCTATAGGGATTGGGTTGCCCTTCGCTAGTGGAGCTAGCCAACGCCGCAAACCCGTCATAAACCCGTTGGTGAAAGGCCTGGCTCGCCTGCTCCATCCGATCCGCCTGGCCGCGCTGATGCATTCTAGCAAGACCCACGCTAGGCGGCACATTCAGCCACAGGGTCAGATCACTCTTAAGGCCACCCGTCGCGATGTCATTCAACTGATGAATCAGCGCCAAATCTAGCTGGCGGCCATAGCCTTGGTAGGCCACGGTGGAATCCGTGTAGCGATCACACAGCACCCAATAACCTTCCGCTAACTGGGGCTTCAGCATTTCTTCTACGTGCTGAGCCCGGTCAGCAGCGTATAACAACAGCTCCGCCTTACTCACTAATGGCGCATTTGTCTGTGATGCCGTAGTTAACAATAAGTGACGAATACTTTGCCCTCGAATAGTTCCCCCCGGCTCACGAGTGAGTTTTACCCCCCTGCAAACGTCCTTAAGTCCTAAACTTGCCAGCGTTTTATCATCAGCAAGCCAGTCGTACAGCCTTTGAATTTGGGTGGTTTTGCCACTGCCTTCGCCCCCTTCAAAAACGATTAATTTACCCCGCATTTTTTAGCCCATTTCTTGATGTCATCCACAATCTCCCTAGCCCTCTACAGCACAATTTATACACCCCTACGGCCCCCTGCTATTCCCTATTTCTGAAAACAGCGGTATCCTAATCAGTGATATTTGCTTTAGTCAAAATTTTTATTATTCTGATAGGGCAATCCTCGCTCCCAAGCTCTAGAGTAGGGCAGCAGGCGTGCAGCTCCAGCCTTCGCCATCCCGTTTTGTCATCTCGTAACGCTTTATGGCTCGCTACACTAACTTTTTCATGACCGGGTCCTCTTCGGAGGAGATCAATCAGACGCTGGTCACTGCGCTGGAAGCCTGTGATCTCAATTTGATCCATCAAGATCCTGTCTGCATTGTGGCCAAAGAAAAGCCAGGGCAAGTTTCCTTTGCCCAACTAGCGACCATCGAAATTCTCATCAATCCACCAACAATAGAAGCTGGGGGAGCCAAGATTGATCTAGTGGTTAAGAATGAAGAGCTGCCCCTACGCACCAATAACCACTGCCGCGAAGTATTTTCACTGGTCAATCAGGCTATTACGGATGCCCATGCCGAAAATGCTAACCGGAACGGCGCTGCTGTCGAAGGTGATACACAAAGCATCGCCAGCTAAGCCCAAAACCAGAAGCCTGGTCAGACACTCAGCAGGGTTGCTGTTAGCACAGGCACTACTACACAGGCACCACTAAGTGCGGCGTAAGAGTCAGACACCTCCGGCAAAGCCGGTGGCTTGATGAGTGTGACCGCCTCAAAGGCGGATGCCCTACCGAAAGTCTCTGACTAGGAATCATAAAGTGACTGCGCTGCCTAGAATCGGCCGCTTCTATCACTCGTATCTTG
>JBCDAG010000437.1:0-5472 GCA_039186165.1 Cyanobacteria bacterium P01_F01_bin.53
ATGGATAATGAGTTTTATCATGAGTCACACTATCAGGCTGGTTTGGTTATTAGCCTGAATCTACTATGGTGTGGCTCTTTCCTTCAATTACAGTCTATTTTTGCCAGACTCCAGTTAGGGATAGCTTAGCCATCTTTTAGAGCAGCCCTCTTCTGCTAGAGCAGCCATCTTCTGCGCATAAAAAAATCCCTGCTATCGATGCTCCTTAGATAAGGAAAACATCAGATAACAGGGAAGGCTACCTATTTGCTCTCACACCTAAAACAGTGCTTAGCAGTGCTTAGCGACAATTCTGGAGGATGCGTTAGCTAGCGGCTAGTTGACGACGCTTTTGTGCGAGGCCCAAAGCACCGACCAACAGTACACCAGCCGCAGTCATAGGCTCAGGCACGTCTTTCCGATTACCGGTTACGCCCCGTACAGCAACCACCACATCGTTAAAGTCGCGGTCAGAGTTGCCGCCGTTGCTGTAGTGTGCGCCGTACAAATCTTCAAAGCCTAAGAGAACCCAGTTATCTGAACCTTGCTGAAACTCACGGGCAACCAGATGTTGCAACCCATCTGCGTTAGCGGCAGCATCCGCGCCATATACGTTGCCATTGCTGTTTTGTGCACCGTCGGCTTTCACAAAGAACTCAATACCAACATCGCCAGATAAGCCACTAATGCTTTTACCATCCCCTAGTAGCATGGTCCCAGAATCTTCTTTCAAGATGCTCTCAGTTGAAGAGATATCGTCAAAGAGTGTAACTTGCTCCCCGCCGTTCAAAGAGTAGAGTAGTTGGTTACGGTACGCAGCCCCTTCGTTAATGAAGAAGACATCGATATTATCGGAGATGCCATCCCACTGGAGAGAGTCTGCAAACAATTCAGGTAGAGTGTCTTCATCAAGGGCCAGTGACTCAATGTTCACTGTACTGTTGAAGACATCAAAGAGTTCAGTATCGGTTTCTCTCAGATTCTCCAGCTCGCTTACGGTTGATGCCTGAGCTGCTGTGTTGAAGAGCAAAGAAGCAGAAGCTGTAGCAAGTAGGCAGGCGTTGAAGAGTAGTTTTTTCATGGTTAGGATTTAGAGTAGAGCAAACGATGTATAAGTAGTAAGCTGTGTAAACTTATACACGAATGTTAGTCAGCCCTCTCCCCAGAAAATAACCGTGGAATCCCCATGGTGCCAACATCTTATCTGTATGTGTTGCTGATAAAGTGGAGCGACCTTAGCTCTGTATAAACTTGTAGGCTAATTCATCTACTGGCCGCATTTTGTTGCTTTCCTCTGAGAAAACACTGACGAATTTTTTCCATACGGACGTAGGAAAAAAGGTCTATAGCAGGGACTGCGGAATAGCACGCAGACTTTAACAGCGTTTAACTTATGTTCGACCTGTGTATAAGAAGAAAACGTATGACGGTTTAGACGGAGACGTTTTTGTTTGACTTGTGTATACGAATACAACGCGTGCTTCTCTGGGCCTCTGAACTTCGTATGCCAATAAGCCTTAGGTAAGGATTGAGTAATGCGTTGACTTTTATCCTTAATTGAGTGAGGTGAGACTGTAACTACATAGAAGTGTTCTTCTGTAAGAAGACCTGACTTTTTGTAGTTGAGTTTTGTGGATATGCGATACGGCCATAATGGGCGGACTGTGTTCATCAGCATGGTGAGTATGCTGATGTTTAATATGCTGGTTTGGCATGGGCTCGGGCTAGCGACCTTTCCAGGGAATGACTGGCTCAATTCGTTTTTTTGGCTAGGGGAGGTTTTGTACTACTCGTATTGGTTTATCGGGATTGCTCAGTTCTTATACGTGGTGCCCCTTTGCTTTTGGCTGATAGACCGTCGCCGTTTTGCCGTGAGCCGTTTTGCTGTGATTAAAGGTATCCTGGTTGGCGCGCTGCTTACCGTACTGTTAAATGGATGGCTGCTCGCTAGTTTTCCAGCTCATATTGGGATTGGATAGAGTTGGCTTGGGCAGAGTTAGCTTGGATAACTGATGGAATCGTTGAAGCTATGGCAACTCCAGAGCGTCCCATAAATGTAGTCCTTGGCGTCCTGAGTGTGTTTTTAGGGCACATTCTGGCCTGCCTACTGATGTTTTTGGTTGCGTGGATCACTACATTGATAGGCTCTGTGCCGATTGCTCTAAGGTTTGTGATGCTTTATGCATTTTTCGGTATTGGAATTACTCAGCTGCTCTACGTCATCCCGCTTTCACTATGGCTGAGGCATGTCGGTCGCTTTGACACCATGAAAGGTGTGGTGATTGGCGCTGTGATTACGCTGCTTTTAAATGGCAGTTGTTTTCTTTGGTTGGCAGGTTCAGGCGGTTTCTGGTGGTAAGGGAAGGGAAAGATATAGTGCTAGGACAAGAACACTGACATGTGATTGAGGTGTATTTTCCTGCGATCGCGCCCGATAGAAGACTGAACATTGGATATCACGCACTGATGGTATGTGGCTAGTTGATAGAAACCGGATATCGACCATTCAACTTAGGCAACTCAGCATACCTGAAGGCCAGATGCTCGAAATCCGAGAGGTGAGCTGGTCGGCATACGAAAAAATTCTGCGAGAAATGGGCGAGCGGCGAAACACTCGTCTTGCATATAGCAACGAAATAATTTTTATGGCCTCTCCCTTTCCCGAGCATGAATTTTCTAAAATCTGCATCAGTGAGTGTGTCAAAGTCATTTTCGATGAGCTAGAGATGGACTACACCTCGTATGGTTCCATCACCCTGAAAGATGAGCGGATGCAGAAGGCCGTCGAACCTGATGACTGCTTTTATCTGGACTATGCCGATGGTATGGCCGATAAGCTCCGCATCGATTTGCAAATAGACCCGCCACCCGAGCTGGTGCTGGAAGTTAATCTCGCCTCTAAAACTCAGCTCGAAGTTTACCAAGCCCTGGGTGTTCCAGAATTATGGCGCTACGAAGGGGGGCAATTGCGCATCGACGCTTTGCAAGGGGGCCGATACGTTGAGCAAGAGAAAAGCCCCCTGTTACCTGGATGGCCGATTAAAGAAGCCGTTGAGGTTTATATCAAGAAAGCGAGAACGACCAATCAGCGGAAGGCAAAGCAGAACTTCCGTCAGTGGGTGATTGCGAGGATTAAGCGACTTCAAGAGGAGTACGCTCAAGCATTGAAAGCTCTTGAGGCGGACGATCAGGCTGTGGATGCTTCAATCGCGGGTGATCAGGGCTTGGATGATCAGGGCTTGGACAATCAGGTTGCAGAGGACCAAGGTATGAATGGCCAAGGTGTGAATGACCCAGCAATGGATAATCAGGTCGCGGATGCTCTTATGGAATTTTTTCAATATAGCGAGCACTCAGACAGTACAACTGCCGTTCATGAGAGCATCCAGCCATACACTTCTGCCAAGTCATTCACCTGATAGTGAGCATTCAAGCCACTGGGATTGGGCATGGCCCAAATAGCGGTACCTTCCCAGTCGGGCTGTGGGCCAACTTTGGCCTTGGGTTGTGCAAAGGCAATGCGATAGGCTGTAATGCCAAGGAAGGCGAGGCTCTTGGGTTTATAGGTTTGAATTTTGGCGGCGAGGAGTTCTCGGCCTTCTTTGATTTCAGCTTTGCTGAGTTCGTCGGCGCGGGCCGTGGCGCGTGGGGCCATGTTGGTGATGCCATAGCCCAGATCTAGTAGGGATTCGTCCTCGCTGGGGTGGTAAATCCGGGGCGTGAATCCGGCCTTGTGCAGAGCTTTCCAAAATCGATTGCCCGGTCTACCGAAGTGATGGCCGACCACAACGCTGTAAAGGCTGGGGTTGATGCCACAAAAGAGGACTTTAAGATTTGGCCCGATGATGTCGGGCATTGTTTGGCCATGGGCGGCGGCAAGTTGCTCTTTGGTGGGGCCTTTAGTTTTTTTCACAGTAAGGTCTCAATTAGGTAGGGAGCCACAACTTTCCGTCAGCACCCTCAGTCCCCGAATTTTGAGGGAAGCCGGACTCAGAGCCCCCCCAATTCGGGGTCGGGGGGCCGACGAAATGAATCAGACTAGCCAGGATGTAACTATGTTTAGTTTTGGCTATCTACTTATAGTCTGGTCTTATTCTTCAGCTACAATTTGTTCTTCTGAAAGTTGTCGATATTGATGTAAGAACTTGAGATAAATATCGTCATTTTTTCCTCTGACCATACCGAGAAAATTAATTTTTCCTCTAATGACATCACTGAAAAAAGGAACTTCTTCTTGAGATATTCCTAGTTCTTTTGCTTGTTTCTCAGAGTACCTTTTGTGTGCTGAAATGAGGTCATGTTTTTCCCAGACATAAAGCATAGAGCTAATTTCGCGAATGAAGCTACGTTTCACATTTGGGAATTTATTTACAGTGATTCCAGTTACTTCCTGATGATGACTTTGATGCTGTAATCTAACCTTTTTATAGTTCACTTCAAATCCATTGTCTTGAATAATAAGAGCTAAACGATTGCCCAGATTGACAGTGGATTTGCTACTCTTTTCATCGATCTCAACAGATGCTAGAGCTATTGGAAACTGAGGAAGTGTAGTTGAAAAAGTAATGTCATCAGCATACCTAGTGTATGTGCACCTTAGATTCTTTGCTAATCGCTTTAACTCGCTATCGAGACGAGCACAAACCATGTTAGATACAACTGGGGATGTTGGGGCGCCTTGCGGAAGTTGATTCTCAAAACAGCAGATTTGAGCAAGAACCGTAGCAGCTTTCTCAGGAAGCTCATATGGACGTGCCATAAAGATTCCTCTCACTCGACCAAAGTGAATGCTGCTGAAAAAATCTTTTAGATCAATATTGAATACAAATCTTTTATTCGTATGTTGACTAGCGTTGGTAACTATATTTTTTCCTGGGACAAATCCGTGAACAGGGCTATTTGGCTTATATGTACTGTATAAGACTTGACTCAATTTTCGCTGAATAATTTTTAAACTAGTTGACGGTGCTGATATAGTCCGAAGGCCGCCAGATTTCTTTGATACTTCAAATTGTTCGTACTTCTTTGAATTAGGGAGCTTATATATATGATATACAAGACGATCGTAGGAAACCTCTAGCATTCTTGCAACGTTTTGAGCTGTCTTAAGCTCTGAGAACTCAGCCTTTAATTCTTGACAACTTTTATATAGGAGTAACTTTGAATTCTCGTTTTCTTCTTCTAACACTATGACTAACTAGGAGAATATGTAGGGTTACTGAATGATTTGATGAAATCTCTTGTAAAGAGTAGAAAGCCCGTCGTGATGAGGTTGAATATCACTAGATTAAGTGTACTTTTCGTTAGGTTTTGAGGGTATTGTTACTCTCTTGATATCTAATAAAATTTATTAATACTGGAGTCTGGCAAATTTTAGCGCCCAAAGGCACTCCCCAGACTGTTTTGTAGCTGCGAAAAGCAGCTGGAAGCTGTTCTGAGCTGGTTAGTTCAGAACAATCAACTCAGTAACCGATAGACTCTCTACATCTAAGC
>JBCDAG010000438.1:0-5442 GCA_039186165.1 Cyanobacteria bacterium P01_F01_bin.53
ACGAGACCTTAGGCGAGATATTAGGAAGTTCTTATTCTGTCCAACCCAGTACACACCAGAACAGCACGCAAACCAATAACGCCACAACTGGGGTCAATGCCACGCTGGACTTTACAGCCCTCCTACAAGCCTCTCAAGTCCTCTCTAGCAGCATTGAATTCGATGACCTCATCCACCAACTCACAACATTGATTTTGCAGCAGTCAGGGGCTGACCAGTGCACATTAGTAATGCCTGATCTCTCAGAGAAATGGCGGGTGCAAGTCATCACCACAGCCGAAAAAAGCAGCCTTGGGACAGAGGCGCTAAAGAACAATCCTAATATGCCTGTCAAGCTCATCCAGTATGTCAAAAACACAAAAAATACTGTCATCATTAACAATCTTAAAACAGACTTACCTGTCATTGATGACTACCTTCGAGAGCAACATCCTAAAAGCATCCTCTGCTTACCATTACTCAACAAAGGAAAAGTTATCGGGGTTCTGTCCTTAAGGCATCAATCCATCAGTGACGTTTTTACAGAAGAGAGACTCCTACCCCTGAATTTTCTCTGTAGCCAAGCTGCCATCTCTCTAGAAAACTCCAGGCTCTACCAAATGGAGCAAGAGAAAACCAAACAGTTACAACGCTCAGAGGCAAACCTCAGAAGCCTCTATGAGAATGCCGCCGATCCTATTTTGATTTTGGATGAAAAAACCTTTCTGGACTGTAATCAGGCAGCGGTTGAATTATTCAAGGCGACTGATACTTCTCAGCTCTGCGGGGTTCACCCTGCGGATATCTCACCAGAATTCCAAGCAGACGGTCAATCCTCATTTGAAAAAGCACAGGCCATGATTCAGCAGGCCAGCCAAGCTGGCAAACACCGATTTGAATGGCAGCATCAAACCCTAACGGGAGAGGTCTTTTGGGCGGAGGTTGTACTCACACCACTGCGTTATAAAGGGGTAATGGTCCTACACAGTATCGTGAGAGATATTAGCGATCGCAAAGCCGCCGAAGCCAAAGCCCTAGAAAAATCCCAAGAACTAGAGCAGGCCCTCATCCAACTTCAACAAAGTCAATCCCAGGTCGTCCAATCAGAAAAAATGTCTGCCTTAGGCAACTTGGTCGCCGGTGTCGCCCATGAAATCAACAACCCCATCGGCTTCCTCAATGGCAGCATCAAAAATGCCCAAAACTATGTCCAAGACTTGCAGGAGCACCTTGACCTTTATCAGACACATTATCCGAATGCCACCGAGCCCATCCTCGAAAATGCAGAAGAGATAGATCTAGAGTTTGTCTGCGAAGACTTGCCCAAATTACTCACCTCCATGAAAGGGGCCACCGACCGCATCAAAGCCATCAGCACCAGCTTGCGGACCTTCTCGCGCGCGGATACCGAACACAAAGTAAGCGCCAATCTCATAGAAGGGCTAGATAGCACATTGCTGATCTTAAAATATCGCCTCAAGGCCGATGAGAACCGTCCTGCCATTCAAGTGGTGAAAGAGTATGGCGACTTGCCCAGCATTGACTGTTTCCCTGGTCGGCTCAACCAGGTCTTTATGAATCTGCTGGCCAATGCTATTGATGTCTTTGACGAAGCAGCCCAACAAACGACGTTTTCCGACCTCAAGGACAAGCCCCAAATAATCACGGTGAAAACCACGTTACTCACTGAGGCAGCCAACGGGACTAAGGCGATTGAAATTCGCATCCAGGACAATGGTAAAGGCATGCCCGCAGAAGTCAAAGAAAGAATCTTTGATCACTTATTCACCACGAAAGGCGTTGGTAAAGGGACGGGATTAGGATTGGCGATCGCAAAAGAAATCATTGTCGACGCTCATGGTGGCACGATAGCGGTGCAGTCAGAACCAGGACAGGGCACTGAATTCTGCATTTGCCTGCCGATGTAGAGGTTACGACAAGGCCTTTTGAGCTGCAACAGTCACCTTACCTTTCTCAGCTAAGCCCTTTTCACTCAGCGCTAATGCCCACCGACTCGCAATCGGCATCCGCCAGCCCATACCAAACGCGCGATCGGTCACTTTCAACACAGGCGGCGCCTGCCTACGCTTAAATTCTGCACGAGTGACCAGGCGAATTACCTTCTCTACAATAGGGGCCGCATGACCAGCCGCAACAATGTCATCGGCAGACTGTTGTTTTTGAGTGAGACGCTCCAAAATATCATCCAGGATATCGTAATCCGGCAATGAGTCTTGATCTACCTGATCAGGCTTCAGTTCGGCGCTAGGGGGCTTCATAAGAATATGCTCAGGAATCACTTCACCATTCCGGTTCAGCCAACGACAAATCGAATACACACGGGTCTTAGGCACATCTGCAATCACCGCCAAACCACCGTTCATGTCGCCGTAGAGCGTGCAGTAACCGACGGCCATTTCTGACTTGTTACCGGTAGAAAGCAGCAGGTGACCAAACTTATTAGATACAGCCATCAGCAAATTGCCACGAATACGAGACTGTAAGTTCTCTTCGGCAACGCCTTCTTCAGTACCAGCAAACATCTCCCCTAGCACGATGTCATAACCAGCCATCAGGGGCGAGATCGCCAGTTTTTTCGTCTGAATACCAATATTCTTAGCAAGATCTTCAGCATCACTCACGGAGTGACCAGAGCTATAGGGAGAAGGCATGAGAATACCCAACACATTTTTAGGCCCAAGCGCTTCAGCAGCGATCGCACTGACAATCGCAGAATCCACCCCACCACTGAGGCCAATCACTGCCTTGGTAAAACCACACTTCCGGGCATAGTCCTTCACCCCCAGCACCAGCGCCGCCCATATTTCAGCATCGGCTACCTCAGGCATCACCTGTATCTCACCAGCTGTTAAATCTTTCTGTTTCGCATCAAATTCAACAATCTGTAAATCCGTCTCAAACGCATTTGCCCGACTCACCAACTCGCCTGCCCGGTTAAAGGCCAAACTCTGTCCATCAAAAATCAGATCGTCATTACCGCCCACCTGATTCACATACACAATCGGACAGTCATTGTGCTTAGCGCCATGGGAAATCATTCGTTCCCGCAGGCTCTGCTTACCGCTAATAAAAGGAGACGCCGACAGGTTCACCACCACATCAACCCCTGCGGCCACTAATTCCTCAGTCGGATCGGTCGGATAGGCTCGCCGTCCCCAAAAGGATGCATTGTTCCACAGATCTTCGCAAATAGTGACCCCCACATGCACAGACTCACCATTGTGCTCGTACACAAAGCTATTAGCCTCGGTCCCCGACTCAAAATAACGGTCCTCATCAAACACATCGTAGGTGGGCAACAAACGCTTGTGAAAAACCTCTGTTACCTGACCCGATTGCAACAGGGTCATACTGTTAAACATAGATTTTTCACCCTTGCTCTCAGCAGCGCTGTTCTTTTCCGCAATACCCACCAAGGCTGTTAAACCAGACGGTAGCGCCTTAGCCAGCTCACCAACCTGTTGCTTCATTTGCTCAATAAAGCTTGGACGCATAAGCAAATCACGGGGGGGATAACCACACAAGGAAAGTTCTGGAGTCAACAATAAATCTGCCCCTAGGGCTGCGGCTTCATTCGCAACGGAGAGAATGCGTTGGGCATTGCCCACAAGGTCACCAACGGTGGGATTAATTTGTGCGATCGCAATTTTCATAAAAACACCACAGTAAGGTGACAATTCATTAACAGGAAGGTTTTTTTCGATGAGGAAAAACGAATTATAGGAAAACCATTGGCTTATCTTTCAAAGGTTTGAATGCTTCAGCATCAAACCGATACAGGCTCGCAGGTCGTCCCGCGCCCCGCGAGGTTTTGACCTTGGTATCTTCTAAAATACCTAGCTTGAGCAACCGCGTTCGAAAGTTAGAATAATCTGAAAAGTCTTCACCCAGTACGGTGGTATACAGCTGATACACATCACTGAGCGTAAATCTCTCAGGCAACACATCAAAAGCAACTGGACTATATTCAATCTTGTTGCGCAGTCGTCGGTAGCCATAGGAGAGAATTTCATTATGGTCAAACGCCAGCTCTGGCAACCGGTTCAACGGATACCAAGCAATACCACTCACCCCATCAGCAATCAAAGCCGTATCTTCAAAACGTACCAGCGCAAAGTGACTCACCGAGAGATAGCGCACGTTATAAGAATCTTCTGCCTCGCGCGGATCGCGGTTAGGCCCACCAAACGTAAACAGCTGCTCTAAATAGAGATTGTTCACACGGATTTTTTCAGTCAGCACGCGATCGGCTGCTGCTTCTAAAGACTCACCGACTCTTACCAGCGTCCCCGGCAAACTCCAGTAGCCATTGAAGGGATCTTCATGGCGCATCACCAGCAACACCAACAACCGATTGTTTTCGGTATCTACCGAAAAAATAACCGTGTCCACGCCCACCTTAAAATCAGCTAACTCAGCAGGTACAGGCGACTGGGTTGCCCCTACTTGCGGTGTTTTTACTGACTTTGTTTTTATGGGTGCTGACGCTACCGGGGTACCGGAAGTTGACTCGGCAGCTTGCTTTGATGGGGGGCTAGACGTGTTTGAAGGCATGGGTACAGGTCGTGCTCGGTAATATAGTTACGAATAACAGGCGGCAGGTCGTTGGGAATCTCTCCACAATCAGGTTGGCGGTAACGGCTAGAAGCAATGTTGTGCTGATCTTTAGGATGTGCGATCGCCACATTGGCCTGATGTCGCAAAGCTGAGAGCGCTGGCCCCTCAATCGGATGCCCCGGACGCGGAAAAACCAAAATATCGACTTGGGCGAATATGGCTTCAGCCTGATACCACTTCGGCAGCTGATCAATCAAATCAGCACCCACCACAAAGGTGAATTTTGCCTTTGGCCACAGCTGACGGGCTCGGGCAATGGAGTGAATGGTATAGCGATCGCTAAGACTTTGATACACTGCAACGTTACGGGTGTTCTCAGGTTGTTCCGAAACTTTTTGCGGCGGGACTTTAACGGGCAGCGTCTCAGGCAAAGTCTGAATGAGCAATCGCAACATTTCAGCACGGTCATGCAAGGGCGACTGCTTAGGCTTATAGGGATTTTCAGAAGCCCACACAGCCACCTGATCAAACTCATAGGAGAGCCATTCTAAAATGCCTCGATGTCCCAAGTGCGGTGGGTCTGCACTGGTGCCAAAAAGCGCAACACGTTGAGGGTTAATCCAAGGAAGAGTGAGCATAGTTGGAAGAAGAACTGGGCCGGAAGAAAAGTAGAGTAGCTAAAGCGTGATAGGAGTGATAGTCGAGATTCACCCATCCATCCTTCAAAATTGTTACGTCGTTGTATGACTAGGCTGTATAACTAATTAGAGATCGTTTTGCGTGTACTCTCAGTCAGGCTCTGTAGCCCATGAGAGATTTCTATAGGGAAAGAATCGGGGTTGCGAAGCTGGCGCACAGCAGAAGGCAAACTCTTCACAGCCGTCG
>JBCDAG010000439.1:0-5438 GCA_039186165.1 Cyanobacteria bacterium P01_F01_bin.53
TCGCCAGGGAGACGGAAACCCTGGCGTTAAAACCCTATGGCGTGGCTATACCAAGCTTCAATATTTGCTGCAAGGGGCTCAGCTGTCTCCCACATGACCCGCTATATCAGCGGGTCAGCGACTTCTGCCTAAGGGATAGCTCCCAAGAGGGGATTTACTTCAGGCTATGAGCGATAAGTATCTGAAGCGCAGGAGTAAAAAAGCCTCACGCATCAGGATCGCCCAAGTACACCTTGATTACGCGGGGATCGCTCTGAATTTCATCCATGGTGCCTTCGCACAACACGCTGCCCTCATGTAGAACGGTGACCTGATTGTCTTGGGCAATTTGCCGGACAAATTCCATGTCGTGCTCAATCACAATCACACCGTGGCTTTCAGCCAAGGAAAGTAGCAATTCACCCGTGCGCTCTGTTTCTTCATCGGTGAGTCCAGCAACGGGCTCATCCACCAGCAACAAATCGGGCGACTGGGCCACTAACATGCCGATTTCTAGCCATTGCTTTTCCCCATGGGAGAGCAAGGCTGCGGGCGTGTCCGACTTAGCGGTCAGGCCAATGGTTTCGAGCAAACCACTCACCGTTCGGGTCTCGGCGGTGGGGGTGGGCTTAAAGAGGGTATTCCAAACGTTTTTGATCCGATTGCAGGAAAGCTCTAAATTCTCTCGGGGGGTGAGGTTGAGATACACCCGAGGGGTTTGAAACTTACGACCGATTCCCAACCGAGAGATCGCATGTTCGGGCAAAGACTTGAGATTCTTCCCCTTAAAGAGCGCCCGCCCGGTCGTCGGTTGAACCTTGCCTGTAATCACATCTAAAAAGGTCGTTTTCCCGGCACCGTTCGGTCCGATAATCACCCGCAGCTCTTGGCCACCCATGGCGAAGTTCAAACCATCAATGGCTTTAAAGCCATCGAAGCTAACGGTCACATCTTCAATTTTCAGGAGCGGTGCGCCTTTGCTAGGCGTGGGCGCAGACTTTACAACATCTATCGTCATAATTATGAATTTTCGCCTCCAGGAGCAGGGCCGGTAACGGGGTCAGACGATGAAGCACCAGACGGTTTATCAGCTAAAAGCTCAGCCTCTTGGCGGAGATCTTCGTCTACCTCAATGCGAGGATAGGTGGAGAGTTTTTTCGGGCCACTTCCAAAGAGCGATCGCGGCTGGTCCATTGCCTCATAACGTGCCCAGCCCACAATGCCATTCGGCAGGACGGTCACCACAATCAAGAACAAAGCCCCCTGGAAAAATAGCCATATCGTAGGATATTCCTCACTCAGCAGGGTTTGGCCCCAGCGCACGGCCAAGGCGCCAATGATGGCACCGATCAGCGAAGCCCGTCCGCCCACGGCCACCCAAATTACCATTTCAATCGAAAAGGCAATGCTCATGTACTGCGGCGAAACAATTCCGGACTGTACCGTGTACAGCGCCCCGGCAACACCTGCGATGCCACCAGAGACGGCAAACACCACTACCTTAAAAGCCGTGGGATCGTAGCCCGAAAACCGCACCCGGTTCTCATCATCGCGAATGGCAATGAGCATGCGGCCAAAGCGACCGCTGGTCAGCCATCGACAAATGCCATAGGCCAGCGCCAGCATGACCACCGTGATGCAGTAAAAGTAAAACTGCATGCGATCGCCACCAACCGCCTGGCCAAAAAGCTCCGTGGTATTTGTCTTCAGGCCATTGGTGCCATTAATCAGCTTTTGCTGACCATTGAAGAAGTTAAAAAACACCACCAGCGCCGCCTGGGTAAGGATGGAAAAATACACCCCGCGAATGCGATTACGAAAGACTAAATATCCCAGCAATCCCGCAATAATCGACGGGATCAGAACAATCCCCACCAGCGTAAAGGGGAACGAGTAAAACGGCTTCCAAAAGCCCGGTAGCTCCGAAACCCCATACAGACTAAAAAAGTCAGGAATGGACTCCCCTTGCAACTGCAAATGCATCGCCAGGGCATACCCCCCCAGCGCAAAGAAAATGCCATGTCCCAGACTCAATAAGCCCGTGTAGCCCCAAATCAAATCTATCCCCAGGGCCACAATGGCCAAGGAGAGAATACGACCCAGCAAGCCCAGGCGAAAACCCGACAGCAACAACGGCACGATAAAAATCAACGCCAACGTCACCGCCAGCACGATCAGCACCTCATAGCGCCGCTTGCCGCCAACCACACCCGACATCGATTTTGTGACAGTTCCAGTCATCCGTTATACCTCCGCCGAGCGGCCTTTAGGCGGGAACAGTCCCGCTGGGCGCACCTGTAAAAACACAATAATTAAGGCAAACACCATCACCTTAGCCATACTCGTGGTCGCAAAGAAGTTAAAGAAGTCTGTCAGTGGCTGCAAAGCTTCATTGGCACTGAGCATCAATGGAATCGTCCCGGAGCCCAGCAGATAGGTCACAATGCCAATGCCCAAGGCCGCAATTACGCTGCCCAGCAGGTTACCAACACCCCCGACTACAACAACCATAAAGGCATCCACAATGTAGTTCACCCCTAGGTTAGGCCCAACAGATCCTAATAGCGTCACCGCAAAACCAGCGATGCCCGCCAATCCGGAGCCCAGGGCAAAGGTCACGGCATCCACCTGCTCGGTAGGGATGCCCAAGCAAGCACTCATGTTTCGGTTTTGCGTCACCGAGCGAATGCGCAAGCCCCAGGCCGACTTTTGCAAAAACACATATACTGCCAGCAGGCACAACAGCGTTAGCCCGATGATGAACAATCGAGACACAGGAAACTGAAGTGTATCGGTCAATTGCCAGCTGCCCTGCAACCACCTGGGCGCAGTCACATCTACATTGCGCGCACTAAACCAAGGACGCCCCAGCTTGACATTGCTATTAAAGCTGCCGCCAATGGCCCAGCTCACAAGTCCCGAGAGCAAAAAGAGAACCGCGATCGCTAAGTTGCGCCGTGGCCTAGTCAGCCGAGCAAATCGTGTAATAGCCGCCTTAGCGCCAAAGAACAACATACTAAAAATAAGTAAGCCAATCACCATAGACCAGCTCACTGAGCGTACGAACTGCCGCAAAATGAGGCTCACACCCCAGGTCGCCAGCAGCGTTTCTAAAGGCCTACCGTACAAAAAGCGAATCACGCCGCGCTCTAGGGCCAAACCCACCAGCGCTGCCACAATAAAAGAAAGCGGGATCGCTACCCAAATGTACGATCCCGCCCAGCCATCACCCAGCTGCTTAAATCCGTTCTGCACCACATAGGTGGTGTAGGCCCCGAGCATCATTAGCTCACCGTGGGCCAAATTAATTACCCCCATCAGGCCGAACACAATCGCTAGCCCTAGCGCCACAATCAGCAGCACTGTTCCAATACTGACCCCATTAAATAGGGCCGTAATTAACCCGTCTATCACAACAGTTCTCGTCCTTTGCGTTGCATGGTCGTTGCCCGTTTCTCACGGTCTCTTTTCACGGTCTTTTTCCATCAAGTCTTTTTTATGGATGACAAAACGCGTAAAGGGACAGAAGCCAATTGACCTCTGCCCCATTATTTGGCCCAGTCATGCGGCCCGTTTATATGGCCAAGATAAGCCAGCTGTGGCCGCGATAAAGCAGCTTAAAGCAGCAAGAAGAGTTAAATCTTGTACTTACCACCTTTTGCAGTATCGGACCAGTCACACGCATAGCCCTTGGTATCGGGAACGTACTGGTTCCAAGGAATTGGATCAACCGGGCCGTCAGTGGCAGAAACGATATCGAACAGACCGTCAGCACGGATTTGACCCATGCGAACCGTCTTAGAAATGTGGTGGTTAGGCTGCATGGTCACCGTACCGCCAGGTGCTTCAAACACCTGACCGTAGGCCGCTTCGCGAACGGCAGGAATATCAGTCGTACCTGCTTTTTCAACCGCTTGTGCCCACAGATACACCAAGATGTAAGCGGCTTCCATGGGGTCATTGGTCACACGGTCATCACCGTACTTCGCTTTGAAGTCGCTAACCCACTTATCGTTGGCTGGGCTCTCTACAGTTTGGAAGTAGTTCCAAGCAGCGTAGTGACCTTCTAAGAACTCAGGACCAATCTGGCGAACTTCTTCTTCTGCAATACTTACAGACATTACAGGGTACTTATCAGGTCCCATGCCTGCACTCTTCATCTGCTTAAAGAAGGCCACGTTGGAGTCACCATTCAAGCTGTTGAAGATAACGCCGCCATCAGGCAGTGCTTGCTTAATCTTGTTGATAATTGGCGTTACTTCGGTGTTACCCAAGGGCAAGTAGTCTTCACCAGCTGTGGTGCCACCATTTGCTTTGAGCTGCTCTTTGATAATGTTGTTAGCAGTGCGAGGGAACACATAGTCAGAGCCTACGAGGAAGAACTCCTTACCCTTGTTCTCTAAGAGCCAATCCACAGCAGGCTCAATCTGCTGGTTAGGCGCAGCACCTGTGTAGAAGATGTTCTTAGAACACTCCTGACCTTCGTACTGTACGGGGTACCACAGCATGTGGTCTTTTTCTTCGAAGACGGGCAATACAGCTTTGCGGCTAGCAGAAGTCCAGCAGCCAAAGACTACAGCCACTTCGTCTTGGTCGATTAGCTTCTCTGCTTTTTCAGCAAAGGTAGGCCAGTCAGAAGCACCATCTTCCTTAACGGCAACAATCTGCTTACCCAAAACACCGCCTGCGGCGTTGATTTCTGCGATCGCCAACTCTTCAGCATCCACCACGGTGGTTTCACTAATGGCCATGGTGCCACTCAAAGAGTGCAAAATGCCCACTTTGATAACGTCACCATCAGCACCAGCGGACGCACTGCTATCAGCAGCAGAATCCGTCGCACTATCGCCATTGGGCGCACAAGCTTTCAAAAAGACGCTAGCACCGGCAGCGGCGGTACTAAAAGCCAAAAATTTACGTCTACCTAATTTTGCCATCGACTAATCTCTAGACTCCGTTAAATCAAACTTGATCTATGTTTTACAATTCCAGCGCCCTGATGAGCGGCCTTCTTTATCCCTGGAGCATTGCCCCTGGAGCATCGCTTGGTTAGGATGCTTTGGGAAAACGACTAACACACAATCAGCTAAGTGGATTCACTGTCTTGGAATGTTATGACTCGGGTACAAGCAAAGTTGTATAGCACGATACAGAAATAGCCTCGAAAACACCAGAAACCTTACCACGTCAGGGATGGTCCTGAATTATTACTACTTTGTCATTTTTCTCTAATTGTTACAGTCTCTAAATATCACCGCTTAATGTTGTTAAACCTAGCAGACAAATACAACAAAAGGTGATATCGAGAAAACCTCCAATACTAGACAGTGCGAAGTTTTTCTTGAAGTTTTCTCCGAAGCGCGATCGCCTACGGCGGGCTTTGCCATCGCTAAAAGCAACGAACATTCCTACACCGACAAGGTAAGGAATGTTCGAGACTGGTTGAATTACCACACTCA
>JBCDAG010000440.1:0-5430 GCA_039186165.1 Cyanobacteria bacterium P01_F01_bin.53
CCGGAACGCTCAAAGCTCGTCGAGTCACACTGGTCAAACCAGTGGCTTACCTCAGATATTTAGTTACTTTACTGCCGGAACGCTCAAAGCTCGTCGAGTCACACTGGTCAAACCAGTGGCTTACCTCAGATATTTAGTTATCTATGTAGTAGGTTCATATCAGGTGGATATATTGAAAGTTTCAGTATATTTTCCATGTCTGGGCAGCCAAATTTTGATGAACCGCGTCAAAAATTACATGCGTTCTGTTTCTGCATATGGACCCAAAGCCTAGAAAGCTACTGGACTAAGTGCACGATCGCATTCGCTTGAAACACTATTCTTATCATGGCTGTCTCCTGCTTGAGTGAGCGATGCTTTGTCGTTACAAGTTTCTGGTATTACTTCTCTCTCTGGATGCTCTCTCTGGATATAACCCTAAAACGCCTGCTTCAGAAGCCTCACAAATCCCCCGCTCCGTAATCAATCCAGTCACCAACCGGGCAGGCGTGACATCAAAGCCATAATTCACCGCCGAACTCTTTTCAGGAGTAAGCAACACTTTTTTCAGCGCACCTTCGTGTAAGCCTTGGATGTATCGCACCTCACCCCCATCGCGTTGTTCAATCGGGATTTCCTTAAGGCCGTCCCGCATAGTCCAATCAAAAGTCGATGACGGCAATGCCACATAAAAAGGAACGCCATTATCATGGGCCGCGAGGGCTTTGAGATAGGTGCCGACCTTATTCGCAACATCTCCGGTATACGTGGTGCGATCGCTCCCCGTAATCACCAAATCCACCAGCCCATGTTGCATCAAATGCCCCCCCACATTATCCGCAATCACAGTATGGGGCACCCCATGTTGCCCCAACTCCCAAGCCGTCAGGCGAGCCCCCTGATTGCGGGGGCGGGTTTCATCCACCCACACATGCACCTTCACCCCTCGATCATGGGCCGCATAAATCGGGGCCGTCGCAGAACCGTAATCAACAAAAGCCAGCCAGCCTGCATTGCAATGGGTCAGGATATTGACCGTGTCGCGTGAGGCCCGTTGACTGGTATCTTGGCTAATGTCTTGGCCAATTTTTTCGATCAGGCCCACGCCATGCTCACCAATCCGCTGGCAAAAGTCCGCATCTTCATTTGCGATCGCCTCAGCCGTTTCCCTAGCCACCTTTATTTTTGTCTGGATATCGCCCTCAGCCGCTGCGATCACCTGCAATTGACGTTCCACAGCCCAGGCTAAATTCACCGCCGTCGGGCGGGTTGCCTTAAGTTTTTCTCCCGCTGCCCTCAGGCTCTCCATAAACTGTACAGGATCTGCATAGAGAGCCGCTAGATACATCCCATATCCAGCCGTTGCACCAATCAACCCAGCACCCCGAATGTGCATATCTCGGATTGCGATCGCCACCTCATCTACCGTCGTGAGGTCTTCAATGACAAACTGATGAGGCAAATGCCGTTGGTCAATAACCTTAATAACTTGAGGTGTTGCAGCCTCAATCCATATTGTCCGGTAGTGCTGATCGTTAACCCTCATCCCATACCCCTCATTCAGGCTCCCTCAAAGACACTGTTATGTTACCTGGCATACAGCCCAGATACAGCCCAGATACAGCGGCTCTTGATGAATTGCCTCAATGAATCTGCCCCTACTTGCTGGCGACCCTCCGAGCACGCCGAGCATACAAAATTAACCAAGCAGGCATCACAGGCAGCAAAAGATAAAACGAATATGCCAAGAACGGCCCTAGCGTCTCGCTGAGTGGAGCTGACATAAAGCCCCGTAATTCAGGCAACGCCAACGACAACAGAGCAAGGCTAAACACACCTATCGCGGTTTTACCTTGCTTAAATTTTATCCACCGAAGCCGCGTTACCAGGCTAATGAGCAGGGTTTCTAGGAAGGTAGCCGCTTGGATAACAAAAATATGTACACCTAATCCCAACGACCAATCCTCAGGAGTGATCTTATCTGGATTGAGAATGCCGTAACGCCAATCGTGAAACCAGGCTACAACGCCTATCAAAATAAGCACCCCAAACAAACTGATGAGGCCAATCACGATAATTCGGAGCGTCCGGGAAAAAGACATGACGTCGCAGGAAATTAGATAGCAGGGAATTTGAAACGCTCAGCACAAAAATTGCTAAAAGCCAGTACTCAGCTGTCACAAACTATACGCTAGCCTCAGGGGAAAATCCGCCCACAAAGTCGCATTCTTTGGCAGGAAAGGGGTGACGACTAGGGAAGGGACGCGGCTCGGGGGAACCCATGTAAAACACTCCCATCGCGAAAGTTGATCGTTGATCGTGTACTTTCTCTGGGTGGCTGTAAAAATTGAAGATATTAGGACGGAGGCGTAATGAGCCTTAGATTAGAAATTCCTACAAAATCTTTGATGTTGTGAGTGACTAGCGGCAAGTTGTGACGCAAAGCTGTTGCGGCAATCCAAGCATCTTGAGGAGAAATGGGTCGTCCCACACTCTGGCGATCGCTACGCACTTGTGCCCATTCCCGACAAAGCGGTTGATCGACCGGAATAACGAGATAATTCGACAGGTGTTGCTCTAGCTGTAACAGGCGACGATCGCCCCACTGACGCAGGATTGCCCACTGAAACAATTCAGCGACGGTCATAAATGACAGTGCCAATTCCTGCTCCATTAAAAGTGGAAGGTAGGGGTCAGCATAGTCGCTGCCCTTGAAGATAAAAGAGGTGATGTCGGTATCGATTAGGAGAAGGCTCATGGAAATTTGACTAGTTCACCTCTTGGCGCTGCTCTCGCAGATAGCTAAGAAAATCCTCAATCGAGTCTTCTGGGGGCCAAAAATCAGCAGCAACATCTTGAAGACTCCTGACGGTTGCGGGGGACTGGAGAGAGCGCAACTGCTGGAGTGGGATGCCTTGCCAAAACTCATTGCTAAGTGCTTTGAGGTTAGGTGAAGAATTTGAAGCCGAATCGCTTTGGGTAAGAATTTGCAGTAGTTGCTGTCGTTCTGCGGGTGAGAGCGGCTGAATAGCGGCGATGGCAGCTTCGAGTTGTGGGGTCATGGCAAACCTCCATATGAACCTACCCTTATATTATGTGAATTCAGCAGCGATCGCCTAACGGTTTCGGTTGCCCCAGTAGGCGATTTCTGGCTGTAAATGATCAGCCTATATCCTTTGGGTTTCCACTCTCCGGCCTAAATCACTGGCAGGCGAGTGAGATGTCTGGCCATACGAGTCATGCAACACACGCCCATCCCGAAAGGTGATTGTACGCTGGCAACGCTGGGCAACTTCTGGATCGTGGGTGACCATCACCAAGGTCATGCCCTGCTGGTTCAGCTCCGCAAAAATATCCATAATTTCCTGGCTCATCTGGGTATCCAGGGCTCCCGTCGGCTCATCGGCCAAGAGTAGCTTGGGTTGATTGACGATGGCGCGGGCGATCGCAACCCGTTGCTGCTGCCCACCAGAGAGCTGATTAGGCCGATTGGCCAGTCTCTCCCCTAGCCCCACCCGTTGCAGCGCCGCGATCGCCCGCGCCTCTCGCTCCCCCGCAGGCACCCCCGCATAAACCATCGGCAACACAACATTTTCCACGGCTGTGAGTTGGTGGAGTAAATGAAACTGTTGAAAAATAAAGCCGATTTTGCGATTGCGAATACCGGCTAATTGCTGAGTTGTTGCCTGTGAAATTGCCACACCATCCAACCAATAGTCTCCTTGAGTCGGACGATCAAGGCACCCAATCATATTCATCATCGTGGACTTTCCCGAGCCAGAAGGTCCCATAATGGCGCAATATTCCCCAGCGTTAATTATCAGATCAACAGACTTTAAGGCATACACCTGAAGGTCACCCGCACCGTAGGTTTTGGATAGATTTTGGAGTTGAATAAGGTGTTTCATAAACTGTTCTATCTCAACTCCTCAAAGCCACAATCGAATCGAGCTTGGCAGCCCTTTGGGCAGGCGTAATGCCAAAAATCAAGCCAATACTGCCCGATATCGTAAACGAAACAACAACAGCACTCAGGCTAACCGTAGCCTCCAAGGGGCTAAACAAAGTTAAGCCCACCACACCGACGAGCCCCACGCCAATGCCAATCATGCCGCCCGTCGTCGCAAGGATAACGGCTTCAATCGTGAACTGAGCTAAAATGTCCGCCCCGGTTGCGCCAATGGCCTTACGCAGGCCAATTTCACCGGTGCGTTCGGTGACCGAAACCAACATAATATTCATAATCCCAATCCCCCCAACCAACAGAGAGATACCCGCAGTAAAACCTAACACCCAAACCAGAATGTCTGTAATGCTGCCAGATGTCTCCAGCAACTCTTGCTGACTTTGCAAGGCAAAGTCGTCATCCCCTTGCAAAATGTTGTGGCGCAGACGCAACAAATTTCTGATTTGGTAAATAGCGGCATTGGTCACCTCTGAGCTTTCCAAAGAGACCGTAATCACCTGAACCGTTGGACTGATTTTGCCCGTTTCTTGCCCCGTCAACTGGCCCACCATCACATTGATCGGGATGTAAACAGCCTCATCTTGGTTTTGCCCAAACGAGGAGCCACGTTCTGTAATCACGCCGCTGACCGTAAAGCTAAGGTTGTTAATTCGAATCGTTTGCCCTACCGGATTTTGGTTACCAAATAAGGTTTGGGCCGTTTCACTCCCCAGGGCAGCTACCCGTGCATTGGTTTGCACATCAATCGGGCTTAAAAACTGTCCTTGAGCCATCTGGATATCTCGAATCGTCTGAAGCTCTGGGGTTGTTCCCGTAATGTTTGCCTGGGTCTCTGTAGCGCCCTGGGTGATGCGAAAACGCTTACTTTTTTGAGGGGCGATCGCACTCACCGCTAACACTTCTTGGGTAATCGCTTCGGCATCGGCCAAGGTCAGGGTATCTGCCTGGGCTGAGCCAGCAATGGGGCCTCGCTGGGCATCACCGGGGGTAATAAACAACAGATTGCTGCCCAGTGATTCAAATTGCGCCGTCACAAATCCTTGGGCCGCTTCCCCTGCGGCCACCATGGCAATCACAGACGCATTACCGATGATAATGCCGAGCATGGTGAGTGCACTTTGCATTTTATTGGCCGTCAGGGTTTTGATGGCCATTTTGGCATTTTCAAGAACGTTAAATCCCATCGATTTCACGTGGTCTAGTGTTGTTTTCAGGGGTGTTGTTTTCAGGGAGAAAAACAGAGAGCGCAGTTAAGGTAAGGGGAATCCAGAACCACCGGGACGCCGGGGTTCTGGTGGGAGTTCTAAAAAGATGCGATCGCCCGCTTCTAACCCTTCCACAATTTGAGTTCGCCCCCCTTGGGTGATGCCAACAGTGACAGCTTGAAATCGATGGGATTTAACGTTCTTGAAAATGCCAAAATGGCCATCAAAACCCTGACGGCCAATAAAATGCAAAGTGCACTCACCATGCTCGGCATTATC
>JBCDAG010000441.1:0-5413 GCA_039186165.1 Cyanobacteria bacterium P01_F01_bin.53
TGAAGAGTTTCGGCGAAAATCTGATGAGATTGGCGCGTTCCCAAATGAGCAAAGCTGTCTGACGGTCTTCTTCCTCATCGTTCAACGGGATCATGCTAAACACGAGCGCTCAAACATGGCGAAAAACTAAAGACACCAACGGGTTTCCGATTCTACACATAAGCGTCAGTGGTTAATCGCCTGTGAGCTCGCAAGCACTTGGATGGCAATGTCTTGGCGAATCTCCGGAGATAGTCTGGTGGTAATAGAAAGGACTGGAATCTCATGCAAGGCAATCACTGAAAGGCGATTGGCGACAACTATTCAGGCTATGCGATCTCGATACCGGACCACCTGATCTCATCGAAAAGTGTAACTCTAGTTTGCACTACGCCGTATTTTTCACAATTTGTTTGCTCTCTCTTATATCAATGGGAACGATTGTAACGAAGTAGACAGATTACCTATTATGAAACAAGGCCCCAGAATCAACCAATTTGCTCTGATAAATCGATTCGTCCTCGGTGGCTTTGGTATTATTGTTGCCCTGGTAGGCCTATCCACTGTCATGAGTCAGCGCATGACCCGTACCCTAAGCGAAAGCCGTGAGTGGATAGCTCACACCTACGGTGTAGAAGCACAGCTGAGAGAACTCGAAAGAAGTCTAGTCGATGCTGAGACCGGACAGCGTGGTTTCGTTATCACCAATGAAGTTCGGTATCTGGAGCCCTACGAACAAGCTACCGAAAACCTAGATGATATCTTTGAAACGCTTAAAGTCACCATTTCTGACAACCCTGAGCAGTTGAATCGCCTGTCTATTGTTGAGGAAATAGCGGATGAAAAGTTAGCAGAGTTGGCAACAACTATTGATCTAAAGCGTCGGGAAAAGGAAACAGAGTTACTCCAACTCATCTTGAGTGATCAGGGTAAAGACTTGATGGATGATATTCGGAGGCATCTCGCCGACATGGTGAGTGCTGAAGAGGTGCTACTTGACATACGCTATCAGGATGTTAAGAAAGCAGAATTGTTAGTTGCTTGGGTCCATTGGGGCAGCTTTGCTGGAATCGCCGTAGTCGCGATCGCCCTTTCTGTTGTTACTTCACGTGTGCCTAGATTGCTGAACGAATCTTTGCAGGTTGCTATCGGTGTAGCTGAGAGAGTTGCCGATGGTGATATGACAGTGTCTATTAAAGACAACGATAGCGATGACATTAGCAGGCTGATGCTGAAGCTCAAACAAATGACTGAGCGCCTCTCAATTCTGATTGGTGGAGCGCAGCATTTCGGTATGCAGGTAACTAGTTCTTCTACCCAAATTGAAGCAGCTGGTAAGCAGCTAGAGGGTAGTATGCGAGAACAGGTTACAACAACAACGGAAACTACTGCTACCGCGAGAGAAATTGCTAATACGGCTCAAGAACTAGCCGCTACTATGAAAGAAGTAGCGGGTCTTTCTCAATCAACGACGACCGCCGCCAGTGAAAGTCAGCTCAGCTTGTATCAAATGGAAATGACGACTCGCGCACTTATGGAGGCCACAAACGACATCGCAACTCGGCTCGGTACGATTAGTGAAAAAGCCAACGGTATCAACTCTGTCGTAACAACGATTAGCAAAGTAGCTGAACAGACCAATCTACTTTCTCTGAATGCAGCCATTGAAGCCGAAAAGGCTGGAGAATATGGTGCTGGCTTCGCGGTAGTCGCTAGAGAGGTACGTCGGCTAGCGGATCAAACTGCTGTAGCGACCCTAGAAATTGACTCAATGGTTAGAGAAATGCAGTCATCAGTTTCTGCTGGAGTCATGGGCATGGACAAATTCTCGGCAGAGGTTTCTCAAAGCGTAGATGCCATAAGCCATATCAGTGGACAGGTTACTGAGATTATTCAGAAAGTACAGAAGCTTTCTACTCGATTTTCGTTAGTGAATGAGGGGATGAACTTTCAGGCTCAAGGTGCTCAACAGATCAGTGAGGCAATGGTTCAGCTCAACCTGACTTCTGTACAGACCAGCGATTCGTTTGAGGATATCAATACAGTCATTTCCCAGTTACATCAGGCTGCGCAGAGTCTACAGCAGGAGATGGAGCGCTTCAAAATACAAGAAACCGTTTATAGCTAAACTTATCTGTCATATTAGACGAGTGAAAAGATTCCTGAAAGTTTCAACTCCTCTCATTTTCTCAAGGTTTAGTGCTCAAAGTACGGGAGGGCAATTTGGGGCTATAATAGCAGATGATGAGGCGTTAGACGGTCCCCAAATATCGTGGGATAAATTTTTGTTACGGCCATTGATCCTCATCATGACTGACAGTTTCTCGGCAGGTGCACAATAGGGTAGTCGCCTGAGATTATCTCATCCCCCTATTTATAGAAGTGTTGTAAACGGGTGTTCTGAGAATATCAGCCTCAGTCCAAATCCGCTCTGTCAAACCGATAGCCATGGCTGGTGTGCGTTGTTGATAGCACTTTCTGCCTTCGGGGACTGCTAAAGATAGGCGTAAGCTGCAATGTTCTCTGACCCAATTGTAGACAGTTGCACTCCACCAAGCGAGAGACTGGCGAGTGCGATGACGATGGGCAAAGGCCAGTGAGCGCCTGACCTGATGAGCATTCATCCGTCGTGCAGTGCCATTGGACCATTCTACCGTAGAGGTGTTTGGGATGTTGTAGCCCATTTGTGCTAAGGCTTGGTTGATGCGTGGCCAGCTACCATGTGCCTTACAGACGTCAACGGTCTTGAGCTTTCGGCCTTGTTGATGTTTGACTACTTGGACATAGGCTAAGGTCCTGGGAATGCGGTATCTCGGATTGGGCGGACGACCTACCGTGTTTGGACGGGGGGAAGATAAGGCACTCCGAAGATGACCGGAAAGAGGGTGCGGTAGCAAGCCTCGCCATCCGTCATCAGCACCCAGTCTTGGGGATGGGCTAAGCGGTTGGCGCTGCGCCGCATCAACCGCTCTATCATCACTTGGTCTCGTGGCCCAACCTCCACCTGCACGACGAATTTACTGGCTGCGTCAATCGCCACACCATCCCAACACTGCTCGGCTTTGCTGCCCACGTAGCCGTGGCGTTCATCCATTTCGAGCACATCGATATCGAGCTGCTGAGCTGTCTGTTCATGGAATTTCTCGACATGTTCGCCGACTTTGCGCGTCAGCCGTCGTACGGTGTCCCGATGGGTCTGGGTCAAGCGCGCTGTGCCTTTCAGTGAGGTGCCTTCTGACAGTTGACGACTCACTGCAATCGCTCGCACTTCGGGTATCTTTGTGTTCCATAGCGCTGTATTTTTGCGTTCACTGAACTCTTCTCCACAGCATTGACAGCGCAGATAGCGAATCTTGTCTTTGCCATAGACCTGCAGATAGCGAATCTTGTCTTTGCCATAGACCTTACGTACCGTCAGGGTAGCTGTCCCTGATTCGCCGTAGCAATCGCACGCTGGATTGACACAGGCTAAGCTGGAAAGTGGGGGTCTTGCAATTTTTGTCATGGGAGATAGTTTGGTTACTCACTCCCTTAATAGCCCCCTTTTCATAGCCTTTGAATTGCAGGGGGATGAGATAATCTCACCTAACCACCCACTATGCGCGGTGGATCTTTACTTGTCTCATAGATATCTCAGCTAACTTACGTCTAGAACGTTAATTCGAGGCTCGGTCCAATTTGGTCTGTGCCGCCCCAATCAAACACCGCGATTTCGTTCATAGTTTAAAGTCTAAAATAGCTCCCATTCATCAATCGTTAATTAAAAATGTGTTGCGGCTCTATATGGAACCTCTCACAGCGAACACATGACTAGAATCATCCATCTCACAGGCCTATGCGAGAACCCGACACAACCAATGAGTTAAATACCCAAATTCAGTATCGCCTCATTGAAAAGCTCACTGCCTCAGAGCGGCGCTACCGTGAGCGGGTGGAAAACCTTCGTGAGATTGTCTTTGAGTGCGACCACTTAGGACAGTTAACGTTTGTCAATCGTGCTTGGACAGAGACTCTCGGGCATCCCGTCTCAGAGGCTATAGGACAGCCTCTGTCTGCTTTCATTTATGACTGTGATGTAGAACATTGGAAACAGCTCCTACATCACAACGCTGACCACAAAACTGGTCACAAAGCCAATTTCCATGTAGAGCTACGCTTTTCTCATAAAACAGGCAATGTACTGTGGTTAGAACTTGCTATCCAAATCGACCAAGAAGCGCTGTTATCAGGGTCACTAATTAATGTCACTGAGCGTAAACAAGCTGAAGCTATCCTCAAGCAGACCAATGAGGAGCTAGAATTCAGGGTCAAGCAGCGCACTGCCGAACTCAGAAAAACTAACGAAGCACTAACAACAACCTTGACGGAACTTCGCGCTACCCAAGGACAGCTGATTCAATCGGAGAAAATGTCTAGCTTAGGCCAGCTAGTTGCAGGTATTGCACATGAAATTAATAATCCTGTGAGTTTTATCCACGGAAACCTTCAACCAGCCCATGAGTACGCACAGGACGTCCTCATGCTACTCGACCTGTACCAGCAACACTATCCCAATCCATCCCCTCAAATTACAGAGGCCCTGGACGAGATAGAACTTGAGTTCATTCAAGCGGATTTCACAAAGCTGCTCAGCTCCATGAAAATAGGAACAAGGCGTATCCAATCTATTGTCCACTCTCTGCGCAATTTTTCGCGACTGGACGAATCGGACTTCAAAACGGTTGATATCCACGAAGGGTTAGAGAATACGCTATTAATTTTGAACCACCGACTCACAGCAGATCCACCCCACAAACCGATTGAATTAATCAGAAACTACGGCGAGTTACCCTTAGTAAGTTGTTTCCCCGGTCAGCTAAATCAGGTTTTTATGAACTTACTGGGAAATGCTATTGATGCACTTAGGACTAACGAGCGTAAGGGGGTTCCATCCAGTTATCCTAGTCCCACTATTACCCTCCAAACTGAATTGGTCGGTGAGAGCGTCCTCATTACTATTGCCGATAATGGCACGGGCATATCAGCCGATGTGATGGCTAAATTATTTGATCCCTTTTTTACAACCAAGCCTATCGGCCAAGGAACTGGACTAGGTCTCTCGATTAGTCATCAAATTATTACTGAAAAGCATGGTGGCACTCTCACGTGCCACTCTACAAAAAAACAAGGTACTGCCTTTATAATTCAAATACCGATTGGAGTCTGAGGCGATCAGCTTAGCGACCAAAAAAATCTCGATGTCTAAGCATAAGCTAGTTTTAGTAAGAGTTTTAGCGTAATGCAGATAAAATTTTGTCGAGTCTCAATTAATCGTGCCGCCCCAAATGAGGCAAAGACTTGAAAAGTCATGCCGTCAGTAACTCGGCATATGCGATCACCCGCCATGTTTCTGAGGACCACGGCAAAGAAAGCTGAAAGTCAGGCAATCGCTGAA
>JBCDAG010000442.1:0-5410 GCA_039186165.1 Cyanobacteria bacterium P01_F01_bin.53
AACAGGCTCAAGTGACTTACTTCCAAATACTGTGGGCAGATGGTGCATCCGGAAATAAAGTGCTCCTCATTCCATCGTTCGCAGGTCCCTCTCCTTGCATAAAGCACCTATTTTTCAGTACTTTCGCGGCTTTCAAAATCTAGATCTAGCCACCTGGAACGCTTTACCGCCTGCGGTCCCATCGCAGTCTGAGCATCTATTGCCTGTCGGCGACCACACTATTCTATTGTTTTTGTCGAGTTGCTTAGGACACTATCATCGACTGAAACCGTTATGTAACAGCAGGCAACTCGACGCGCAAAGTAAGAATGCATCCTTACTTTGCTATATGATCCTAGCGTCTATAAAAAGCACGCCCGGAGCCAACGATAGAAAAGGATTTATGGCTGAGCAAACCATCAACATCACACTCAAGCTCTTTGCGGTGTATCAAGAGACGCTAGGACTTCCAGAACAACGGCTAGAACTTTCCCCAGGGACCACCGCAGGCGATGTGCTTAACCAAATTATTGAGGATCACCCAGCGCTGGCACAGTGGCGAGAGCTGACTCGCTTCGGAATAAATCTGCAATTTGTTGAAGCCAGCACACCCTTAAGCGACGGGGACGAACTCGTCCTTATTCCGCCCGTTAGCGGTGGCTAGCGACGACTACAGGTCATCACATCGATTACCGTCTATAGTTACAATCACTTCCAGCGCATATGCCTTAGCCGCTTCACCGGTAGGCACAATCGGGTCATCGCCATTGCTGCGGGTTTCATTAATCCAATCCGACAGAGAACCGCTGCTAATTTCGAACGCGGCAAATACTTCTGATGGCAAATTGTCAGAATTGAGCACACCCTTAATCCATTCATCAAGTTTGGGATAGCCCGAACTGGAAAATAAAGCAATCTCCTCAGTCGCACCTGTCGTGTTAATAGCCGCACCCATTTGAACAGCTCCTGGCAGCGGCTCAAAACACTCTTTTTCAGCGGTATACGTCAACGATAGCGGAATATTGGTAGACACCGACTTACCAGGATATTTAGAAGAAAATAACAGCGAATTACCGATACTTTGATTGTCGTCAGTAGGCCCCTGATAATCATTTTGGGTCACTGGACCCTCATCCGAATTGCCATCATCATCGCCCTCGTCATTGTTAGGCTCTTCAAAATTTGAATCGTCCTCGTCAGGGAAATCATCTTCTGGGAAATCGTCCTCCTCGAAAGGAAAGGTCTCTTGCAACGGTTCTACAACAGGAGGAAGCGGTTCCTCAACCGGCGGTGGCGGGGGTTCCGGCGGTGGCGGCGGGGGTTCTGGCTCCGGTGCTGGTTCTGCAATCGGCGGCAGCGTAGACACCTGGATAGACTCAGGCTCTATGTACTCTGGCCGCTCAATCTCTTCCGGCTTTTCGGGCACAGGCACCAGCAATCCCACCCCATGCAGCCCGAGGGAAACCAACAGTAGCGGACTGAGCCAACGCAAAAATTTTGGTCGCCAAGATGTTGGCCCCAAAAACTTTGGCCCCCCAGGCTTTACTGAACTCATTCTTTGCCTATCAACCGTTTACATCCTAGCCTTACACAGCAAGCAAGCCCCGCTAACGCGAACAGGGACGCTTATTGGATCTTCCTACTCCAATAGCAAGCCCATCTAAGCGCATCAACCAAGCGCATCAACCAAACGCATCAAAATATACAAATCTACCTGCTACCCTGAAAAAAATGCTCCTGAAAAAAATACCCCTGCCAGTTCCATGAAAGGGCCCACTACCAAACCACCCACCAAAGCGATCCTCCTGCTTGCCGTCATCATCCTCACCGCCCTCAGCGTCATCGCCATGCAGTCTGCCAATCTCCCCACCCGCAGCCGCAACACCACTGCTCAGCTAGAAAATCCTGACGCCCCCCAGCTCCTCACCGATCCCTTTCTACAGCTGCCCACCCCCAACTCCGTAAATATCGTCTGGTTTACCGAATTTCGCGGCACCGACCACACCGTAGAATACGGTGATAGCTTCACCGAATCGACCCTCGCCGACACCACCCAGCTCAGCCGCACCCGCGAAGACAGCGACTCCAAAGTGCAAGACCGTGCCTACCCAGAAGTCACCGAGCGCAGCATTTGGCGACACGAAGCCACCATCTCCGGCCTCACCCCAAACCAGCGCATTCCCTACCGCGTTACTAGCGAGCACGCCAACGGCCAGCTCGCCATCAGCGACGACTTCACCCTCAGCGCCGCCCCCACCCCCGGCCAAGCCCAAACCATTCTGCTCACCTCAGACCACCAGCTAAAACCCCTCACCCCCGCCAACCTGCAAAAGGCCGAAGAAATTGCCGCAGCAACCACGGGAAAAATAGACGCTGTCTTCTTTGCCGGCGACTTGATCAACATCCCCGATCGCGCCTCCGAATGGTTTGACAATGCCGAAGGACTCGCCTTCTTTCCAGGACTGCAAGGCCGCACCGATTTCGGGTTAAAAAAAGAGGGCATTACCACCCGCTATCGCGGCGGTCAGTTGATCCAGCACGCCCCCCTCTTTCCTATCATTGGCAACCACGAAGTCATGGGTCGCTACTCCGACACCGACTCGCTCAAGGCCCAGTTCAATAGCGCCCTGCCCCGAAACAAGGTAGACGAACTCTACCCCGCCCCCGGTGGCGACCTGCCCAGCGAAGAATGGATAGAAGACCACTCCTACAACACGCGCACCTACGAAGAAATTTTCTCCCTGCCCACTGCCACCCGCCCAGACGGCAGCGAAACCAGCACCTACTACGCCACTACTTTTGGTGATATTCGCCTCGTCAGCCTCTACGTTACGCAAATTTGGCGATCGCCCTCGCTCTCCCCAGACACCAAAGGCCGCTATCGCGAAAGCGCAGACAGCCTCAACGAGCCCGAAACCTGGGGCTACGGTCAGCATATTTTTGAAGACATCCGCGAAGGCAGCCCGCAGTATACCTGGCTCCAACAGGAGCTGGCCAGCGACGACTTCAAAAATGCCAAATACAAAATTGTCATGTTGCACCACCCGCCCCACACCCTAGGCGGCAACATCGCCCCGCCGTTTACCGACCCGGTAGCTACTGAAAACTACGCCGACAACGGCAGCCTCCAGTCGGTCCAATACGAATACCCACCAGAAGAGGACTACATCGTTCGCGACTTAATTCCCCTGCTAGAAAGTGCCAACGTTCAGCTGGTGTTTTACGGTCACTCCCACCTGTGGAATCGGTTTACGGGCCCCACGGGCATGCACTTCCTCGAAACTTCCAACGTCGGCAATAGCTACGGTGCCCATACCGAAGGCAACCCCCGGGCCATCCCCACCGACGAAAAAGTCGAAGAAGCCGGTGACCTCACCCCCTTCCGCAAAGCCTACAGCGCAACAGGCGACCCCAATGGCCTAGAACCTGTTATGCCCACCCTCGCCCCGCTCACCGACGAAGCCGGGAACCCACAGCCCTTCATCGCCAGTAACGACATCACCAGCTTTACCCTTTTCGACACGGGCACCGGCACGCTCAGCAGCTACTATTTCGACACGCGTAAGCCCGACTCTGCGGTGGTCAAGTTCGATGAGTTTACGCTGGCCCCCGCAGAATAGGTGTAGTATCTGTCGAGTAAACCTTCCTCACGCCAGGGACGCTTGCGATACAGGCGAAAGAGCGCGATCGCAATCCACTCTATCGGAGAGCACAGTCGCCAGTAGTTTCGAATCACGGCTTTGTAACCTGGCTCCAAGCGATCGCCCCGCCTCAACAGCGCCTTATAGGTATTTAGTCCCCGCGCAAACAGCCGATTGGCATAGGGTGCGAGCACCGGAAACCGCGTCCGTAGCATATAGGCCACCACCACCTGCCGCTCCGGGATAGATGGGCGTTCGGGGCGTAGGGTCGAAGCATTGCTGTCGTGAATCCCCTGAACGGTCAGGTGATCGTTAAGAAAGTAGCCCGGTGCTAGCCCCACAGCCGCCACTCGCAAATAGCGATCGGCAGAGGTATTCGCAAACGTCTCGGGCATGGGCAATAGCGTCTCCAGCAGCGATCGCCGAAAGCACTGCCCCGAGGTCGCCGTGGGATAAAAGGGCAGCTGGCCAAAGCGAATATATTCTCTAAAATCGCAGCGCTGAGAATAATTGTGGCTATCACCTGGAAATGAACGCGTCATCCCAATGGTTCGCCCCGAGCGTAGGTCTTGCAGCACCATCGGATGAAAGCACCAGCCAATATCGGGATACATGGCAAAGCAAGCGGCAATCTTACTCAGCTTATCTGGCACAAACCGATCATCCGCATCCAGCAGGCAAATAATCTCCCCCCGGCAGTGCCGAAAGCCCTCATTAAACGCCGAGTCCTGCCCCCCATTCGGCTTACTCACAGCCACAATGCGATTGCCATAGCGTGCAATCACTGCCGCAGAGGCATCTGTTGATCCATCATCCACCACCACCACCTCAACCCGCCCATCCAAGCCAGCAGCGTAGGTTTGCGCCAGGACGCTATCAATCGCATCGCCCAAAAACCGACCGTAGTTGTAGTTATTAATCAGAACGCTAATGAGAGGAGTGTGAACCATGGCCTAGTTGCGACCTCTATTCGCCGAAACCGACACTAGCTGCGCAGCCCCAGCTTCAGTCACAGTTTCAGCTGACGATGCCAGCTGCGGCCCAGTGACAGCCGCCACAAAGTAAACACTTACTTGCACGAAATAGGCCAGCCACAGAAAAATCGCCAGCAGCTTAGCGCCATCTTCTATCAACAAAACAACATCTTCGGCATACAGCTCAGGCAGCAGCAAATCCACCCCCACAGACACCGCAAACAGGAACAAACTCACCCCAAACAGCAGCGGCTGACTTTGCAACAGCTGCCGACGAAAGTAAACCATCGCCCCCAGCAAAAACAGCCCGTAGCCCATCACCACCACAGGCTCAGGAATACTAATCACCGGCAATCGATTCGGCAAAATGGCCTCGTGCAGCAAGAACGTATCGTCCAGGCACAGCAGCGTATTGAGCACGGCAAAACTCATGAAAAAAGAGTGCAAATCTCTTCGTTCTGGCCGTATGACTTTCAGCAATACGCTGCTCAAAAAACACACCGCCGCGCTCGCACTCCACAACAAAATGGCAAGATTTGACGTCAGCCCAAAAAAGGGCGGATGCAGCGCAATCGTCGCTGGGTCACGGGTCAGATCGCTCACTGAAAAGAAAGGCTGTAGTGCGATCGCCAGCATCAGCCCCACGCAGCCAACGCTTCCCCAAAACACCCACAGACGCCAAGCGTTCAAATAATCGAAGAATGATGGTGGTAACCCTCCCGTGGAGAGTCGCACTGAAGTATGACGCGCTGTTACAGGTTTACCGGCCTTCCCCAAGTGCCTGATACACTGCGCGGCCTCTGGGACAGGTCGGCC
>JBCDAG010000443.1:0-5388 GCA_039186165.1 Cyanobacteria bacterium P01_F01_bin.53
AAACGGTTGTCCTCCAGTCCAGGTTAATACTTCTCGTAGGACGGCTTGGGGATTATCAGCCTTGTCCTTTAACCCTGGCGCTAATGGCTCAACTTCATGGAGCTGAAACCCTCGCAATTCAATAAATTTTCCACCGATATTGAACGACGTTCGACGCTTATTACGAATCAGATCTGAAGGCGTGGCTACTCCCAACAGTACAAAGGATAACCGCTCATAGGCTGGATTCTCTGCTCGTCGTTGATAACAATCTCGAATCAGTGCAAAAAAGTCATCATTAAAGTCAAAGGAAAAGAGATAGTCAATTTCGTCAATAAAAATGACGATGGGTTGCTCGATGGAGGGCAATAATACCTCATCTAAAAATTCATTAAATCGCTGAATAGGTGACAGTCCTTCCCGCTCTCGCCACCAGGGAAGCACTTTAAATGAACGCAGGCCCAGGCTACCTTTAAAGCTACGAATCAGCCCTAAATACCATTCGCTGGCTGTAATACCGTGTCCGGCAATGGCGCTGACCTCCTGCACTGCACAGAGCACTCCTTCCCGCTTAAGCCTTTGGGTCACCTGCACTCGCAGGCTGGATTTTCCCATCTGCCGAGAATTAAACACATAGCAATAGTCCCCAGCTTTGAGAGCATTGTAGAGATCATGATCTGCCTGTCGCATCACATAGGATGGTGCATCTCGATGCAATGCTCCACCGACGGTGTATTGAAATGCAGATGCACTCATGGTGAATTCTCCTGCTTACTCCAGGTGATCACGAAAATATTGTCGATAAACATCGCAGCGGGGCGTTGCCTCATTCCCTTCCAGGGTTACCAACCCCATACTCTCCAACTTAAAGGCCGCTTCTGCATCGATCTCCACCGCACGGCTCTTTTGCACCACCTGCCGCAGTGCATCGGCCAGATGAGGATAATCCTGTAAATTCAGCAAATGTCGCCGCAGGTGATCGCTATAGATGCCAGCTTCGGTATGGGCCGTTTCAGTTAGTTCAGTGAGGGACAGATCCTGCCGCCGCAGATGGTACAGCGCCTTGCGCACCAAATAGGGGTGCCCCCCCACCAGCATCAGTACCTGTTCCACAAGACTGGCTGAACTAGACAGGGTATAGCGCTGGGCCAGATCCATCACCTGGTCAAAGGTAAACTCTGGCAGCTCTACATTTTTGCCTACATTAAACGGTGACTGGTTAATATTCAGCGGCACATATACTTCTGTAGAATGAACCACCACCAGCCGCAGCTTTTCCCATAGCTCACTGCTAAAGTCACCATAGCGTGCTGATTCATACCAGGAACGTACCAGGGCAAAAAAGCTATCGGCAATTTCACGATGGGGGAAGACCATATCCACCTCATCCAGCCCCAGTACCAGGGGCACATCCAGCTCTTCTAGCAGGCACTCTTCAAAGTAGGCGTTGCACTTGTCCTTACTGCCATAGCCGATCCAGTAGTCATCCAGGTCTTTTAATCGCTTCAGACGACGGCCAATCTGTTCGCAGAACCACCGTAGCAGCATATCTAAATCGGTAAACAAGTGGGGATCTGCCCGCTGAAAGCTAAGGGGAATCGCTTGACAGCCCTGCTCCCGCGCATGGTTCAAAATGCGGGCCATTAGGGATGTTTTGCCCATCTGTCGGGGCGCTTTGATGCGAATCAACGACCCTGGCTGCATAATTTCTTCGAAACAGTCCGCTTCGATGGGGGGGCGCTCCACATAAAGGCCTGACTTTAATGGCACTGACCCGCCCGGTTCCCGCTTGAGTTCCGGTTCCGCCACAGGGGTGGGTGGACAATCCACGCTTTCAACGACAGGCGCTGCTACGACAGGTTCATACTCCTCTTCTGGTTCGGCAGATAGGGTGCGCTGTCCACCGCCCCCTCGAATCAGTTCAATCACCTGATTTACTAAGGCTTGAGTATCTGCTTCAGAGTTCCACGGGCGCTGCTGAATTTTTTGCAGATAGCCCCGCAGGTCATAGTTGAGGGGATCATCCATGGGAAACTGCACCCGAATAGGCAAAATCACAGGACGATCATCCTGGCGGCTGGTCCGCAGTGCCTTAGCCCGTCGCACCTCTTCCGTCACCATTTCGCTGGTGGCCGACTGGGGCGATAACAGCAACAGAAAATAATCACTTTCGGCCAGCTCCTCACGAATCCGTTGAGCCCAGGTTTCTCCCAGCTTGATGCTGGTTTCTGCCATAAAGGGAGTATGGCCAGCAGCGGTTAGAACATCATGAAACTCTTGGGCTAGAGTTTTATCAGGTGCTTGATCTCGATAGCTGATAAAAATCCGTTTACCCTTGATATTGCGCTTTTGGGTGTTGCTATGGGAAGTCTCTGGTTGGGAAATTGGCTGGGATAAAGATTTTCCTTTAACTTTGAGGACCGGTGTAGCCGTTTCTGGAATATCCTCTAGGTCAATGGCGCTTAACCCAAACTCATAGGCCTGGGGATAGGTGCGACCATAGCCCAGGGCATCGTAAAAGCCCATGGCAAACTTGACGGCAGCCTCATCGCCAATGGCTCGGTTCATGCCGATCACATAGGGTACCTGGGCCATCAGCGCCTTTGCCTGGGTTTCTGAATAGCAGGCATTGAGCAGCACACATTCTATGGTGGGAAACTGCTTAAACAGTCGGGTCAGGGCGCGACCACTGACCAGTTTGGCCCGACCTTTGCCATCGTCCAGGACTAATCCGTCCTTGCCTGCACCGTGGCCAGAGAAGTGTACAACATGGGGTTCATGTTCTAGCAGCGCCCGGCGGAGATCATCAGTTTGGACGGCCCATTGGGAAATTATTTTGAAGCGATCGCGTCCCGCAGACCGCTTCAACCCTTCTTGAATTTCGCGTACTTCTTCATCCAACCGTAGGCGGCCAGTGTCCTTGGGATTGGCAGCAAGGATCAGGATGCGACGGGTAGGCGGCTTAGTTGGCATGGAACGGTTCTGAGGGTAGGGACACTGAGGGAGTCGACAGATGCTGTGGCAAACTGCATGGAGTTATCTACACTGTGGTACTACGTATTTCGGTGGTGCTGCTGCGATCAGTTATAAACTGCAATACATTCCCCGAAGCAATTTAGACTTAGGACGCTTAGGCTCCTTTCTCAGCAATGGATCTAAGCCTATGCAATGAATTTGAGTTCAGGGTATCCCTGAACTTATTGTCAGACGATCTAACCTTATTTCTACCCGTTGTCCTGACAAACTTCTAATCTTTCCAAAACCTCTGGATTTTGGGTCAAATAATCATCAAGCCAGTCACAACCTTTTGCTAACAGGCCATCCAAGTCTTCAGATTCCCACAGTTTTACATTGTTTTTATCATCTACCGTAGCGATATATTTACCATCAGGGCTAAATCTTACTAAATTACCTTCATACTCAGCAATTTGTTGTCCTTCTATTGTCCATAGACGAGCAGTGCCTTCGAACCCAATTGAGGCCAGCCAGTTACTTTCAGGAACAAAATCAACTAATCCTAAACCTCGAAATGCCTTAAAAGCAGTACGCTTCTTTGTATGAAGATCCCACAAACTGAGCGTACCATTACGATCGCTGACAACAAGATAATTATTATCAGGACCAAAGGTTGCGTGCATTATGTTTTGTTCATTTTCAAACTCCATCAACTCCTTACCCTGTAAATTTAATAGGCGAATGTTTGAGTCTTGCGATTTACTGTTGTACGAAGCTAGACGATTATCTTCTGAGCTAAAAATAACTTCGCCGCTAATACTATCTAATTCGTTACCTTCCAAATCCCAGAAACGAGTTTTTTCTTCTGCATTGTCGTACATGTACAAGAGATCACCATGAGGACTAATAAAGACTGTCCCAAAACCTGGATTCTCATCAAAACCTTCAAGCAAAGCAAACTCCTTGCCTGACCAATCTAACATTTGGAGCTTATCGTCTTTTTTGTGGGAAGAGACTATTGGACTGTCCTGATGCGTAAAGTTTACTCGACCTTCAAAACTATCTAATTCATTTCCACGCAAATCCCATAAATGAGTTGTGTATTGTATGGAATTATCTTCTTTACGGCGTTTGATATTAAGAGTAGCAAGACGATCTCCTTCTGGACTAAACATTACACCCTGATCATTATTTATTGGAATCTGAGCTAATCGATTACCTTGTAAATCCCAAAGGTTAACATTTCCAATCCCAAATGTAGCAAGATACTTACTTTGAGGGCTGAACAACACACCTTGTACTTGGTTAGGATGTTTATCCAAATGGATCAACTCATTGCCCTGTAAATTCCACAGACGAATCATGTTGTTGTTACTGTCTTGCATCCAGTCGTTACTGCCTGTAATCAGATAGTTACCTTCTGGACTAAAAAATATTTGAGAAATTTCTTCAGAATGCCCCTTAAAACTTGTAAGAGTGTCACTGATTATATCCCAGAGGTAAACTGTCCCATCAGCAGTTCCAATGGCAAGGCGGTCTCCATTATGACTAAATGCGAGTTTACCCCTGTAAGGAATAAAATTTAGTTCCAGATTATCCAGCTCATTACCTTGCAAATCATGTATACTAACGCCTTGATCGTTAGCTATTACTAATTGATGTCCCTGAGGGCTAAAAACACTTGTATATCCTTCAAAAACAGTAATCTGATTTACTTGCAAGTCCAATAAATAAGAATGATCAGCGATCAAATACTCACCTGAAGCACTAAAAGAAATATCAGAGATTCTTCTTTCGAAACGCTGTGACTGCAATAGTTCGTTTCCTTGTAAATCCCATAAATGAACTTTAATTGTGTTTTTATCAGATTCAGTATTGCTAATTGTAGCGAGACTATCCCCTGCAGGATTAAAAACAAGGTGATTCGAGTGTCTCGATATATGTTCTCCATCAACAGGTAAATAGCCTTGAACTCTGCTCAACTCCTCACCTTGGAAATTCCATAAACGAGCTGTGCCATCCTTTGCCATGGTGGCGATGATATCGCTTTTAGGATTGAAAGTAACGTGATAAACCAATCCTTCATGTCCTTTGAATTCTGTTAACAAGTTACCCTGTAAATCCCATAGATAGACTTTTTCATCTCTACCACTTGAAAGTAAATAATCACCATCAGGACTAACAGCCACCTTAAAAATAATGTCCTGATGGTTTTTAAACTTCGTTAGCAGATTACCCTCTGTGTCCCATAGATACATATTTTCATTTTCTGTACTGACAAGGCGTACTTCTCCTTGCTCATTGGTCAATATCTGTTGCAGCTTCCCAGTGGTACTGAAACTATGTTTTTCCTGAATGTTATCAAGAATGGTTTGTAATGCTAAAACAGGTGTACCTGTTGGATAGTTTTCTAGAGATCGATTATCTACAAATGTTTTCAGCTCTTGTCCAGCT
>JBCDAG010000444.1:0-5351 GCA_039186165.1 Cyanobacteria bacterium P01_F01_bin.53
CAAGATACGAGTGATAGAAGCGGCCGATTCTAGGCAGCGCAGTCACTTTATGATTCCTAGTCAGAGACTTTCGGTAGGGCATCCGCCTTTGAGGCGGTCACACTCATCAAGCCACCGGCTTTGCCGGAGGTGTCTGACTCTCATCCTCTAACAATAGGGTGAAGACTTCTATAAGTCTATGTTTCGAGTTCTTAGAGCTGCTGCTAAATCAATGTAGGAGCATTTTCAGGGACAGATTCATCATAGGGACAATATGATTTACTCGTCTAATTATCCGAAAAAACATATCAAATTTGTTAGTTATATTTAGCCCATTGGGTAACCTATACTTGCCTTAATTTATCCTCATGTAACCCGGAGTTTTGTTCCCATATGAATATTCTAGGCATCAATGCTTATCATGGTGACGCATCTGCCGCCCTTGTCCAAGATGGAAAACTCATTGCTGCTGTAGAAGAGGAGCGATTTAACCGGGTAAAACATTGGGCAGGATTTCCTGAAAAATCTATTCGTTATTGTTTAGAAACTGCTGGTATTACAGCGCTAGATTTAGACCATGTAGCCGTTTCCTATAACCCTAAAGCAAACCTTAACCAAAAGCTGCGTTTTACCTTACAAAAGCGTCCTTCATTGAAATCTTTAATGGATCGCTTTGGCAAGCAGTCCAAGGCAGCTGGCCTTAAAGAGCAGATCGCTGAAACCTGCGGCTGCAATGCTGCTTCCATAAAGGCAAAATTTCATCATTTAGAGCACCATACGACTCACCTTTCCAGTACATTTTTTGTTTCGCCCTTTGAAAAAGCCGCCATCCTCTCTGTCGATGGCATGGGTGATTTTGTCAGCACGCTATTTGCAGGTGGTGAAGGTAATAGTCTAAAGTACTTTTCGCGGACCCACTACCCTCACTCTCTTGGCTTTTTATATAATGCTATTACTTTGTACCTGGGCTTTCCTTCCTATGGCGATGAGTACAAGGTAATGGGCCTCGCACCCTATGGTGAACCCGCTTATTTAGATGAGTTCCGCAAGCTTATTTACCCCAAGGGCGATAGCTTTGAGCTCAATTTAGACTACTTTACCCACGACACCGAGGGTATTGCTATGAACTGGGAGAATGGTGCGCCCAGCGTAGAACCCTTCCATAGCCCCGAGCTAGAAAATCTGCTAGGACCAGCGAGAGCTCCACATTCTGAGGTGACTCGACATCACGAGAATATTGCGACCTCCTTACAGGCTGTGAGTGAAGAGATTATCTTCCACCTGCTTAACCGTTTACACGAGCAATATCCCAGCGACAACTTGTGTATGGCTGGCGGGGTCGCTATGAATTCAGTCGCCAATGGCAAAATTACTCAAAATACGCCCTTTAAGAACGTCTACATTCCGGCTGGAGCAGCGGACAACGGTACGTCATTTGGGGCCGCATTTTTTGTGTGGAATCAGCTACTTAAGCAACCCAGAGACTTTGTACTAGAGCACTCCTACTGGGGCAGCGAATTCAGCGATGAAGTTTGTTTGCTATCGCTGCAAGAGTATGGATTTACCCCTAACTCCTACGCTCGCTCGGAACTATTAGATACCGTAGTAGATGCGCTCTGCGATGGAAAAGTCGTCGGCTGGTTCCAAGGACGGATGGAATTTGGATCGAGAGCTTTAGGAAATCGCTCATTGATTGCTGATCCACGCCGCACCGATATGCGCGATATCATCAATCTCAAAATCAAGTTCCGCGAAAAATTCAGACCCTTTGCCCCTAGCATTTTAGAAGAACGCGTTAGTGACTTCTTTAAGCTAGATGAACCCTCTCTCTTTATGGAGCGAGTATTGAAAATTCGCCCAGAAGTCCGCGAGCAAATTCCAGCCGTGACCCACGTGGATGGCAGTGGTCGCCTTCAGAGTGTGCGTCGCTCCACTAACCCGCTTTATTGGGAGCTGATTCATCGTTTTGGTGAGCGAACGGGAGTGCCTATTGTCCTCAATACTTCACTTAATGAGAACGAACCAATTGTGCGTACGCCGGTAGAAGCCATCGAGTGTTTTTTACGAACAGATATGGATGTTTTAGTATTGGGGGCTCACTGTGTCAGCCGAGAAGATATTCCTAAAAACTTAGTCAGTAAGCGAGAAAGACTCTCTGTATAGAACCTCTCTCTTCTTATGATGAAAGTCAGTGAAGTAAAAAAAACTAAGCTGACTTTCGTGACTTTATCTTTTATAAATGTTGCGAATTAGTCAAATAGTTACGCTAACTTTTCATGAACTCGTTCAATACCCCAGACTATAAGAACCCAGACTTACATCAAGAGATAGCTGCAATTTACACGATTGTCAGTCGTAATCTTCAACCTGAAAATTGGTTTGACTTAGTTCCTGAAGCACGTGCCCAAATGTTTGCAGAAATTGTTACTCTTTTGGCATCTCAAGCACTGCCTCGAAACCAAAAACAACAACTTCTTTCCCTAGTTGAATGCAATGTTCCGGCCTGTGAAGTCAAAAATAACCTGCTGGCGAATGCGTTGTGATCCTCAGCTTTAAAAATTATTAAGCTTGACCCATCAGGGTGAAGGATTTATGGCCAAGACTTTTTTCTTCCCCACCTTTACCAAGCGCTTTCGATAAACAGTGTGGGTTTTCATGACCATCAGCCCGCCTGTTCTAAAGTATCAACGCGGCGATTTGTACGATGCATTTCTAAAAGCAATCGCTGTATATTTTCCTGCATTGCTTCAAAGCGCTGGTCTGACTTCTGCCGGTCTGCGATCGCTTCTTGCCTTAGCTCTTCAGAGCGCTGGTCTGAGTGCTGGCGATCTGCGATGGCTTCTTGCCTTAACACTTCAAAGCGCTGGTCTGAGTGCTGGCGATCGGCAATGGCCTCTTGCCTCAATACTTCAAAGCGCTGGTTACTTTCGGATATTTGCGCGACCAGCTCACGTATGCTCACTTCATTAGTAGACACAGCCCCCAATAGCGTATCTATTTCATCGGCCTGTCTGACTTGCCTTTCGGCTAAACGATCTAGCGTGGTGTTCGTTTGTACAAGCGTTGCATTCGTTTGAGCCAGCGTTGCATTGGTTTGGGCAAGCGTGGCCGTTGTTTCATTTTGCCGTTCAGTCATGGCAAGGAGCATTGCTTCGATTCTATCTAATCGTTCAGTCATCGTGCTCCCTTTGCGCAGCATAGCTAGTGATGCAATTGTACCATTAACAGCAAAATGAGGTTAACGGCAAAATGGGGTGTTCGTCTATATAGTGCATACCCTACGTTCGAATCAGCTGCACCGTGCTTCTATTGAAAAATATCAGCGATCGCACAATCAAACCCAGGCAGCAACGGCGAACTTAGGCGATCTCCCTCAACTAGCGTCGCCGCCAACTGCAACTGTGCTTCTTGCCGTCGGTACACTTCAATAGTCTTGAGCCGCCAGTTTGCAATCCAGTATTCCTGAACGCCATGAAGAGAATAAAGTTTTAGCTTAGATCGACGATCTCTCTGCTCATTTTTAGGTCCCGCAGACAGGACCTCAACCATTAATTCTGGTGCGACTACAAAATGGCCTGCCTCATCAATACCATTGGTTAATCGCTGATTACTCGCCCATACTACATCTGGGATAACAGCATCTGATTCTGTAAAAATAACACCCGGTGCGTCAAAAGCTTTGCCAAGCTGTGTCTGGCGAGACCATTTGGTCAGCTCGAAACGAATATTGCCACCAGCATTCTGATGCCAAATGTGAGGCGCACGGGTCACAATTAGTTCTCCATCAATAATCTCATAGCGCTTCCAGCCCCAATCATCAGGCATCCCCTCAAGATCTTGAACCGTCCAGCGAATTGAGTTTGCGACCATAGCGTTTACCAGCAAGCTTATCTTTTAGTCTAATGCATATGAGTGTAAATCGCCCCCAGCGACCCAACCCCACACCTGCTAAGCAAATTCTTCCACTATCAAATACAAGCCTATACCTCTAATCAGTTGCACGTTGCAATCACTCTTAGAACGCACCTACTCCACACTTTTCTGCTGTGCGCTATGGCATGGTTAACCTGTTATCCAGAAGCTAATCGTTAATTCACTTTTTTCTGGCTGGTGTTTTAATGCTTGGCCGAAATGTGCGCCGGTTTTACCGGTCGTAATCCACAGGAGCGAGTGGATAATATCTCGGATGGTACGAAGTGTTGATTCGGGTTGTCTACGTATAGGTACGTTTTCTGAAGGAACTTTGATCGGTGTATAAGCAATGCTGCGACTGCCCAACACCCAAAATGCGATCGCCTCTGCTCGCCTCATATGAAAGTCTGATGTCACCAGATAAATGTGCTCAATGTTTTTTTGCTGGAGCTTATTGACTGTCGTAGTGAAGTTAGTGACAGTATCAGTCGCTTGGCTATCGAGATGCAACTGCTCGGTTGGTGCTTTAGCCACGGTAAAGACCTCTATGATTTGTTGCGGTGGTGATCCTGACGAAATCAAAATGTCTAATGTGGGGTGTTCTATAGCTAGCTGGGCAGTAAGTTTTTCGCGTTCAATGCCGCCCCCTAAGGTCAAGATTGCTTGAGGGGTGGGAGCACGATGTCGTGCGATCGCTAGCCTGAGCGAAATACCACCTACCAATACTAGCGGCGTAAGGAGCGTGCTGAGCATTATTAAATGACGAATACGTAAGGCCTTAAGCATGGTCGAAAAAATGTCGGGGTGGCTAGAAAGTAATGGCAAAGTGTAGCTTAACTGATTTTTAGTTTTCCCACAGTTGGCGAGCTTCCCGTAGGTTTATGTGCTCATTGACCCGCGACCGCCAAAAACAATCGTGAGAACCGAACCTATAGTTACCAAAAATCCTCCTTTGGTATGGTTTTCACACGCTGATGTGGGGGTCTTCACACTTCGGGAAACTAGATGACTCTGGCAAACTTAAAGAGTCAAAGAAACAAAGGAAGAAAGAGAAAGTTATGAACAAGTTCCTTCGCTATGGACTCGGTGTTGCAGTGCCACCAGTCGGTGTATTTATGACCTACGGCGTAAGCCCAGCATTGTTTGTTAACCTGCCGCTGACACTTTTGGGATGGTTGCCTGGAAGTATTCATGCAGTGTGGGCGATCGCAAAAAGCTACGAAGACTAGCGATCGCATCGCTGTTACCTTTCAGGCTATTTACCTTTCAAGTCAATTAAGTCGAAATTCACTCGTTAACCTAATCCAAAAAAAGAGGATATACATTATGTTGGGATTTGTTCTAACTAAATATCTGAGGTAAGCCACTGGTTTGACCAGTGTGACTCGACGAGCTTTGAGCGTTCCGGCAGTAAAGTAACTCCCACGGTGGCTAGATGAAGCCGATCCGTAGGAGAGAAA
>JBCDAG010000445.1:0-5344 GCA_039186165.1 Cyanobacteria bacterium P01_F01_bin.53
GCCTGCCGTTTCTCGATCCAGTTCGGTGAGGTCTTGCAGGATGCGGATGGCGCGATCGCGTAGTTTGGTGTTTGTCACTGCTACATCCACCATACGATTCCCATACACTTTGCCTAGCTTCACCATGACGCCAGTAGAGAGGATATTTAGTGCTAGCTTCGTCACGGTTCCTGCTTTCAATCGCGTAGAGCCGGCCAATACCTCTGGCCCTACGATGAGGCGAATATCGACATCGGCATTGACCGGGACTTGGTCGGCAGGGACGCAGGCAATGAAAATTGTTGAGGTGCCACATTGCTTCGCTGCGCCGATTGCGCCGTGCACATAGGGGGTTGTTCCGCCAGCGGTGATGCCAACGACGACATCTCGCGTGGTGACTTTGTGGTCGAGGATGGCCTTAGCGCCAGAGTGCTCTTCATCTTCCAGGGCTTCGGAGCTACGGAGGAGAGCCGCTGCGCCCCCGGCTAAAATGCCCTGCACCATCTCGGGAGGGGTGCAAAAAGTGGGTGGGCACTCCGCTGCATCGAGGACGCCAAGTCTGCCGCTGGTGCCTGCGCCCACATAAAAGAGTCGGCCCCCTTCGCGGAGAGACGCTGCTGTGAGGTTAATGGCCTGAGCGAGGTGGGTTCGAGCCTCGGCGATCGCATCCACCGTCTTTTGATCTTCTTTGTTGAAGACATCCACCATCTCTAACGTAGACAGCTCGTCTAAGTTATGGCTGTTGGGATTGTTTTGCTCGGTGAGTAGATGGCCACGATCTTTCATATCGCTCGTTACCTGGCAAATCAGGAAGTAAGGGTCTACCAAAGACTACTAGAAAAATTCAATTCCTGATCAATCGACTAACGGATAGGACAAAAATCTACAGCAGCTTTTCCAACTGTGCCCGGATCTTGTCCATCTCGTTCGATGATGCATCTTGGATGCTGCCTTTTCCAGGCTCTGACGCGTTTTCTCCAGCTGTTTTCTCTAGCCGAGCCCGGGCCGCATCCATCGGATCTTCGTCTGGGTTCCAGGTAGTTTCTTCCACCATCTTCTCGGGGGGCATGATTAAGGTGCCATCTTCCACTAACACCGCCTCATAGCCTGCACTTTCGCAAAACTCCTCAATTTCTTCGGGGTCAAACGCTTCTACCGTGGCTGGGGGGAAGTCCTGTGCCTCTAGCATGACGGCAAAGCGGGTGGCGTCGTCTTCCACCTCAAACATGAGCACCAGCTGTCTGCCTTCCATTTGCAGAGAGTGAATCCCCTCGTTTTCTGTGCGGGCATTGAATAAAACGACGTAGACAGACATAGGCAAAGTAGAAATGAAACGGTCGAAATCGCTCAAAATAGCTCAATAGATAGTTTAAAGCATCATTCAGCTGGAGCGTGTTCTGTAATAATGTAGAGGTTTTTGACGCCCTTTATCTCCGCTTAGGCCCATGGCAACGTTTCTACTAGAAGTCGGCACTGAAGAACTTCCCGCCAGCTTTGTGAGCGAGGCGATCGCCCAGTGGAAAAGCAAAATCCCGACCGAGCTCGAAGAGCAGTTCCTAGACAACGATGGCATAGCGTTCTACGGGACGCCACGCCGCTTGGCGTTGGTGATTCAGGGCTTGCCAGAGCGTCAGCCCGATCGGGAGGAAGAGGCCAAGGGGCCACCGGCAAAAGCGGCTTTCAAAGATGGCAAACCGACTAAGGCAGCTACAGGCTTTGCTGCCTCGAAGGGCGTGAGCGTCGAAGATTTGGAAATTCGCGACACGGGCAAAGGTGAGTTTATCTTTGTACAGCAAAAGATTCTGGGGCGGCCTACTGCTGAGCTGCTACAGGAGATGGTCCCAAGCTGGGTGCTGGGGCTAGAGGGGAATCGATTCATGCGATGGGGGGATGGTGATCTGCGCTTTCCCCGACCGATTCGCTGGCTGGTGACACTGTTAGATAGTGAGCTGCTGCCGGTGACGCTGGAGAATGGGTCTGAAAAATGTGTGAGCGATCGCATCACAACCGGTCACCGCGTTCTTCACCCTGAAAACGTTAGTCTCGCAACCGCCACTGACTACGTCGATGCGCTCAAGACGGCTTACGTCTGTGTCGATCCTGTTGAACGGAAGGAAACCATTTTGGCGCAGGTTGATAAGGTGGCTGCGTCTGTAAACGGTCATGCTGTTGTAGACGAAGATTTGCTGGCGGAAGTGGTGGATCTGGTGGAGTGGCCCACGACCGTCATTGGTAAGTTTGACGATGAATTTTTGGCGCTACCTTCCGAAGTGACCATTACCGAAATGGAAAGCCACCAGCGCTATTTCCCTGTACGTCCCGCTGCTGACTCGGACGAGCTATTGCCGCACTTCATCACCGTTTCCAACGGCGATCCTGCTAAGTCAGCGTTGATTACACAGGGTAACGAGCGGGTAATTCGGGCTCGCCTGGCCGATGGCAAGTTCTTTTTTGATGCCGATCAAAAGCAGCCCTTAGCTGATTACTTGCCAAAGCTGGAGACGGTCACGTTTGAAGCGTCATTAGGATCGGTCAAAGAAAAGGTAGAGCGCGTTGAGTCAATCACAGCTTTCTTGAGCGATCATCTGAATCTAAGTGAAACGCAAAAGGCGCAAGCTGTTCGAGGTGCCAAGTTGTGCAAGGCCGATTTGGTCACGCAGATGGTGGGCGAGTTTCCGGAGCTGCAAGGCTACATTGGTCAGAAATACGCTGAAAATAGCGGTGAGCCGCAGGCGGTTGCCGATGCGATTTATGAGCATTACCTGCCGAAAGGGGCGGGGGGCACAATGCCAAAAACGATTACAGGTCAGGTCGTTGGGATTGCGGACAGGCTCGATACGCTTGTGAGTATTTTTAGTATTGGTAAGCTGCCCAAGGGGTCTAGCGATCCCTTTGCGCTGCGCCGGGCGGCAAATGCGATTGTCAATATTGTGTGGGATGCTGGTTTGCCGCTGAAGCTACAAGCGGTTCTGGGCCAGATGATTGAAACGTTCTCTACAGGCAGGGAAGGCGTTGATGCCGCAGTGCTCACTCAGCAGCTGACAGACTTTTTTGCACAGCGGGTGCGAACGCTGTTGCAAGATGGGCAAGAGATTGACTACGACTTAGTGAATGCGGTGTTTGGTGAAGATCCCGACTATCAGGCGCGGGCACTGAGTGATTTGCTAGATGTACGCGATCGCGCTATGTTCCTCCAATCCATCCGAAACGACGGTCGCCTTGCCAAAATTTACGAAACGGTCAATCGTGCCGCTAAGCTTGCCGTGAAGGGAGACTTAGGCGCAGATGTCCTTGATCCTGCGGGTGTTGTCGAGTCGTCACTGTTTGAGCAGCCGACGGAGCAGGCTTTTTACGACAGTCTGCAAACTCTTTTGCCACAGACGCAGGCAGCACAAGCAGAACGTGACTACAGTAAGCTGATTTCTGGACTTGAGAAAGCCGCGCCTACCGTTGCGAATTTCTTTGATGGGGAAAACAGCGTCATGGTGATGGCGGATGATCCGCAGGTTCAAAAAAATAGATTGAACCTGCTGGGACTGCTGCGCAATCATGCCAGGGTCTTGGCAGACTTTGGCGAAATTGTGAAAGGCTGATTACTCTGCTACGACTGCGCTCAGCCATAGACTTTGATCTCGTCCCTTGATTGAGAACGTACTCTGGTAGAATCGCGGCTTAAGCTCTGAGCCGACTTGCACTCCCCATGAAAACAGCCCACGTCATTGGCCTTGGCCGCTCTGGAATTGCTGCTGCCCGTGTCCTCGCGCAACAAGAATACGCCGTTACTTTAAGCGATCGCGGCGCAGCCAAGCGCCACCAGTCCGCCGCCAAACGCCTCCAAGATGAGGGCATCACCGTCAAGCTCAACTACGCCTTCGATGCCCAAATTGCTAAGGAGGAAGGCCTCGATCTGCTCGTTGTTAGCCCAGGCGTCCCCTGGGATGCCCCTGCTTTGGTCACCGCTCGTGAACTCGGCATAGAAACGATTGGCGAAATGGAACTCGCGTGGCGTGCCCTTCAAGATCGTCCTTGGCTTGGCATTACTGGTACAAATGGAAAAACGACGACCACTGCCTTGGTGGCCGCTATTTTCAAAGCGGCTGGGCTCAACGCACCGGCCTGCGGCAACATAGGCTACGCTGCCTGTGAACTGGCCCTCACCGAAAAGCCCGACTGGGTGATTGCCGAACTCAGTAGCTACCAAATTGAGGCTGCGGCCTCCCTCTCGCCCACTATCGGTGTCTGGACTACGTTCACTCCCGACCATCTCAGTCGTCACAAAACAGTCGAGAACTATTACAACATCAAGGCTTCTCTACTCAGCCGCTCGAAAACTGCCATTATCAACGGCGATGACCCGACGCTGCGGGGCAAATCTTCAGAGCATTCTTCCCCTCGTCATCATTGGACGAGTGTGAAAGGCAAGGATGTACTCAAACCCATTACACCTGACACTTACATAGAAGACGGCTGGGTGATACACAAGGGCGAACCCATTGTAGAAACTAAATCGCTCAGAATGGTGGGTGAGCACAACCTGCAGAATTTGCTGGTGGCTGTGGCGGCTGCTCAGTTTGCGGGGATAGAAGGAAGTGCGATCGCCCAAGGCGTTGCCAATTTTCCCGGTGTCTCCCACCGCCTAGAGCACATCTGCACGTGGCGCGGCGTAGACTTTATCAACGACAGTAAAGCCACCAACTACGACGCCGCAGAAGTGGGCTTACGATCTGTCACGGGGGCCGCAATTTTAATCGCAGGCGGCGCGCCCAAAGATGGCAATGACACCGCTTGGATTGCACAAATAAAAGAAAAAGCTGCCGTGGTTCTTTTGGTAGGCGATGCCGCGGAGCCATTTGCTGAAAGATTTAAAGCGTGTGGCTATCATAATTACGAAATCGTTCAAACCATTGATCGCGCCGTTGCTCGTAGTGCAGATATCAGCAAAGAACAAGATATAAAAACGGTTTTGCTCTCTCCAGCCTGTGCCAGTTTTGACCAATATGCCAACTTTGAAGTCCGTGGCGACGACTTTCGCCAGGTCTGTACAAAGTATTTGGGCGAACTGTAAAGCCAACTGTTTTTGTTGTGTGGCCAGTACGTAGTAACAGTATGCAACATTTGCGATATGGCGTTCAGCACTTTGCTTATGGCATCAACAGCGGCTGCAGCTATGCGTAGCAGCAGGCAAAGAGCGTAGAAAAGCGCGTTGGCGTAGGTTCTCCTCAAGAGATGCATTGAGAGATGCATCCGCGCTTTTTTATATCAGAATGGATGCTTGCCTATTCTGGCAGCGGCCGCTGCCTAGAACAGAATTCTGTTGTTCAAAAGCTGGTACCAATGTGTGCAGAGTAAGTGAATGCACTGAGGA
>JBCDAG010000446.1:0-5342 GCA_039186165.1 Cyanobacteria bacterium P01_F01_bin.53
CACAGGTTGCGTGCATGGGTCACGGTCTCGTGGATGCGGTCTGCCATTTCATCCATGCTGAGATCAGGGATGGCCCGATGCAGCGGCGAGGTGCCTATAAAAGTGTGAATGCGAGGTTGTGCTGCGTGCTTTACAGCGTCCAAGCACCGATCAATGTCCTTGAAATTAGCCCTTGCCAGGCCGCAAATTATCGATTGCTTGGAGTTCTTCGCGATCTCTGAAACCGCATTGAAATCCCCCTCGGATGCGATGGGAAATCCCGCCTCGATGATGTCGACACCCATCTCATCGAGCAGCCCGGCAATTTCGAGCTTTTCGTCATGGGTCATGGTTGCTCCGGGGCTTTGCTCTCCGTCGCGCAGGGTTGTGTCGAAAATGACGACACGGTCGCTGTTCACCTCGGGCGTGTTTGTTTGACTGTCCTGGGTCATGTATTTTCTCGTCTGATTTTCCTAAGCCTTGGCGCGAGAACATGTCCTCTAAGCGGTCGCGCCGGAGAAGGGCACGCTTAGAGGCGGCTTAGGAGTAGGCGCGCAACATCGCAACCCGCATTTTTGCGAGCCCGGTCAGAGAAGATATGCGCCTTCAAATTCATACCGGCACTATAAGCGCACTTTGCGTAAAGAAAACCCTCAAATTCACGCACGGCATTGATCGTGGCGAAAGAGCCGCTAGGTCCCAATGGCATGAAGAAAGCATTGATCTTAGGCGCTTCAGGGGGAATCGGTTCGGCGCTGGTTGAGGCACTTCGCGGCTCTGGGTGGGGTGTCACAGGACTGTCGCGGTCTGTTGACGGTTTAGATGTAACCGATGAGACCTCCGTTGATCGTATTTTGGGTGCGGTCGACGGCACATTTGATTTGATGTTTGTGGCCACTGGGGCTCTTGAGATCGCAGGGCAGGGGCCGGAGAAATCCCTTCGCGAGATATCCGTACAAGCGATGCAGGCGCAGTTTGCGCTCAATTGCATGGGTCCTGCTTTGGTTTTGCGTCACGCGGCGCGGCTTCTTCCACGGGATCGCGAATGCCGAATTGCCGCGCTGTCTGCGCGCGTTGGCTCAATTGGGGATAACCGGCTGGGCGGCTGGTACAGCTACCGTGCTGCAAAGGCAGCCCTTAATCAGATCATGCACGGCGCGGCGATAGAGCTTAAACGCACGCACAAACAATCGATTTGTGTGGCCTTGCACCCCGGCACTGTTGCCACATCGCTCACCTCAAAATATGCAAGCGGGCGTAAAACCGTAACGCCGCCCGAGGCCGCTGGAAACCTTCTGCGTGTGCTGGATGGCCTTACGCCTGACGAAACCGGTCTCTTCTTTGACTGGAGTGGGGCGCGTGTTGAGTGGTAACGCGCAGTAAATTCCTTCAAGAAATATTCAGTAAAGTGAGTGGACTATGAGCCGACTATACTGTCTGTTCTAAGACAGGCAGCAGAACGAGAAAGCACTAGATGACCGCGACCGACACCAACAAAGACCAGGGGTTAATGATGGGAATCATTTTTGCCTGGGTCGCTGTCTTGATCTACGCCTCCTCTAATTCCATTGTCACGCTCTTGACCAATGTGGGCCAGGAAAATCTGGTAAATGGCCGCAACGCAATTACATTTTGCAACCTGCTTTTTCTGGGCTCATTGATCTCGCTTGTGCCGATGATCTTTTTCTTTCACCGGGATTGGACAAAGGAAAACCTGAGTAAGCTAAAGAAAAGCGACTGGATGTTTTTGACATTATCAGCGCTATTGTCTTCGGCCCTTACGCCAGGCCTGTTTTTCTTTGCGCTGGAACATACCAGTGTCACCAACGTCGTACTGATAGGCCGGATCGACCCCCCGTTGTTTTTGCTAGCCGCTGCCTTCTTCTTGCGAGAAGAGTTGGACTTATGGGCGCTGGTCGGTGGTCTTGTTGCTCTCGTCGGCGCAGTTGTCATGATCATGCTCAAAGATGGCGGCGCCGATTTCATGTTTGGCAAAGGGGAGATTGCGGCAGCTCTTGCAACCTTGTCGTTCATCGCCTCGACCATTGTAACGCGCATCGGCCTAAAGGGGGTACCACTGGGAATTTTCTCCATTTACAGGACCGCTCTCGGCACGTTGATTTATTTCTTCTGGGCAATGTACCTTTTTGGCGCGTACCATTTTCAAGACTTGCTGGAACCAGTGGTCCTTAAATGGATTTGGGTTTATGCGATCATCGTTATTATAATCGGACAATTTGCCTGGAACATCGGGTTGAAGCGGGCGCGCGCTGGTGACGTTGCTTTGGCGACTTCGTTTTCACCGCTTGCTGGTATCTTTATCGCGATGGTTCTTCTTGGCGAAGATCCGGGATCTGGCCTGGTTCCGGGCGCATTGGTGATTGTCGCCGGAATTGGGATCGCGCAATTCGGCCGGATCAAACGTGCTCGTGCCGAAAAATTGGCACAAGAAAAGGCGCTGGAGCTTGAAGGGAGCGTTAACTTCAAAGGAGCGTGACTACGCTTAAGAAGACCACAGGTGAGGGACCCGTGATGTTCAAGTTTATATTTTTCAATGTCTATGAAATTTTCGTCGTGGCCGCATGTGTCTTGATCGCTGGCGCGGTGGTGTTTGCCCTACGACACCGCGCAAAACTTGAACGGGAAGAGCGTGATCAAGATGCAAAGTAATATTGCCGTTAAGCGCACTAAACAGGGTTGATAAGAAGTGATAGTTGCCAGGTACGCGGTTGTCAGGAAACAAAATTTCTTTCTTGCGAGCGATCCATACTTTGTCATCTTACGAGCAAGGTAGCAGATAACGCGGCCAGCCTTAAATCCGCGAAAACGCATGCGCACCGGCCTCAAGTTCTTTCTTTATGTTGCTATCAAGCATCGCCTCGATGGCAAGGTCCGGGACCGGACCTTGAACCCTGCTGATACATACACTGGCACCCGTGCGCGCTCTGAGTGCCTCAAAAAACATGCATCCGCGCCTGGCGGTAATTCAGAACGACCGCCCAGCCCGGTGATATCACATACATGTTTAAGGATAATCTGGTTGACGACCGCATAGTGTGACTCCGTCTGGCAACGATCCCAGGGGGCCACGGTTTAATTTGCGGGGTTTTAATGACGCCACCATCTTGCGAGATGGTTTTCGCCTCAGTGGAACTAACTCAAATCTGGTTCCACAGGATCTATCCAATATCGAGCAGATTGAGGTACTCAAAGGGCCTGCCGCGATCGTATTTGGTGCGGTAGAGCCGGGGGGAGCGATTAACCTGGTCACTAAGCAACCCTTGAGTGAACCGTTTTATGAGGTGGGTTTACGGGTAGGGAATCGAGGTCTGATTGAGCCCAGTGTGGATATCTCAGGTCCACTCACCGAGGATGGACGGGTACTTTATCGGCTGAATGCGCTATACCGCAATGAAGACAGTTTCCGAGATTTTGACCCCGATGTTGAGCGGTTTTTTATTGCTCCAGTGGTGAGCTGGGCCATTAGCGATCGCACTGACCTCACCGTTGATTTTGAATATATTGACCAGCAGAACCCAGGAGACTTTGGTATAGCCGCCATTGGTGACGAAGTCGCGGACATTCCCTTCGATCGCAGCTTGGGCGAACCGGAGGATATTGTCACCGCTGAGTATCTTAGATCTGGCTACCGGTTCGAGCATCGTTTTAGCGACAACTGGAAAGTACGTAATGCCTTTAGCTACGCTAATCGTGATGAAAGGCTGACTAATGCTGGGTCCACTTTCCTAGATGAGACAACCGGTGATCTGAGTCGTAACTTTCAATTTTTTGAATTTGAACAGGAGTTTTTCGAGTTACAAACTAACGTGGTGGGCAAGTTTGCAACCGGATCAATCGACCACACACTCCTGGCTGGAATTGATCTCAGACGGCGAGACGAATTTACCCTTGCGGGGGGGGATTTTTTTACTCCCGCACCGCTGAATATTTTCAATCCAATTTACGGTCAAACACCACGACCAGACTTTGATACCATACCAGCATTTTTTGATGGAGACTTTCAAGTAGATTTCCTTGGAGTCTACCTGCAAGATCAAATTACCTTTGCTGACAATCTTAAGCTGTTAGCCGGTATCCGCTATGAGACCTTTGAGCAGGAAAGGGTGGTTGAGCCTTCACCCTTTTTTCCTGGCTTGGACTCAACCCAAACGGGAGATGCCTTTAGCCCTCGTGTAGGCCTGGTCTACCAACCGATTGAGGAAGTCTCTTTATTTGCCAGCTATAGCCGCTCCTTTAGTCCAAATCCTGCCTCAAGCTTTAGTACTGACTTTCTCGACCCTGAAGAGGGAGAACAGTATGAGGTGGGAGTAAAAGCCGAACTTTTGGACGGACGATTGTCAGCTAACCTGGCCTATTTTGACGTCACTCTACAAAATGTATCGACGCCAGATCCAAATAATCCACTCTTTTCTGTCGCTATCGGGGGAGAACGCAGTCAGGGGGTGGAGCTCGATGTGGCGGGCGAAATTTCACCAGGATGGAACATCATTGCCAACTACGCTTATATCGACGCCAGAATTACAGAAGATAACTCTGGTCTTGAAGGCAATCGTAGATTTAACGTGCCTGAGCACAACGTCAACCTGTGGACTACCTATGATATTCAGGATGGCCCTCTAGAAGGGCTAGGATTTGGCCTGGGGGTGAACTATGTGGGCGAACGCTTTGGTGACAATGCCAACAGTTTTATGTTAGATGACTACTTTCTCACCAACGCCGCCATTTCCTATAAACGTGACAATTGGCAGGCGGGTCTGAATATTCGCAATCTGTTTGATATAAACTATATCGAAAGTACCAGCGGCGGTAGAAGAAATATCTACCCTGGTGAGGACTTTACCATTGTTGGCTCTTTCTCAATTGAGTTCTGAACTGATGTCAAGGCTAAAGCGAGTCGCAAATTGGCTGTTGTTAAGTGTGCTGACTGTCAGTCTTATCATCGGCTGTGGTCTTGCTCGGAATGATTCGGCAAACCCGACATCTGAAGCTGCAGTTCAGCCCGCCTCAGGTTGTCGGGTAATTCAACACGATTTGGGTGAGACAGAGGTCTGTGGCCAACCGCAGAAGGTAGTAACCCTGAGTGCTCATATCCTTGATTTATTGCTGTCGCTGGATGTGCAACCGTTTGCTAGTACTTTAACCCTCAATGTTCATACGGGAGAGGTGTTTGATAAGCCAGCCCGGCAGATTCCTTATCTGGGCGAGCGACTCACGGGTCAACCTATCAATTTGGGCCGCGATCATACCCCTTCTCTCGTATGAACATTGAGAGTTAGTGTACTAGCAAACGGTTGCACATCCAGCGACAGCAGTAAATCAAGGATATGAGCACTCAGGGTTAC
>JBCDAG010000447.1:0-5324 GCA_039186165.1 Cyanobacteria bacterium P01_F01_bin.53
CCGCCCGCGGGTGTATTCATTAATCAGCGTAAACGTAGGACTATCAATATCGGAAACGCCCAGGCTTCGCCCTAGCCCCTGCACCAGGGTCGTCTTACCACTCCCCAAATCGCCCCGCAACAACAGCACACTGCCCGCAGGTAGCTGCTCACCAAGGGCCTGGCCCAACGCCTGAGTCGCCTGAGTATCTGGTAGGTTAATAACCATCGATCACAACTTCAATGCCTTCATTGACTCTCTTCCCTATATAAACTGTATACATGATCATCACCGTAGCCAGTTTTAAAGGCGGCGTCGGCAAAACGACGACGGCCATCCACCTCGCCGCCTTTCTGCAAGGGCAGGCCGAAACGCTGCTGGTCGATGCTGACCCTAACCGCTCTGCCTTAGGCTGGGCCAGCCGGGGTGAACTGCCTTTTCAGGTAATGGATGAATGGGAAGCTGGGCAGAATGTAAATCCTAACGGCAATGTGGTGATCGATACTCCAGCGCGCCCCATTCCAGAGGATCTCTCCGCGCTAGCCAAAACCTGCGACTTACTGGTGCTGCCCACCACACCCGACGTACTGGCCCTAGATGCCCTCGTACTCACCGTGGAGTATCTCAAGCAAATCAGCACGAGTCACTATCGCATTCTGATTACCTCCATTCCGCCAAAGCCGAGCAAGGCCGGAGAGGAAGTCAGAGCACTCTTAGAAGAGGCAAAATTGCCGGTTTTCAGGCAAGGGATCCGTCGATTTGCGGCATTCCAGAAGGCGGCGCTGCAAGGCCTCCCCGTTTATTCTGTTAAAGATCCTCGGGCAGAGTCCGGCTGGCAAGACTATGAGAAAGTGGGAAAAGAGATTTTAGAGATTATGGAACAACGGGCACTAGAAATACAGGCCCAAGAGATTCCGACACAAACAGATTTTTTCTAGGGTCCCAGTCTAAAATATCAAAGACAATCCCAGACATACACACCCAAGAACAGCAATCTCACCAAATTGCCACCTTGTCACTCGATGAAATCCCTTATCAGTCATGCAGATAAGTCATAGGAGGTGAGGGCAAGCTGCATTTCCAGCCCTAGGTCTTATCCATCAGCAAGCAAGTGCTATCACCAGTTGCACGCAGCTTCTCATAGGTCACGGTATCTATCGCTGCTTCAATCCCTTCAGGAAATAGCTCCTGCCACTGGGCCAAGCGATTCTTCGCTGAGTCAAAGTAAACGGACTCTTTGCTCAGCTCACAGAACTCCCTAAACATAGGGACCCATCGCCCGTTTTCACCATGATCTAAGCCCGTATTGAACGCAACCATGTCTGGGGGTAGCACATCTCCTTCGTCTACCAATTCATCCGCCGCGTTTTGGGTTGCAAGCGCCCAACCGCTATACCCTCGAACGTACCAGGAAATCCCTGCCCCCAAAACCGCAAAGCAGCACAGGGCTGCGGCTACCTTAGGCGAAAACTTGAGTGCGGCCAAGGAACGAGCAGCCCCCATCCGCTCAGACACAATTGAGACTGGGCGGGTAATACCAGGCACCTGTTCTTCCACCCAATCCAGGTCAAAAATATGCTCCAGCAGCATATTAGAAACGCTGAGCTTTTTACGGCGTAGCTTTACCAGGCCAGACTTTAGCAGCAGCGACTGCTCAGGGCTATTATCCACACGGACCTTGCCCCGCTGAAAAATCTTGATATAGGCAATCAGCAAAGAGTCTCGCCGCTCATAGTCGAGTATCTGCTGGCTAATGCCATTTAAGTAGTCCGCCGCAGAGTTACTCGACCAGTCGGTCAGGATTTCGTCCCGAACAATCTGATTTACCAGCAGCTCGGCATCGTCTGCCGACACCTGCGAGGCACATTCCAGCACATAGTTAGCAATCAACGCGGTTAAAACCACATCTTCCCCGGCCCAATCCTCTATCCGCTCAAGCACCTCAGCGACGGCATCAGGATCACTAACCTTAGCGGAAATTGCCGTCTGAAACTCTGACAGTACGACTGAAATATCTGTTGGGTTGCTTTGATCATGCATAGGTTTTATGACTTCCAATCCGATTTTCAATCCAACTTTCAAGCAATGGCCTAATCAAATTAATGGCCTAACAAAAAACTGTGGCCGAGGAATAATTCGGTTAACCACAATCGCCAACATCAAGAACAGAGAATCGCTAGCGATCTAGGCATTATGCAAATGGACCTAACATATGGATTTGCATGTATATGGCTCTACACGTACGAGACATACGAGCCTGCGTAAAGGGAAAAGTGCAGTTACGGCCCTTTAAAGGGAATCAGCGAAACAAGGAATCAGCTCAAGGAAAGTTGATATCCGTATTATCCGCGATCTCAGAGCACGCAACGTAAAGGAATCAAAAAGTATTTTCCACGTGCAAAATCAACCTTTTACAAAACATTTGCGTAATATACCGAAAATCTTTGTTCACTTCTATACGTCAGATCACAAGAGAATGTGATCCACTCGGGAGAATTAACGTATCAAAAACAACACCTTGCCTCCGTAAGCTGCGCGGCTTACAGACTCTCCACGAGACGAGATGTTCCCACACCACTCCATCACAACAGCGATAGCGTAATCATAGGTAGATGTTTAAGCATCTAGCCCAGTCGCTGCATTGAGATTATGCCCAGATGATGAAGGGCTTAAATATTTCGGCCTTCACGTTGCGTACAAATACCTAGGAATTCCCAACCCAATGCACACCAGAGAGCCCATCTTCAGCGCGAAGGCTCTTTGTAAAAGAGTAATGAAAACGCTATCTAATAGCCTGGAGCAAGGAAGTAAACAATTATGACTAAGCTCAGGTGACCGAATTGCTGGGTCATCGCCAGAGCCATTTTGAGAATAGCTGTATATACAGACATTCAATTACCAACGAACGTAGAGAAAAGCCCCTAAAACAGAGCATGACGTAAAACAATCATCATGAACGAACAACAATTATTTGATCGGGAAAGTCTCTCCCCTCAAAAAAGAATCTGGAAACCGGCGAGATGAGATGAAGGCGAGGCGAGATGAAACTAACAAAAGTCATCCTCGCCAGGAAGTCTTAATTGGAAAGCCTTAATTGGACTGAGAAACGTTATTCCCATCCCCAATCACAATTTGACTATTGTTCGCATTACCGCCAATAGAAATATTGCGGTTCCCCGAGCTAGGAGACGGTGTAGCATCGCGCTGCGGGCCAGCACTGGCAGCATCGAGCTGATTAAGATCGCGAATTAACGCCATGAGACCCAAAGTATAGTCCTGCTGGGTACTGAGGTTGTGATAGTGCAGACGAGCCAGCTCATCGGGGACATCACAGGTCTCAATCAGTAGCGGAATCACGGGTTTTTCTACCATTTGGGCCATTTCCCATTCCCACTCCACGTACTTGGAGCCTGCGGCATTGGGCGTAAGCAGTACCACCACAGCATCAACATCTCGCAGGGCCGCACGCAGCTGTTCCTTCCACGCTTGGCCTCCCGCCATATTTTCAATGTCTTGCCAAACATCAAACCCGCTCCGGGTCAGTTCAGTCCGTAGTCGCTGGGCCGCATCTGTTCCATCCGCACGGGCATAGGATAAGAAAACCTGAGTCATGGTTCACCAAAGCAGTGTCACTATAGGTATAGTCGAAATTCGACACCGTCGTCATTCGATAACCGTCAATTCGATAGCCGTCATTCGACCGTACGTTCGTCAGTGAGAAGGGCCATGTTTTGCCAACCGACTTACCAGCCGATTTGCCAACCGATCTGTTTACGATTCTCTCGCCCCTAAACCGTTCTACTCAAGAGTCCTCAGCTCAAGAGCACTCAGCCCAAGAGCGATCAGGTCAAGAGGACTCAGGAAGCAAGCCACTGCCCATCATCGCCAATTTGCCCCACAGCGGATTGCAGGTGCCAGAGCATATCGCACAGCATTTTACCCCTGAGCACCTACAGAGCCTACCTAACTCGGACTGGCATTTACAGGAGCTGTATCAGTTTTTGCCTAGTTTAGGTGTGACGGTCATGCAAGCGAACTATAGCCGCTATGTGGTCGATTTGAACCGGGCGCTGAAGCCGCCTTTTTTGGGCTCTTTTTGGTCAGCCGTGGTACCTGAGCAAACGGCCTTTAAGCAACCGATTTATACCCGTAAGCCCAGTCGGAGCGAGGTGCGCGATCGCATCGAACACTACTACACTCCTTACCACCAAAAGCTCACAGCCTTACTCAACGAAAAGATTACTCAGTTCGGCTATGTTTATCTGCTAGATTTGCACAGCTTTATGGGGCTCATTACAGACGATGTTTGTCTCGGGAATGCCAATGGCACGACCTGCGGCCCACACTTAATAGAAAGCGCTGAAGCGGCGTTTGCCCAGCAGGGCTACCAAGTGGTGAAAAATAAGGTATTTACCGGCGGCTACATCACTCGCCACTATGGACAGCAGAATACGGGAGGACAGCAAAATACGAGGCAAAAGACAGGCGGTCAACGGAACACAGACCTCACGAGCCCACGCAGGCGTGAGCAGCAGCCCGTAGAAGCCCTTCAAATCGAAATCCGCTACCCCACCTACTTAAGCAACGATGAGATAGAAAGGGCTGCAATTCCCGGCTGGCAAGGGCCTTTGTTCGAGCAAGCTCAAAGCCAGCTAAAAAGAGTCTTTGAAGCACTTATTGCCAGCTTAGGCACACCCAGAGCTACGACTTAGAGCCGCGACTGGGAGCCCAGCCTGAGAACCTAGACCAAGGATCTAGATTAAGGACCTAACACTCGCGCCTTAAATAAACTGAACAAATAAAGACCAAAACGCCCTGAAAGCAACCCAAAACGTCTCTAAAGCATCTCAAAACGTTTTAAAAATCATTACATCATGACAATTCAGTCGGAACTTCGTCCACATTTCAGCGTCCACTGAATCAGGCAAAAGAAAAACGCAAAAACTTTTTCAAAGCGTTCTACGAAAGCTACACGAAGAAGACTGAAAAGTTGTTTATCAGTGCCCCTTTAAACAACTTTTCTTGATACATTCCCTAAGTTTTTAACTAGGCTTTCAGCCCCGGATGAAAGTGTAGGTTGGAAGGCTAAGGAATAAACAGTATTGGACGCTACAGAAGTGCTTGTTCACATCAATTTCAGTGCACCTTACCTGCAATAGAAATCGCTTAGGAAATACGGGTCTTAACCTCAGTATTTTTGATGAGGTGATGGTTCAGTAACAACCTAGCTCGATAAAGGTAAAACTTTTTTTATCCGCTCAAAATCTATTGAATCCGGGATATAAAGCAGTAATTTATCACTGCTTTATCGGGATTCATGTTTTTTTTATACTGTTAGCTCAGCG
>JBCDAG010000448.1:0-5322 GCA_039186165.1 Cyanobacteria bacterium P01_F01_bin.53
CCACGGCAGCCCGTTGTACATCACCCGCTCGTCCTCGCGGATCGCGCCGAGGTTGCAGATCCATCGGGCACTTAACACCCTTTGGAATGTACACAAAAGACCCATCTGAAAAGACCGCTGAATTCAGCGCTGCGAAGTAGTTATCACCAGTGGGAATAACGGTGCCCAGATACTTTTTAATCAGGTCGGGGTGGTCCTGAATAGCTTCTGAGATGGAACAGAAAATAATCCCATGCTTGGCCAAGTCCTCTTTGAAGGTGGTGGCAATGGAGACGCTGTCGAAAATAACGTCCACAGCGACGTTGGCCAAACGCTTTTGCTCAGTAATGGAGATGCCGAGCTTATCGAAGGTATCCAACAAGGCAGGGTCTACGTCATCCAAGCTGTCGAGCTTTTTCTTTTCTTGCTTGGGCGCCGAGTAGTAAACGATGTCGTTGTAATCAATCGGTGGGTAGCCCACGTTTGGCCAGGAGGGCTCCGTCATTGTGAGCCAGCGGCGATAGGCTTTGAGCCTAAACTCCAGCATGAACTCGGGCTCATTTTTTTTCGCCGAAATAGCACGAACAATCTCTTCGCTGAGACCGCGAGGGAGAGCGTCGGCTTCGATATCGGTGACGAAGCCGTACTTGTAGGGCTGACTAACGACAGACTGAACGCTGGAGGTCATTGGCGACGAGCTACCGACTGAAGCGGAGCAGGAGTGAGGTTAAAAAATGGATGCTCGTAAGGAGCTGATTCGAAAAGATAATCTAAGGCTGAGGATTTAACGGCTTTTTAACTGCTTCCTAAAAACCTAAAAAACATAGGAACTAAAATCAGATGAAGTTAAATTTCAGGAGCTAACACCTAAAATATTACGCCTAGGATTTCACAGTACTGGTTTCAGCTCGAATTTCATCGAAGGTGATAGTTCGCTCTTTCCCGGCAAAAGGATTGTCTTCGGTGAGAAATAACATGCAGTGACAATCCCGGCGCTCTTGCATGGGCACGCAAGGACAGTTCCAATAGGAAGCTTTTACTTCCGCTTCCTTGTCTTCATAGTGGCGGCAAGGACATAGGGGAGCGCCTAGATCATCTTTGTGCTTGGCCAGTCCCTCAAGCACAACGGCGGTCACGCCTAAGTCTTGGCAGAAGTAAGTCCCTGTACGTTCGGCGTATTTAACGGCAAAGTTCCGCATGACTTCGAGACTTTTATCGGAGCCCTGATCAGGAATGGGTGCGCTCATGTGTTTTGGGGTAGAGGGTGAACGAATTAGACTAAGCGTGATGTGCGACTAAGTGTGATGCGACTGGCTTGAGACTACAGACATAGGGATAGTTGGACTGAATCAATTAGCCTGAGCCAATTACTCCAAATTAATGCCCTGAGACAGCTATGCCCTGAGACCTGAGACAGCTATGCCCTGAGTCAATACCCTAGGACAGCAATTTTAGTCTAAGATTAGACCAATAAAGCAACACACCTGTTGTTTTATTATCTAAAGGTTACTTGAATAACAATACTTTAGCAACCAAAGTGTTTCTAAAGTATTGTAAACGAGCGCTTGTCATCGGAGCCCCTGTCCTCTAATGATTTTGAGAGTATTGCTTGTAAAGGTTTGGGAGCTCGTTTTCGGTCCTGACCCTGACCTCTAGAACTTGTCCTCTACTGGAGATTTTGACGCCAGGAAATGACTTCTCAACAGAAAACATCTATAAGAGAGGACATTTTGCGCTTTTTATTGAAGCGTGGAACGGCAAATGCGGGCGCGATCGCCGATCACTTACAGGTCACTCCCCAGGCTATTCGTCGTCATCTTAAAACCCTTGAAGCAAGTGACTTGATTGAGCATCAGAGTGCTCAAGAGGGAATTGGGAGACCGAATCATGTGTATCAGCTCAGCCGCAAAGGGCGTGAGCACTTTCCTGACCAATACGATCAGTTTGCGCTCTCACTGCTCAATACGGTGGCCGATACGCTGGGACCAGAGCATGTGGGTAAGCTGCTCAAGCATCAGTGGCAGCGTAAGGCTAAGGAGTATAGAGAAAAGTTAGGTGATGCGCCGCTTAAAGAAAGAATGCAGGCGCTGGTAAAGCTTCGTCAGGCTGAAGGATATATGACGGAGTTATATCCTGCTCAAGAGTCGGATTCTCATGGGTCGAATCAGAGTACTATGGCTGTTGAGGAAGGTGAGTCTTCTGCTTTTGTGATTGCTGAGTACAATTGTGCGATTGCCCACATTGCTGAGTCCTACCCAACTGTTTGCGGCCATGAGTTAGTCATGTTTGCTATGGTCTTGCCCGATTGTTCGGTGGAGCGTACTCACTGGCTCGTGAATGGCGAGCACCAGTGTGGATATTTAGTTAAAGCAAAAGACAGCGCTTCTTAAGCGGCTACTCTGAGCCTATCCTATGGGCCTAGAAGTCTTTCGAGGCTAAAACATTTCGAATCCAAAAGCATTTCGAGCCCAAAGGCATTTCGAGCCCAAAAGCATTTCGAGTCCCAAAAAGAGCTTTCCCGCCATGTTGCCACAGTTTTTAACCCCGGAAGAGTCTGCTGCTGTCGATGCTGCGCTACTCACAACCCCAGAGAAATTTTTGACCCGGCTGACGCTCTCTACGGGCAAGCTGCTGGTGTTCATTGCCAAAGACCTCAGCACTACGGTGGAAGCGCTAACCAATGAGCAAATCATTGCCTGGTTTGAAGCGGACTCTAAGCGTAAGCAAGCTGAAGGGGTGGAGGCCTCTGTGCTGAAGTGGGAGGCAAAAGATCTGACTGACTTGCCGACAACCTGACGAACCAATGACCTAATCGGCCAATGAACGCTACCTATGGGACAGTCAAATTTCTGGCGTTGGGTTCCCTGACGAGGGGCGAATGACTTCGTACCTTTAGATATTCGCGTAGATATTTACGTATATTTACGATTTACACGAGGTCTACTATTCAAATATTAAGACAATCTGTTGAGCCCACGTTAAGATTGGGAAATCCTAAGATTGCTTACGCTTTAGTTGAATACGACTGACCTCCCCCTTACTTAGACCACATTCCTCCTCGACTCACGGTGAATTCTATTATGAAACAGCCATTCCTTAGCCACACACTTTTCGTGCTCGCAGCTGTTGGCATGGCCGCGATTCCAACCAAAGCCTTGGCACATCAGGTCCAAACGAACTACATCCTAGATGGATTTGGTGCTTCTCAACCTGATTTGGTTAATGAAAACCAGGCAACGGGTAATACGGGCGACAGCTTAGAAATTCAGTCTTCGTTTTCAAATGGTCAGCCACTGAAGGGTGCCGTGGTGAAAGTCTATTCGCCTGAGCAGCCTAATCGAGTGTGGTCTAAGGGGCTCACCGATGGTCAGGGTCGCTATACGTTTGAGCCTGATGTTGCGATCAGTGGTGACTGGGAAATTAATATTAAGCGGGGTGGTCACCAAGATATTTTGACGGTACCGGTCACTGAATCAGGGATTAATGCTGATCAGCTAGCTCAGGGCACTGAGATTCGGGATATTCACTATGCTAGTTCGCCGTTGATGGCGGTTGGGGGAATTGCGATCGCCGCCGCTTCCATCGGTGTTGCCCGCTACAGTCGCAAAAAATCAGCTGAGTAAGCGTTTAGTCGCCCATCGAAGCAACGTATTAAAAATCCCTGCCTCAGCATTGGTTGATGCGGGAATTTTTAGTTGAGCACTTTAAGTTTTGGAGGGTAGCGGTATGATAGGCGTGACTTTCGGATGATGGACTATGGATCGCGCAGAGCAGTTCGCCCAGGCGTACCGAAATATGAATCTGTTTCCGCTGTACTCAGAAACGGAAATCAAAGAGTTTCGGGTGCCCTATGGTCAACGGACCCTGGCAAAGCTGCAAAATGCGCTAGAGGCATCGGGAGAGACTGGCAAAATAATTTTTACCGGACATCGAGGGTGCGGTAAGTCTACTTTGCTGGGCCAGCTGGCCGAAAAAATGCGGACAGCTGGCCTGTTTGTATCAGGGTTTTCCATTGCGGACATGGTGGAAATGTCCGATGTGAATCATATTAATATTTTGTATTCCATTGCGTTGCGACTGTTGGATAAGGCCGACAAGCTAAACGTCAATATTCCCAAAGGCTATCGGGATGATTTGGTGAACTGGTTTACCCAAACAAAGTCGCGAACCTATTCTGATCAGCTAAAGCAGGAAATGTCGGTCGGCGTGGACTTTCTTAAGTTTTTTACGGGGAAGCTGCAAAAGGAAGGCTCGTTCAGAGAAGAAATTAAAGAGACCTACGAGCGGCGGGTGTCTGATTTATCAGTGCAGATTGATCGAGTTGCGGCTGCAATTGAAGGCGCTACGGGAAAAAAAGTCCTGGTGATTATCGATGACTTGGACAAGTTAGATTTGGGCGTAGCCAAGACCGTTTTTCAAGAAAATATCAAAGCGCTTTTTTCACCCAATATTCGAGTGGTATTCACGATTCCGGTGGCGGTGGTGCGTGAAACGCGTTTGAGGACGACGCTGGATTCAGAAGGCACCACCATTATGCTGTCGGTGACCAAGTTTTTTTCACAGGCAGAGGCACATAAGCTTGAGGGCAAACCCCTGGAGAAAAATGTTGAAATTTTTGAAAAGATACTGGAAAAGCGCATTAAGGCCGAGCTGATTGAACCTGAAATCAAGCGCAAAATTGTGTTGATGAGCGGTGGCGTGTTGCGGGAGCTTGTACGCATTGGCCAGGAGTGCTGCCGGGAGTGCATGTTAGAGCTATCGATGGATCCTGAGCGGACAGATATCACAATTGATGAGGCGATTTTTACAGAAGCAATTCAGTCTTTGCGCAATCAGTTTGCGCGAACGCTGGGCACTAACCTCTACGAGTTGTTAGTGGAGACCTATCAGACGTTTACGCCGCCGGATGCCACTAGTGATGAGTTTTTGGAACTGCTACATGGGCTGTATGTGCTGGAGTATGAGAATGCGGACCTTTGGTACGACCTGCATCCGATGGTGACCGATTTGCTGCAACGAAAACGGCTACTTGAGGGTTGAGGGGGTTGAAGGAGAAGGGCCGTAAGACGTTGAAATGTATTTTGGAGTCTTGGTCATGCTGCTGGCTAAACTAGATACCCAGAATCAAAGAATGTTTCGCAAGCTGGTGGTCTCGATTAAGGCCAATGTGCAACAGCTAGATTTGCTGCTGGTGATTTGTGATGACCGGAATTTGCAAGCGCTTTTAATTGATAGTTACGAGGCAGAATTACAGACGGCTGGGATGAACGCTTTTCGGGCCAGGTTGAACCCGAAGCAGCCGAGTATGCGGGCTAGTTTGGAAGCATTAGTTGCGAGTGAGCC
>JBCDAG010000449.1:0-5319 GCA_039186165.1 Cyanobacteria bacterium P01_F01_bin.53
CATAGCAGTCTCCTTCAGGGAACCACTTGTAGTCTCTCCAATTCACTTGATTCCTGGTTGGAGAGCTACTGCTCGCAACTCATCATAGAGACAACACAATCCTCTATACTTATTTCGCTCCTAGCTACTGTTCTTCGAACGAGTCTCATTACTCGCTAGGGGAAAGTGGTGGTGTGACGAGAGTCACCGCTACCTCATGTCCGTTGTCACCGGCCTATGCAGATGTGTGCGGAATACTAATTACCAAAGCGAAAGCACACATCACTACCAAACGAGCGACATCATGACTTATCAACTGAAGTATCGCGGCATCCCCTTCACCTACCAGTCTTCCATGCCCACTGAAGCAGTTAAAGAAGTCCGCTTCCGTGGCCGTACCATTGTTCTTTCTAGCCCAAAAACTGTTGCTGCACCTGTCAAAGACGTGCAGTTCTTTGGTTGGCATACTGCAGGCTTAGCACCCGCCTAAGTCCTATGTAGCCGTTCTGCGGATGCATCTAGTTGTTGCGGCTAACTTAAGCTATTCACCCCCCTGTACTTTCTAGCGTCTTATACGGAAGCCTTTCCCGTCACCGCCGTGGTGACGGTTTTTATTTGGATAAGTCCATGCTGCAGGCCTAGCAGACGTATAGTTTTTATTGCTTTTAGTACATATCTATACCTAATAGACTGATAGATAAGCTATCTTTTTGCACATGAGTTTAAGTCAAGCGCCGTTACTTGAAGGGGGTGTTGCGTGCAGGTAACGGCTTTTTGTGATGAAGTAGTTAACAGCTTGCATGCCTTTTAATCTATGCTGGCCATCCAGAACATTTATCTAAATGCATGCCTATGAGTGTTAGCTTGAGCATATTGAATAAGTATGTGCTTCTGACAAAGCTTAGTTCCTTTCATTCACTTTGCAGAAAACAAATTCTAGGGCTGACCTCAACTGGACAGGGGTCAGCCCATTTTCTGGTTCTGTTGCAGCAAAGTGGTGAGTGACAAGAACCTTTCGCTGCTCTTGGATTTTTATACAGCAATCCCAAAGAGCTGATTGACAAAGTTTATCTGAGCGATGACGTCTCCCCGAGCGACACCATCCAGCTGCCCCTTTCTGATCATGTTGATGATTTCATATCCCATGATAGTTCGTTGAGCACTCCAGAAGTTCTTGAAATGCTGGCTGGCTTTGACTCTCCATCGAACAAATCGGTGATCCTGCGCCACTATATTGTTTAAGTATTTTGTAGGACGATGTTCGCAGCTTTCTGGCAGTTCGCCAGATTCTTTCAGGTCTCGGATCGCTTTGACATAGCTTCTATACTTATCGGAGTACTGTTGAAGCTCGTCTTCTACACGGTCCAGATGGAGATGGCTCGAACAGTTGGGATGGCGATCGCTGCTACGGCAGGCGAACTGATTATCGACAGCGCGATCGCCGCAGGCATCCCGCATTTCTCACCTGAAAAGTAGAAAGGGGGCTGAAGGCGTAGAATCGTTGCATAGCCACGGGTTTAGCCCCGATCACCAATGTCAACTTCAACGACAGACTGTCGCTCTCGAAAGTCACCCCAATTTGACAGTCGTCAGCGTCAGAAACCTCCCGAACTTTGCCGTTTGGAAGGCAGGTCTGTAGAGGCAGACGTCAATGGAGGAGCGATCATCTCTGGCGCTGACCTGCTGTTAGTCAAGCAAGTAGATCGGCAATTTGGAATTACGGAAAAGTTCGCTCGGTGTTTTGAAGATCGGGGCACGTTTCAAAACAGGGTAACCTTTTGGGTCACTCATCATATGCTCAAAGCCCTACTAAATAAGACTTTGTGATGCCCAGCCTTGGCCTCAAAGGGTACGCTATTGACTAGGAGTTTGAACCAGGCCAAATCCGCAAGAACCAGATTCAATTAGTCATACAGGTGCTTCAAGTTAGTCTGAAACCCAAAAAAGAAACAATAAATTCACGCTTTAAGCAGATAATTGAACTAGGGCAATCATTATTTCCCACCCGCCCATTCGATCGCTATCTCTTTCTTTCTCTGCTGAGCGGCCTAGATTTGCGCAAAAGATAATGTAAGCCTTTCGAGCATCCCTTTGCATCCTGCATGTTACGAGGAAGTTCTAACCATGGCCAGTAAAGATGAAGCAAATTCTGGTTTGGAAACCTACGATCGCGGCGGAGCATTAGGGTTACGCCCTATTTCTCCGGCCCACTTAAACATTGTGTCTATGTTCATGGGTAATCGTCCCATTGTTGAAAGTGGTTTGAAGGTGGCATCCACCTACGGGGCCGGTCGCCCTGTCGAGGTCGGTCCGATGGAAGTATCGGGCACCTATGGCAACAATCGCCCCATTATGGCCAGCACTCACAATATAGTCGCCACTTACATGGGTAACCGACCCATTATGTCCAGCGGCCTCAAAATTGCTGGTACCTATACCCCTGGTGGCCTATTTCAATCAATCGACGAAGCTTAGTTTGCTTCTAGCACTCAACACTGCGCCGCTCGAGCAATTGCCTTCTTGGTTTGGCACTCAGTTAATAATTGAGGAAGCTCTAACACTTATCCGACTCTGTAAGAAAACCGTCCACTTCTGCGCAGTTGGGGTTGTCTGATTCTTCGTGTAGGCCTCTCTCTCAGGAGAGGTGTGGGAAGCATGTCCCTGTGGAGTTGTTCGAATTCTTCTTTCACTTTCCTGAGCAGTACGTCGTGTTGGGCACTGTTGGAAAAATACCAGGGGTTGCGGATGTCGCGAGAGTCATCAAACAAATTCATTGAGCACACCACTGATTTCACCTTCAGCTAGACTATCCCTTTTGTTTTGAGTGAGCTCTTCTTTCATTCATGTGTAATATTTGCTCAAATCATCTTCTCGAATCGGTTGATTGCCCACTTTAGTACGTGTAACCCAGGAGCTTGGGAACGTAGTAATGGAGCATCCCCATGCCGCCTTCTCTAGTTGTTAGAAAGCGACCTCTCCCGCTTGCCGAAGTCTGTGAGTTGAAGAGCTGGGTCGAGGAGCGCGCAATAGTGCATCAATAGCGCTGAAGGAAAGGGGAATTCTCTGCACGATATCAAACGTGAAAAACTACAGTCCTAGTGCTAATGCTTTTCTTGCTACAGCCACGCAAGCGTTCTGCGCAATGCTTGTCCTCAAATCCTTTGCATGTGTCATCAACTGAGCCTTTTCATCCATCAAATGGATGAGAATACAGTAGAGATAGCTGGTTTTCAGTTGATAGCTTAAAGTTATATTTCACGAGATAGCAAATATCGTTATCAGGGGTAAAGTGAAATTGAAGCAAAAAACTTCAGACGCATTCAATACCGGAGTGTATAGACTGTCTAACTTACTATTAACCCAATTAAAAACAGCAGAACTGAGAGAGTTTTACGGTACTTCCTCTAATAAGTTATGAGAGTTTATTTGCCGAGTTATTAGCTCGCGATGACTCTAATAGGATTATTCTAAGTGAGGAAAAGTTATCAGTAGAAGCATTTCAGTGCTGCTGTTTTGGTATGTTCAGACATCTATGCTGCTGTAGCAATGTGGATCTGTCAGTAGCAACCCCTTGCAAAGAACAAATGGGGCAATTGTCAGGATTCAGATCTCGGCTGGGAGAAATCGAGGTTAGTTGGTTACTGGGTAGCAGCCGAGAGGAATTTTTCAAGCAGATCAGCAATCTTTCCGTAAATTTTGAGCGTAGTCGAAACTGAGTCCGGATACTCGTTCCTCAGGGAGTCCGTTTGCAATCGATCGGAATGGAGTCAGTCCTCTCTGTCGCCAGCCACCTTACATCCTAAAACCCGTCAAGATACTATCTATAAATTATTCAGGGATAGCCACGCTGCTTGCCTTTGAGAGAGTTGGAAGAACGACTTGAGCTACTGACTTACGTAGCTTTTGAACTACCGATCCTCCTCCCCTACTATGCAGAATCGCTCATCCCCAATTTACAGCTGCCTGAATTTTGGAATGCTTGAACCCAGCTCATGACCACCCCTCCAGGGGTCGTTTGTATATGCCTGTCCAGTACATAGCTCGCCCAACTGGGACCAGCGGGCGCATTTGAACAGAAAGTTACGGTTTTATGCACCAGGGGTAGAGTGTCCAATATCTCTTAAATTAATAGACAGGCCAAAATAGTACAAAAATGCTGTCTAATTAATCATTTTCCTGCATTTATTAGACATTAGTGTCTAGAAATCGACTTAGTAGACACAAAAAGAACCCCAAATGTCACTACTGCACGTTCACGTACTGCAAGTATCTACCCTGCCGCAACTGAAGACCAAGACGGGACTCTCAAGAATTACTTGAACATGTAAAAAGCTTAGAAAGCTTACAGAGTAATGCTTTCGGGCGAAACCGTAACTTTCTGTTCAAATGCGCCCGCTGGTCCAACTGCTCGATCTAGCAGTCTTTTTTTAGTATTCGAACCTTAAAATAATATTAAGCTAATGTAAGGTCTGATGAACTTCTCCATCCCCTACGAACAGCAGCAGGTGCAAGTGCCTCCAGAGGCAACTCAGGAAGTTGCAGATCTCTTGGTGGGCATGGGGTTGTCATTGCGGCTTCGGACGGATGGATTGTTAACTGCCATTATTCGCCTTGGGCGGCAGGGCGCACTCGATCGCCTCGCAATCACTCACGCCGAACTGCGCTTTTCCAATAATCGGCCAGAGATAGAGCAGTGGTTAGAGATGTGTTGGCAACTACCGTTACAGCTGTAATCTTTTGAGTCTTTTTCGGCGTGATTCATAAACGCACAGTTTTCTATAGTGGATTAAAACGGATATAGAGACCGGGGCGGCGGCATATTGTTCGACTTTAAGGGGGCAATATCGGGTTTATGGGCTTTTTAGCACTGCTTCTGAGAAATAGCCTGCCCTTTCAAGTAGAGGCAGGCTAATCTCGTAGTCAGTCTGTTCGCAATAATCCTGACAAAAACACCATCTGTTAGGCTGCATGAGCAATCGTCAACTGCTCTGGATGACCCTACAGCAGTTTATAGGTGATTTCCTCAGCGCCTTCTTCGCTTAAATCTTCTACATAGCCAGACAGCTGGGATTCAGCTTCAGACGACGTGCCGAATGGGCCGAAATAAAATTGATTCTTCGGTTGTTGCGTAGAAACTTCAACCCACCAATCATCTTCTGTCTGAGATGAGACATCTCTTCCACCGCCAGCACTCAAAGGAAGAATGCTAACAGTCTTTCCCCCCTGCAGAGCTATTCCCCTAATCTCTCGACTCAACCGAGAATAGGGGACTCTAAATTTCATTCGACAACTTTGACGTATCGGGGTTTTCGGTTTGGCAGGCCCAATACGCGACCGCAG
>JBCDAG010000450.1:0-5309 GCA_039186165.1 Cyanobacteria bacterium P01_F01_bin.53
ATTGCGACGACGAATATGGTCCGGATTACGGGCGTATCGATGACTCATCAGAGGCGCAGGGGCTCACTACCATACTCCTTTCCTAACCTTGTTTCGCAACCTTGACTACTGCGACGTAACCTTAACTTGGCACCCATCCCCAAGATCACTGATCCCCTTAGACATCTGGTGAAACTGTGAGCGAGAGACTCCTTGAGGATTCACTTTGTCGTCACTGACTATGGCTCAAAACCCTGAAAAATATCTGATGGATTGGCTGAATAAAAAACCTGAGAGGACAGCCAAGCCCTGCATTGCGTATCTATATCACGAGGGCCGTCGGAAGCGTTGTATTGAGCGAGTTCCGCTGCCGCAAAGGGCCAGGAAAGAGGTGATCGCATCAACGGTCACCAATCGCATTTTGAAAATGAGGCGATCACAGTCCAACAAAGCTGTCCCATCCCAAGATTTTGTCGCTGTAGCCGTCCATTTAGAGGGCACCATCGCCTGTTGGTCGGGTGATAAGTGGGTAAAGACCCGGACCTTTAACGGTGATAAGGATGCGGTCAAAAGTCATCGAGGACGGCTTGCCTTAGTTATGTTGATGGATTCCATCTAATCAGGCAGTCTGATCATCCAGTCAGTGCTCAACGACCGCTCTTGCCTAACGACCAATCTTTTGACGAATACGATCTGTCAACATACCGGCTTCAGGAATACCTAGCACCACGGTCAACAGGGCAAAGGTTGCGACACCCATCGCACCGGCCACACTCATCAAAATCAAATTCACAAAGAAGCCATCGGCACCGATGAGGCTCGTGAGCCCGCCCAACGTGAGCCAACAGGAAACGCCACTGATTGCACTCGCAATCGTTAACACCGCAATGGTTCGCGCCCAGTTTGCAACCGGCAGCCCGCAAATTTTGCGATCCAGCAGTACCGTCATCGCCACCAGTGAAACAATATTCACGCCGATGGTCGCAACCACCAAACCCGCTGGCCCCATCCAATTAAAGAAGAGATAGTCCAACACAGCATTCACTGCGATGTTGACCAAGCTGATTCTAAAAGGCGTTTGGCCATCGCCCAGGGCATAAAACACCCTCACCATCACATCTCGCGCCAGGTATACAAACATGCCCGCCCCATAGGCGATCAAAATCAGCGTCACGAGCCGTACAGCATCTTCATCGAAGTTACCGCGCTTGTATACAACGGTAACAATGGGGTTGGCCAAGGTGATAATCAGGGCGCTCATCGGCAGCATCGTGAGCGCAACCAGAACGAGGCTTTGGCGAATGCGCTGTTTCAGCTCAGGCCATTGGGCAGGGTCTGCCAATCGGGAAAAGATGGGGAAAAAGGGCACCAAAATAATGTTGGAAACAATACCTAAAGGCGTTTGCACCAACAAATTCGCAAAGCCAAGCGCGGCCAGGGTTCCAGGAACGAAGGCAGCAAAGAATAAATCAGTGTAGACATTAATTTGCATGGTGCCAGAGGACAAGGTCGCAGGCCCCAGCACCTTCAGCACATCGCGAACGCCCGGATCATTGACCTTGAAGCGCAGGCGCAATCGACCCAGCCCAGACTTCCACAGGGCAGGGACCTGCACCAACCACTGCAATAACGCGCCGAACAAAGACCCGAAGGCCAGCACCATACCACCGACCATAATGTTGTCTGGATTGCTAATGTCTCCCCCCGTTAGCAACCAGAAAATACCAAGACCGACGATCACCGCAGAGCTAGACAATAGCGGACTAATCGAGGGAAGCCAATACTGATCGTCCGCGTTCAAGGTGCCAAAACCGATGCCAATGAAGCAGGCAAAGATCGTAATCGGGGCCATGATGCGCAGCTGAGTGATGGCAATTTGCCGACTCACTTCACCAACATCCGTTGCCAAAAAGCCTCGCCCCAGCAAATCAATAATCGGTTCAGCGAAAATGAACATACCAATGCTCACAATCACTAGGCCAATACCGACCACGGTGGTAACCGTTTCAACGATGGGCGCGATGTCCTCCTTTTTACGTTTGGCAACGGCACTGACAATGGCACTGTGAAAAGGGCCATTAATGCCGCCCAGCAATATCAGCAAGAAGCCGGGGATCACATAGGAAATGCCATAGGCATCGGTGACAGGCCCTGTGCCAAAGGCCGCTGCGATCGCAGTCTCCCGCAACAGGCCAAACACCTTACTCAGCAAGGTGGCCGCTGCCACAATTCCTGCAATATTCGCTAGCGATCGCTTACCCAACAGTGCGCCCTCGTTTCAACCAATCCCCATTTAATCACTCCCTGAACCCGTTCTGACGGCGGAATACCTATGGTGGAGCAATCACTAACGAACTGCAGCCCTGAACCAGCCACTGACCATATCCACTAACACCGTCAGCAGAATAAACACCGTTAACGTTGCCGCTAACCCACTGTAATCAAAGCTGCTCAGCTGCTCGGTCATCAGCCGCCCTAAACCGCCAGCACCCACTAATCCCACAATCACCGTCTCCCGCAGGCACACTTCCCAACGGTAGAGAATGTAGGCCAAAAAACGCGATAGGTTTGCAGGCAAAATGCCATAAAAAATCAGACCACCACTAGAAGCACCCAGTGATCGCAAGGCCCGCACTGGCCCATCGGGCAAATTCTCATTCACCTCCGCCATCAGCCGCCCGAGAATGCCAAAGTTATGAATCGCCAAGGCCAACGCCCCCGGCAAAATGCTGGGAAACACACCATACAAAATCACCAACGCCAAAATCGGCGCGGGAATGGCCCTCGCCCCGAGTAACACCAAGCGTGAGAACAGCATCATGGAGTGCCCAACGCTCCAACGGCCAGGTTCTCCCGCAGCACGCAGCAATCCGCCAGGGAGGAAAAAGTTTTGGGCAGCCGGAAAGGATAAAAGGACACCGCCGAGTCCGGCTAAGGTAATGGCGAGCACTGACATCGCCACGGTTTGCAATGCCATGGGAGCGAGTGAAAAAGAGAATTCGGGGAGGACTTGGGCAGGGGTAACTTGGGCCGCGATGTCAGCAAAGAGCGATCGCGCGCGGCCCCATCGGCTCCAGTCAATATTAAGGTAGGCAAAGCAGGTGGGAATGGCAAAGGCGATCACACTCCAGGAGAACCATACGAATAGAGAGTGTTTGTGACTTCGACTACGCTCAGCCACTGGGTTAGTGGCAAAGCGTTTGTACTGAGCCGGTTGACGATCACACGAGGGCTGAGCGTAGTCATAGGCTTGCCTTCTCGCAGAGTAGCCCGCCTGGCTTTCTGACTTCTGAGCCGCACCACGTCCCTTCGTCAAGTCCATTCGACTGACAAATCCCATCCGGCGTCTGAGTTGCGCACTCCATAAATCAACCACACCATTGAGCAATATCAGGGCATAAAAGCCTGTCCATAGCTGCTCATATTGCAACGACTTCAGGCTCAAAAAGATTTGATAACCTAGGCCACCGGCACCAATCACGCCCAACACTGCCACCGCTCGTAAAGAGCATTCAAACCGATAGAAGCCGTAAGAGATCAGATTCGGCAGGGCCTGGGGCAATAGCCCATAGACAAAGGCTATCCCTGGTCGAACGCCACTATTAACAAGCGCTCCCAGGGGTTCCGTAGGTGTCTCGTCTAAGATTTCAGAAAATACTTTGGCCGTGATGGCACCAAAAGGAATGGCGATCGCCAACACCCCTACCATTGGATCCAACCCCAGTATGCTCAGCAGCAGCAAGCCCCAAATCAGCTCATGAATCGCCCGAGGGATCGCCAGCAATCCTCTTAATCCAAGCCAAACGCTTCGCCCCACCGCACCGGGCCAGCAAATTTGCCACCACATCCGCGAGCAAGCAATTCCGCTCACCAAGCCAATCATCAGGCTCAACGCCGTACCACACACCGCAAAAGCTAAGGTTGTGACAGCCGCATCAACCATCACCCGCACGAAATCGGCATCTAGCGCCGGGTGAAACATCGCCGCCCAAAACTGCCCCACCAGCCCAAAGCCCGCCCAGTTAATCAAGGGGTTGCGGCCCACGCCAGACATCCACAACGACCAGATCACCAGGCCAAACCACATCAGCAAAGCACTGCGACCAGAGAGCACGTCCTCTCCGGAAAGGCACCTCCACCGATTCCAGAAAGACGCTAGTCCTACAACAGACTCATCATTAAAAGTCTCACCCTCACCAGACTCTGCTGCTTGAGCATCGATCAGAGAAGCCCTCACAGGCGGCTTAATAATAGGAGGAGAACCGAGGGGATCTTTCAAGGGATCGACTAAATATATAGATAGAGAACGTTTTTCACAAAATACCGATCAAGCAGACGTTCTCTCTAAATCATACAGAGCCGCTAGCTGCGCATCGCTAACGTCGGCGCTAGGTAAATCGAAAACGAGGCGACCTTGCCTCAAACCGATGATGCGATCGCAATATGCCTTCGCCAAGTCCACATCATGCAAACTCACTAATAGCGTCCTATTTTTGACCAAATCGCTAAGCAAGGCCATCATGTCGTGTGAGCGAGCCGGATCCACACTCGCCACCGGCTCATCAGCCAAAATAATCGCCGGGTCTTGGACCAGGACTCGGGCCATCGCCACCCGCTGCTGCTGCCCGCCCGACAATCTATCGGTACGGGCATAGAGCTTATCAGCCAATCCCAACTGGGTCATCGCCTGCTGGGCATCGGCTAACTGCTGGGGCCAAACCAAAGACCAAAGTGCTTTCCACAATGGCCAGCGGCCCAACTGCCCCGCATTGACATTGTGAATCACAGACAAATTCGCCACGAGATTGTGCTGCTGATACACCGTCCCTACCTGACGCTGAACGGTTCGACGCTGCGCACCGCTGAGTGATTGTAGTGGCTGGTCCAACACAATCACCTCTCCAATGGTTGGGCTCAATGAGCCATTGAATAAGCTCAGTAGCGTGCTCTTACCCGCACCGCTAGGACCGACAATCGCAACTTTTTCTCCCGATGAGATGGATACATTCACCGACTGCAACGCGACAACTGAACCAAATCGACAGGAGACTTCATGCAGCCTTAAGGCTGGTCTATTCGTAGCGTCATAGCCCGCTTTATTCATTGGGCATTACTTAATCTTGCCAATTTCACGACCCACGGCCTCAATCTGGGCATAGTTGTCATTCTCAGTTTCTATAAACTTCTGGGCACCGAACAAATCCAATATTTCGGCCTGCTCAGGAATACTGGAATCCAACTTTAGGAATGCTGCCTGAATCTTATCGGTAAAGCCCTCGCCATATTGCTCATTGAGCTTCTCGCTATTGACGACCCAGTGATAGTCGTAA
>JBCDAG010000451.1:0-5281 GCA_039186165.1 Cyanobacteria bacterium P01_F01_bin.53
ATAGGCTTTGGTTTGCAAAACTAGCCTATCTTTTTTTGTCTACGGACTGCCAAATGCACTCCCTACATTGCTTGCACTGATTGTGTCACCCCCTCAGGCAGATCTCAACAATTCATCACGGCACTAAGGCCATCGGTTCAATAACTCCGCAGGCAATTCGAGGCCCTGCATTGCCCGTAGGTTGACTCAAATCATCGGGGTCCGCATGGAGAATAAAGGTGCGATTGGCCACCGAAAACTCCCCCGACGTCAGCGTCAGCCCAGGAATCTCTAATGACCAATCTGCGGGCGCAGTGGCCGTCGCCAGCAGATTTCCTAAATCCCCAGCATGGGCACTTTCGAGTCCACTGCTGGGTAAGTGACCGTGGTCTACCCCTCGGGGATTAAAGTGACCGCCTGCGGCCTTACCTTCATCGGCGCAACTTTCGCCTTCGTGAATATGAAAACCGTGCATACCCGCTGGAATGTTCTCGAAAGTGCCCCGCATGTTAAGACCTGCGGCGGTTTCTTCGAGGGTAATATCACCGCTAATCGCTGGGGCCAGCTTAGTGCCCGTGAGGGTGGCTTTGGCGATCGCAAGTACCTCAGCATGCGGAAAAGAGTCACCCTCTAAAACACTCAGATCAGACTGCACGCAAGCGGTCAGCGTAATAAACAACATTGCCAGCAGGGCAACCACCCCGTACTTTATCAGCCGTGCTCGACGAGAATACACCAGTCGCATGATTCTTTGTCTCCTGAGTGTTTTGTATAAGTGCTTTTAGGCGGTCTCCAAAAAAAGCGCTCAAAAAAGCGCTATTAACCTTTGAGTACGGATGAAGTTCTCCGACTATGCACAGCACTGACACTTTTTGCCTTTTTAAGGCACTCACTCAAAGAATATCTTTACGCTTTTGCAACCAGAGCGTTGCCCCCAAATAAAACACAACATGCAGGCCTAAAACGCCCCAGCTCAAACCCACATTTGCCCAGGTTGCATCATAGGTTGCCGTCGTCGAAAACACTTGTTCGAGCACGCTCCCATCGGGCAGCGTCACCGGTTCAGGCACCATGGCATTAATATCCACCAAACTCCCGTAGGCCCCCACTGACCAGCGGCTGATCATGAGCCAGGAGAGTTGTTGGGAGATGCCAGAGAGCTCAAACAACACACCCGAAAAAATAATTTGTGGAATCATAATCAGGGGCAACAGATTATTAGCCGCATTTTCTGTTTTGACCAGTGATGAAATCATCAAACTCAAACTCACGCTGGCCAAAATCGTTAAAAAGTTGGTAATTCCTAACCCCAACCCCCAGGGAATGAGCGATGAGTCAGGCCAGTCAAACGCCAGCAAAACAACACCCACCATCAAAATGGACTGCAAGGCGGCAATGCCGAGCCAAATCAGCATTTTAGAGCCTAAGTACGCAAACAGACCCAGGTTAATTAACCGTTCCCGGCTATAAATAGCCGTTTCTTTTACAATCTCTCTGACCGCACTCGAAAGCCCCACCCAAATAGCGATACAGCTAAAAACAAACACCAGCCTAAGCGCCAGCGGAGCCTGCCCGGCGGTCAGTTCATCCAGCCTGGCCAGCGGGGTTTCATCACTGAGAATGATGCCGGTCAGGGCCAAGGCAATGGGGCCAGAAATGAGGGTTAGTATTTGACTGAGGCGATCGCGCAACGTCAGCCGCAAATAGCGCTGACTCAACAAACTGAGCTGCCCCCAAAAGGACACCCCCTTACTCACTCGGTCGTTGGTCAGTGAGGGTTGATTTTGCCCCGGACTGAGCAACGACGACACATAGGTTTTATAGGCGCTGGACTCGTGATATTTAGCGCACCAGGCATTCACCGTTTCTCGATTAGCCGCTTCATCGTCGCCCCCTTCCAGCTTGAGGTAAATATCGGCAAAGTCGCGGTCTTGCCCTGCGGGTAAGCCAAAAAAGTCTGGCGCAGCCTTCGGCGGACCAAAGTAGCAAAGATAGCCGCCACGGCCCAAAAATACAATGCGATCGCACACACCAATATTGGCCGTCGCATGGGTCACCAGCACCACCGTACGCCCCTGATCGGCCAAATCTCGGAGCAGGCGCATCATCTCCTTATCCAATCCCGGATCGAGCCCAGACGTTGGCTCATCCAGGAAAAAGAGCTTCGGATCGGCCAGCAGCTCTACCCCAATACTGACCCGCTTTCGCTGACCACCACTAAGATTTCGCACAAAGGTATGGCGCACATGGGAGAGCTTGATTTGTGAGAGCGTTTTACTCACCACCGACTTCACATCCGTATCCGGGGGTAGCCGCAGCTTACACGCATAGGTCAGCACCTCTTCCACCGTCAGCTGATAGTGAATAATGTCGTCCTGTGGCACATAGCCAATTTGGGTACGGTATAAGCCCCAGCTGTCCCGCAGATTTTCACCATTGAGAAACACCGCCCCCGTCGTCACCGGCGAAATGCTCAGCAGCGACTTCATCAGCGTAGACTTACCCGCACCACTGCCACCGACCAGCGCCACAAGCTGACCGGGCTCAATCACCAAAGAAATATCGTTAAGAATCTTTTTCTCATTGCCCTGCTTGTCTTTCACCTGCTTGATCAGGCGATGGGCATCCAATCGAATCTGGCTCCCCGTCCCTTCGAGCAGCAAATGATCCGGATGGTAGCTCAGCGTAAACGGCCCAAGGCGAATCAAGTCACCATCCTTGAGCTTACAGCGCCGATCTATGCGCCGACCGTTCAAAAAGGTGCCATTGGTACTGGAGTCCTGCAAGCAATGCCCCGACGAGCCATCGGCCCAAAGCTTGGCATGGACCCGCGAAACGGTCGGCGCATCGAGCGTCATCGACGCATACCGATTTGGCGTGGGTGCCCGACCCAGCTCAACCGGCCAGTCCTTAAGCTGACTTAAACTCAGCCGCTGCATGGACGGCACTGTTTTAGGTTGCTGGGCAGGTGACGACACGCCCCGATAGGTCACCATTATGCGGTTTTCGGGAGAGAGCCCAATTTGCAGCTGCATCCCATCGACGAGTAAGTAACCCTCAGTGGCATTAATGCGCACCTGATCAACAAACATGCCATTGCGACTAGCGGTTTGGCCATCACCATCAAAAATACGGTAACCGTCGCCCTCTCGCCGCAAAACCGCCTGTCGCCGCGATATCACGCTCCAGCCCGTAATCCCAGCACTCAAATCTGACCAGTCCGCATCACGCCCCAGACAATGGACATCTTCAAACAGCTCAAAACGGGCGATTTGGCCTGAGTTATTTAGTTCTAACGTCGGCGTAGCTGCAACCACCGTTAGCTGTTGAAATCGATCTGCCATAGGATCACGTCAAATTTCGATTTTCCCCACTATAAGCCGTAAGTGTCCGTTTCATTTCTGCTAGGGGTCTGAGTCCTTTAGCACGCCCTTTAGCGACACCCCCTTCTCCAACACATCGCCAACACATTATCTGCCAAACAGTTAAACCAGCAGCAAGATGCAAGATTCCGGACATGGAGATAACCAGAACTGTAACCGGCCCGTGAACATGACCGTAGGCTATTGCACTGAAAGGCAAACGAAACAGATACACCCGCTAAATAGGAGAGTTATGTTTATTTTGGCGTTTACTTTGGCCCTGACATCTCCACTAATTCTGACACCTCAAGAGAACCACCAATATCCAAAAAGGGACAGGCCTTTGCCATAGCAAGCGCGGCATCCATAGACGCTGCTTCCACAATCGTATAACCGGACATTGTTGTAGCACCACCAGCAGTAACCGTACCATCAGCATTAACTGTACTCGTGTGCTTAAGGGGATTAGCAGGGCTCACTACAGCTTCACCTAAGGACGATAGCCACGTCATATATTTCGCAAAGTGTTGCTTCCCTTCTTCTGGGCTAGCGGGCTGATCGCCCTCTAAATAAACAAGAATAAATTGGGGCATTTTCTGTTCTCCAGATAGTGGCATCAAGCTGTTTAACTCAAACTTCAAAGTTGAAGGGCCAAGCTACTTTTAAACAAGGCTCCTAAATAAGGCTCGGCATCTTCCCGAAAAGTCTAGGGAATTCTAGAAATCAATCAAACACCTATGCCAGTTTTTTTTAGAATCCACCCTATGCGGCACAAGCGCCGACACCTTCGAAAATCTGGTCCCTTGAGTATAACGACCGCCTCTAGGAATGGGAGAAAAGCTTTTATATCCGTAATGTTTTCCACTCCCATATTATTACTCAGTTCGCATCACCATCAAAGATACGGGCACGGGCATTCCGCAACAGATTCAAAACAAGATTTTTGATCCATTTTTTACAACAAATTCTATTGGGACAGAAATAGGGTTCGGGCGCTCACTCGCCTATCCAACATATAAAAAATCAAGGCAATATCTCCCTGCGCTCAGATGGCCAAAGCGGCACAGAATTCATTATTGACTTGCCCACACCCTGATCCCATACCCCGAGCCCACGACCATCGGCCACAGCCAATTTCACAATCTGCTAGTAAAACAAGCATTCGCAGCAGCGGCACGGTTATTGCTTACATCTATTAATCACACGTATAGCGATGTGGTGGAGCTGCAAAAACCTCGCAACAAATAATGTACGTAGTTACGTAATTAGCCGGGGGTCCCAGTGCATAGACACCTATAAAATGGCTCCTATGTCTATTAATAGCCACCGTGAATAATTGAATTTAATACCGAAGCTTGATGCCAGAATCAACTGAAATATGACGAGATATCCTCAGGCTGCTTTGATTATTTCACGGATCGTTTATTTATTACATGAATACAGAAGTAATGCCTTGTCTCTAAAGCGCATGCCTGGAACCCAAACACACTTCAGATTGCTTCGTTTCGCTATTGTTTATGCATTGGCCTATTCTGTCGTCCGTTCAAGTCATGCCCTTATCCACACCGTCTCATTTGCTTCTAGCTCAGCAGATGCCGCCGAGATTCAATACTTTCATCGGATAGAGAGCGCTGAGGTTGGCCCTGCCTCACTTCAGGGGCCTGTTTCACAACTAAGCATGGACGCCATCTCTATTGTATTTTTGCCATTGCGATATGGAGAAGCCCTCGTATGGCACGCTCTACCATTTCCCCATGAAGAGTTGCTGCCGACAGGACCAGCAGGCACAAGAGGCTAGCTAGTTGTCCCTGAAAAACCTCAAGCGATCGCAGTTGTTTGCGACGCTTGTTCGATGCATCTGTAGAGCTTACGGAGGTTAAAGCCACAAGCTGAGAGTAATGCGTTGATACGGTCGCCCTGCTTACCTTTGAGGAAGTTAC
>JBCDAG010000452.1:0-5266 GCA_039186165.1 Cyanobacteria bacterium P01_F01_bin.53
GCAGGCTTAGCACCCGCCTAAGTCTTATGTAGCCGTTGCTGCGGATGCATCTAGCTGTTGCGGCTAACTTAAGCTATTCACCCCCCTGCACTTTCTAACGTCTTATACATAAGCCTTTCCCGTCACCGCCATGGTGACGGTTTTTATTTGGATAAGTCCATACTACTGGCCTAATAGACGGATGGTTTTTGTCAATTTCCATGCGTGTTTACACTTAATATGCTGATAGATAAGCTGTCTTTTTGCACATGAGCTTAAGTCAAGCGCCGTTACTTGAAGGGTGTGTTGCGTGCAGGTAACGGCTTTTTGTGATGAAGTAGTTAACAGCTTGCATGCCCTTTAATCTATGCTGGCCATCCAGAACATTTATCTAAACGCATGCCTATGAGTGTTAGCTTGAGCGTATTGAATAAGCACGTGCCTCTGACAAAGCTTAGTTCCTTTCATTCACTTTGCAGAAAACAACTTCTAGGGCTGACCTCAACTGGACAGGGGTCAGCCCATTTTCTTATTGCTGTGGACTAAGAGGGAAACAATACTTATCCAGTAGGCATGGGAAAACGATGTGCGCATAAGCTGCAACATCTCCTGAAAGGATCGTCCAGTGATGATTTCAGCGCCTAAGAATTGGAATTTTGAGAGAGAGGCGACAAACCTAAAGGAAAGAAGAGATGACGGAGCGAGGGGATGCGTTCATACTACGCTGGGTGATGCCTGCTCTTGCCGAGATGAGTGGTTGAAAAAGAGCTTACCGATATACCCGTAAAAGTCGAGTCGATTGTCGGTGGCAATGTAGCCCGTCAACAGTTTGCGTTGAGCCTCTGTGATGCGGCGCTTGTCCAATCTCAGATTGGGCAGGTGGCGAGTGATAAAATCGAAGCAGCAGGGTTGCTGTAAATGGTAAGCCGAATACAGCAGGTTTAGTATGACTATTTCTGTTTTCCGTGCTGAATGAACTGAAGCCAGAAGCATTAACACTCTGGCTGAAATATATTGCTTATCAACGAGGCTTCTAGTGAGCGATGTCGCTTCATTGAGTGTTTTAATTTGGAATAAGTGCTGCAGGGATCGATCTGTATTTTTACTGATGTCTTCAATAGAAAAACCGTTCTCCTGAAGCTGATATATGGCACTGGCGGTTTGGAAAAGATCGACGTTATTGCAAATTGGATTGGCTATTGTATTTAACCAGTTATGCCAGTTTGGCCCTTCCATAGTGCTCGTTTCGATATGACTTCTTCAGCAAAAAGAGTTTGTTCTAGATTGCACAGAAGTAGCCTGTATCTTTCTTTGGTTGCCATGCTCATCTCGCGGAAAGTATCAGATTTCAGATCTCGGCAGGTAGCGAGCATTCTGCTAAGCTGCGCAACCCCGACTGGCTTCGTCAGGTTCTGTTGCAAGAAATTGGAAGCAGACAAAGAGTCTAGGATCCGTCTGAATTTTTATACAGCAATCCCAAAGAGTTGAAGGATGAAGTTGAGCTGAGCAACGACGTCCCCCCGAACAACACCATCAAGCTGTCCCTTGCGAATCATGTTGATAGTTTTGTATCCCCTGAGAGTTCGTTGAGCGCTCCAAAAGTTCTTGAAGTGCTGGCTGGCTTTGACTCTCCATCGGACAAATCGGTGATCTTGCTCCACTATGTTTTGAAGGTACTTTACTGGGCGATGCTTGCAGGTCTCTGGCAGTTCACCCGACTGTTTCAGTTCTGCGATCGCTTTGATATAGCTGCCATTCTTGTCAGTATTGATGACTCTCGGCGTTTGAACGTGCCCTCGCTGTAAGACCTTACGTAGAAACCGCTTGGCCGCTTTGCTATCGCGTCTGGCCGTGAGCAGAAAGTCCAGGGTGTTTCCGGCTGAATCAACGGCACGGTACAAGTACTTCCAGACTCCTCCGACTCGGATTTAAGTCTCATCTACTCTCCACGAATCGTTGGTAGGCTGCCAGCGAGACCGGCATCTTTCATCCATTTCCGGAGCATAGCGCTGCACCCACCGATAGATTATTGAATGGTCGACATTGACTCCTCTTTCCGCCAGCATCTCCTGAACATCTCGATAACTCAGTCGATATCGTAGGTACCACCTCACCGCCATGATGATGATCGATGGAGGGAAATGACGGCATTTGAACGGGGTATCTGCGGGCATCAGTTCGCTAGTCAGAGAAAGCACAGGGGCTCACACTACCATCTCGCCTGAATCACGCCGCTTTTGCAACAGAACCCGAAAGGCCGTTTGCTTGACTTCAACGGATTTAAACCGATACATGCGAGCATCTTCACCACTCTGTCCCACCAACTCGAAGAAACTTCGTGGGAACAACGTGAATAACTTGTAGAAAATCGAATCGCTTCGCAAGGATGCCGAACCTCATTAGTACCGACCGGCTTTTGATAGTAACAGCCTTGAAGTAAGAAGCCCCTAAAACGCTAACAAAACAGGGCGATCAATCTGAAAGCTATGTCTTTCAAAGAATTGCGCGATCGCCCTCGATAAGCCAGGATCCCTGCTCGTATGGGTTTAGGCGACTGTGGACTGTGGAAGAGCTTCGATGCAGATTGATGCCACGCCTTCTTTCAGTAAGGTAGTCGAAGATATTATGGTGATGAGATTCCATTAGCGTTTAGAAATGACCTATTCCGGCATCATCACCATCGAGCCTGGGATGCGCAGCGGAAAGCCATGCATTAGAGGCATGAGGATCACCGTGTATGACATTCTGGAGTATCTGGCTGCTGGCATGAGTCATGCAGAAATACTTGAGGATTTCCCATATCTGACTGAAGAGGATATACGTGCTTGTCTGAGCTATGCTGCCGATCGCGAGAAGGCCCAAATGGTCATTAAAGCGTGAAGCTACTCTTCGATCACAACCTGTCCCCGACCCTGATAAATCGGTTACGAGACCTTTATCCCGAATCAAGTCATTTATTTAGATTCTGTCAGACCTGGGATCTCAGGAGATCCTTGCAAGGCTAACCAGACAAAGATATCCGACTTTAATGAAATGCGTTGACTCAACTTTTTTGGCAGATTTGTTAGGCCATTATTGAGAATGGAATCAATAAACTGCGTTTTCCAAAGAGATTGTGTGAATTTTATCTTCTAGTCAAGCAAAAAACCATTGTCCAGTAAATCTTTCAGCCAAATACTCCAGATAATCATTCAATTACCTGTACCATTTGGATAGTTTAGGCGAAAAAAACGGGTGTGAATACATCTTGCAGTTGTTTCTTGCTCCTCCCAAACTTTAGATATAAATCGGCCCTATTCCTGTTCTTGTTGCTTGGCTTTCGCTGCCGCTCGCCTTCTCGCGTGATAATCGCGCTGCCGCTGGCGGGCTTTTCACTAGTTTCGTATTTCTTCTGGGCCTTTTCGACTGCTTCTTTCCCTTGCTCTGTCTTGGTGTAAGCTTCATTCGCTTTTTTGATGTTTTCCTTCCCAATAGTTTTGTCAAAATTGCATCAATCTCAGAGAGATATAAACCATATTTTGGTTTTTGGTATGTTATTCTCTGGCTCCAAGATGGTGTTTAGAAGGCCGGAGTTCAGGAGGTAATTTTCGCCACAGGAAATGGGTCCTGCAGACATAACTGGAAAATGGTTTTTCATTTCCAGTATATGGATAATGGTTACTGAGAACCAAAAACTGGTTTCTGGTTTTGTGAGGCCAAAAGATTTGGATTAGATTCTGGATAATGGTTTCTGGATACCATAAAATGGATACTGGTTACTAAAATCCAGAAACCAGTTATTGGATTTCTAGAGCTAGGAAATTTCAAGAGTATTCCAGAAAATGGTTTCTGGATACCAGAACGTGGTTTCTGGTTACTGGTCTGATTGCATTTCGCAATGCGCAAAGACCAAGTGCTACCTCAAGAAATAGTACTTGGTCTTCCTGAAGGTTTTAGCTCAGGTGCTTATTTGCCGTCAATGTAAAAGAACTTATTTAAAGTTCGCTCCTGTGTGAGCTACTTAACTCGTTTCTAGAGCATACGAGTTACAAGTCCCTCAAGCTGATACCAGGGGGAAGTCCAAACTCATTTACTAAGAACTCTTTCAGTATTGGACTAAGCTTTACCCGCTTTTTTCGACATTCTTTTTTCCAGTGCTCCCGAACAACATACGGAACTTTGAAGCCAGCTACATTGACTAGTTCCATATCTGATTCGCCATAAGGCGAAGAAGCCAAAATTGAGTTATTTTCTTCCGCTGATTTGTCAGCAGGTTCTTGCCTCTGTAACTCAATGCCCGAATTCTCCGTTTCGATATCCAGATCATGGTTTATGGTTTCCATATTCTGGTTAATGGATTTGTTCTCTTCCTCAATACCTTTGCTTACTTGAGTTCTAAAGCGAGCCATCAGCCCTCTACCTCGTATTTACTAATTGATGAGCGAATAGATTTCTTTAAACGCTTTTTGGTAATCGAGCCAAGGCATTCGGTAACTACCCGGCTGCTGGGCTAAGGTCGCCCCAGCAAGACTAGCGTGGCGAACTCCCTCGCCTCTTCGAATAGATGCATTTAGTAAGTGATATCCCTCTTCTTGTAAGTCTTCAGCTAGCTCAGCTCCTGATTTTCCAGTGCTCAACACATCAGTGAGCAAAATTCGATAGTTACCTTGATTTTCAGAGATTGCTTTTGCTGTTTCGATCGCAGCACTAGCACTGTCAACGTCTACTTTTGTTGGAATGACAACCAAATCACTGTCTTCGGCCAAGTCTTTAAGGTCGTCGTCAGAAATACTAGCCTGAGTGTCTAAGATGACGTACTCTGCGCCGTCAACAGCCTTGGCCATCTTTGCAAAAGAAGCCACTACAAATGGAGGATCGAACTTTTTGTTATCGCTAGCTCTTGCTTGCCACTTCAATGCTGTTCGATTCGCATCGTCGTCAATGAGTGCAACTCGATAACCTTCCTGAGTCAGCCAGTATGCAAAATGAATGGCACTCGTGCTTTTTGCCACTCCACCTTTTTTGGAAACAAAACTGACGTATTTCATTGCCTCCACCTGCAGCCACCTACGGATGGAATCGATAATATCCGCAAAAATGGTTTTTGGAAAACAAAATATGGTTTTTGGAAAATGGTTTGATCTGCGGTGACTATCGGGGGTAGAGCTCGGGTAGAGCGGACTCCTCCAATGAATTAGGCCAATTGTCACCTAAGCCGAGGGATCTCGGGGTCATAACGAGATATCTGTAAAACCCTGCAAAATGGCTCTGAAATCTACATTTTGGTAATGTTGAACCTCAATTCGAA
>JBCDAG010000453.1:0-5241 GCA_039186165.1 Cyanobacteria bacterium P01_F01_bin.53
AAAGTTGAGCAGAATCTCACTCGGATGGATAATGAGTTTTATCATGAGTCACACTATCAGGCTGGTTTGGTTATTAGCCTGAATCTACTATGGTGTGGCTCTTTCCTTCAATTACAGTCTATTTTTGCCAGACTCCAGTAATAAAGCACAGGCGGCGGATCGTGAATGGCAAACAGCAACGCTGGATACTCTGGATCAGCCGGTGTCCAAAAGGCCTGATTCTCCTGTTCATGATGATCCAATAGCGTTTTAGGCTCTAGCTTAGGCCTCAGCCCCACAATCTTTTCAGCACTGAGTAAGCCAATTCCATCCACCGCCAGCAGTTCCCCTGCTGGGGCCTCCCAAGCCGCTGCCAATGAACCAAAAAACTCCCACAGTCGCTTAATAGTGACGGGTCCCACGTCTTTAATCCGCGACCATGCCAGCCAATATGCTCTTTCTGTCGCCACAGTCATCGCCCGGTCTACCAAGTGACCGCCCCATCAAGTTCCCGTCCCATCAACTTTTAGAGTTCCCAACCACTTCCTGCCTACCCTAATCACAGGACTTTTAAGGGTAAGATTGCCTCGGACAGATTGATCCCACAAAATTGATCCTACAAAATTGACCCAGAGGAGAGCACGCGTGGCTGAGCTAAAAGCACTAATTTTTGATGTAGACGGCACCCTGGCCGAAACAGAACGCGATGGCCATCGGCCTGCATTTAACCAAGCGTTTGCGGATGCTGGGCTGGATTGGCATTGGTCAGAAGCGCTCTATGGCGAACTGCTAGAGGTCTCGGGTGGTAAGGAACGAATTCGAGCCTATGTGCAGCAATCCAAACCCAACTTTGTTCTACCCGATGGCTTCGCTGACCTGACGGCATTCATTAAGCATCTACATGCCACTAAAACTAAGTACTACAAGCAGTATGCAGCGGAAGGCAAAATTCCATTGCGCCCTGGGGTAGAGCGTTTGCTCAATGAGGCCAGGGAAAAGGGGGTCCGACTTGCGATCGCCACCACCACCACACCCGCCAACGTCCAAGCACTGCTAGAAAATACCCTCGGTGCAGAAAGCCTCGACTGGTTCGAAGTCATCGCCGCAGGAGACATGGTTCCGAAAAAAAAGCCAGCGCCCGATATTTTTGAGTACGCCCTAGAGCACCTCAAACTTCCCCCTGAAAACTGCCTCGGCTTCGAAGACACCAACAACGGTCTGCTCTCTGCCACACAAACAGGGCTCAAAACCATTGTCACCGTCAATGACTACACCCGCCAGCAAGACTTCACCAAAGCAAACTTAGTGATTAGCGATTTTGGCGAACCTGACGCGCCCTTCCAAGTGATCGCAGGCAACGCGAGCGACGCGCAGTACTTTGATATTGCACTAGCCAAATCTATCTGCGAAGCCTAAAGTAGCAAGCTCACTGACAGTGCCAAACTCAAAAATACACACTCTCAGGCCGCACTTCCTGAAAGTAGCCAGCCAAACGAAAGCGCTTGAAGAGATGGGTCTCTTCAAGCGCTTTTTGATAACTCACCCGTGTAATCAGCTCATGACAGGTAAAACCCTAAGCTGTCGCAGACAATTGCCAAGCTTGGAAAAACATATAAATCGACAGCAACACCAGCATGGCTCTAAATAGCTGAGTCACGACATTATCGCTCAACTTGGGTAAGAACCGAGTGCTAATTTGCACACCAATAAGCCCGCCTAGTCCCAAAATCAAGCCCGCAATGAGATCGATATTTTGATTAATCGCATGTCCCGCACAAGCTGCAATGGACGTTATCACAATCACGCCGAGGCTTGTACGCACGGCTGATTTTATACTCTCTCCTAACAGTAAAATTTGCAGCGGCACCAAAATAACACCGCCACCAACACCAAATAACCCAGCCATAAAACCTGCGGTAGAGCCTGTAACTAAGCGCGCCGTGACAGGGTTAATAGCCGGGCCAGTCGCCATTCTTGGCTCCCTAAATTGAGCCTTACGAATCACCTTCTTTTTCAGAGAGACCAAATAGAGGTTACACAGCAAAAGCAAACCAAAACCAACCAGGAGCCAATGGTCAGGAATGCGATCGCCCACCATCGTCCCTAAAAAAGCCGTCACCAGTGCAGGCATACCCAACAGCACAATTTGCCGAAGGTTCAGATAGCCCATCCGCCAGTTTTGAAAACTGCCCGTGCTAGACGTCACTAAAATTGCCAAGCTACTGGTTGCTGTAGCTTGCACAGGCAAAAACCCCATTTGAACCAGCACAGGCACCAGCAGCGTACCACCACCGATACCTAAAAAACCCGCTAAGATTCCAGACACTAGGCCTGCTAAAGATAGAAACCCAAATACGCTGAGCGTCACACACGTAACCCGAGAAGACGTTTAACAAGGAACTAGATAATTCATCACCGACAGCTAACTGCATGCATCTTTGCCACCTGCACAGTGATTATCTGCCCACTGCAATAGTATGCGTTCAAATAAGCAAATAATATGCACTCGAACACACAAACTAACAGACAAGCCAAAACAAACCGCATTAGGCCAACACGAGCTAAGCCAAGACAGGTCCTAGATCTATGTACTCTTCTATCGTAGTCGCCAGACTGTTCAGCATGCCATCGCGCTGTTCACGGTAATTAGCGATGCCCGTTGGCATGGACTTCAAACCTCGTTGCTGACGCAAGCGATTGAGCCAGGCTCTGCGCCAAGGTCCATTGTCAAAAATACCGTGCAGATAAGTGCCCCAGACTGACTGAGCCTCATCGACAATCCCTAAGCTGCGATCATCAAAAATAGGCATAAAGGAGTTTTCATCCTCAGTCCCTGTGGACATCACTAGCTGCGTGCGACCCTGGTGAATCTCATACCCCACAACAGGCAGGCCATCTTGAGGATACTTAGAACTCACCGTACGCTGACGAGCCACTTTTTGCTGGGTAATGACCGTTCTCAGCGGCAACAAACCCAAGCCATCAAAGCGACCTTCTTGGCCTTCTAAGCCTTCTGGATCAGCCAGCATCTGGCCCATAATCTGAAAACCACCACAGATGCCCATCACCGTGCCGCCCGCAGCCGCATAGTTCTTAATGGCCTCGGCCATACCGGTTTGTTGCAAGGCCAACAAGTCAGCGATCGTCGTTTTCGTGCCCGGCAAAATCACCGCATCCGGGTAGCCCAAATCATCCTTCGGGCTCAAATACTTCACATTCACAGAGGCTTCAGACTCTAACGCATCAAAATCCGTAAAGTTAGAAATGCGGGGCAAACGAATCACCGCCACCGTAATTTCAGCTTGGGTCTTAACCGCCGGACGCTCTAGCAGAGAGAGCGAATCTTCAGCCGGGAAAGCTTCATTCAGCCAAGGGATCACGCCAATTACAGGAATACCCGTACGTTCTTGTAACCAGTCAATCCCCGGCTGCAAAATCGAACGCTGACCTCGAAACTTATTGATCACAATCCCTTTAATCAGCGCCCGCTCTTCAGGTTCGAGCAGCTCTAGGGTGCCAACAATGTGCGCAAACACACCGCCGCGATCAATATCGGCAATCAGTATCGTGGGAGAGCCCAGATGGGTGGCCACTTTCATATTGGCCAAGTCACGATGCTTTAAGTTGACTTCGGCAGGACTACCCGCCCCTTCACAAATCAACAGATCAAATTCTTGACTCAAACGAGCCAAGCTTTCCTGAACCGCTTGCCAACCCGTACTAAAAAATTCTTCGTAATACTTTTCTGCCGTCGTGCGACCAATAGGCCGCCCTTTTAAGATCACCTGAGAAATGCCGTCACCCTGGGGTTTGAGCAAAATTGGATTCATCTCTGCTTGGGGCGGAACCCCTGCGGCCCAGGCTTGCACTGCCTGCGCGTAACCAATTTCGGCACCGCTTGTGCTCACATAGGAGTTCAGAGCCATGTTTTGCCCTTTAAAGGGAGAAACTCGCCAGCCCCTGCGGCTCAGAATCCGACAAAGAGCGGCCACCAACATGGATTTACCCGCGTGGGATGTTGTACCCACCACCATTATTGATTTAACCAATTGCTCCCCTCACTGTTTTTCCAATGCTTACTTATTAGCTTCGACGACGTAACCTACAATACAAGTCTTGCGCCTAGGACGCGCTCACTTACAGTATTACCCCGTAGCATTTTGTCGTCGCACACCGAGATCACAGTAATACAACGCAAAATTCACAAGATACATCGGCAGGTTACTATACCTCCCTCACATTACCCAAACTTGATATATATGAGGCAAAAACTTGGTGAGGTCATTCATCCACCACTCATCCACCGTATAACTCACCTGAAGTAGAGCAGGCTATTTGATAAGCGCAACTATACAGCAAAGGCTTCTATAGTGAGGTCTTCAGAGGTCAGGCCAACCAGTCAGGAATACGTAGCCGTCGTAACACCATATTTTTTACATAGTCCACCAGACTAGCCCGTCGATCCGGACAGCCCTGAGATTGCCACCGTTCAACTAACTGACGTCCCAGCGGCGTTAAGCGAAAACTATCGGTCAGGCCTTGACCATCCACTTCACGTCGCAAAATGCCAACAGCGACTAGCCATAACAATTCTGTCTCAGCCCCCATCTCTGAGAGCGGCTGCTGAGTATAGCTATTGAGCATACCACTGTCTTCTGCAATCGCCAAAATGCCAACGCTCTTTACACGCATTTCGGCCAACAGCTTAGGGTAAAAAGGAGAGCACCGTACCGCTCGCTCAGCACGACGAAGGGATTGCTCTGAATACTGCATGGTCTGAGGACGAGTCTCGCGCCCCGCATCGTCACCACTTTGAGGAATATCCATAAATGAAAGCAATCCAACAAGGCGACAGAGGCCCTGGGTCATTGAATGAGTCTTCTACACTATAGCGAGCAATGCTATGGAAACCAACGCCATTAAAACCAACGCTTAGCAACCAGCACACACCTGACAAATAATCACGAGTCAATCGCCAAACAAAAAATATCCCCACAGGAAGCTTCCCAATGAGAAGTCTTGTGGGGACATCTTTAATATGGATCACGAGCAGTCAAACACCAACGCCATTAGAACCGCAAATCGACACAGTGCTGAAAAACTCGTACTGAAAAACGACCGTTGTTGGTGTCTGTAAGTTTTCGCCACCTTTTCATACAGGCAACTGAGGTATAAGCCAGAAGGAAAGCCCTTCAGGAATGGCCTCTGATGAAAAACCGCGAACGCGAAGTACAAATACTGCGAATTCAATCAGCCAGCTTC
>JBCDAG010000454.1:0-5225 GCA_039186165.1 Cyanobacteria bacterium P01_F01_bin.53
CAACGGAGAATGATGATTGGTCGGATGATGGTTTTGCGGCAGAGGCTGAAGGACCTGTAGAAATTCCGGTCGTGAGTGAGTTTGAACCAATTGAAGCTGAGCCGTCTGAAGCTGAGCCGTCTGTGGCAGATGGTGGCTGGTTGGATGAGCTAGAAGCAGATGAGCTAGAGGCGGATGAGAGTATTCTTGCTGAGCCACCTTTCTTGGGTGAAGTGGCGGGGGATGATTCGGTGAATGAGTCGGCTGATGAACCGATTGTGGCAGTGCCGGATAGTGCGTTGCCTGATTTGAGTGATGATGGTGGTTCTAGAGCGTTGTCAGAGTCACTGTCTGGGCGGATTGCGGATTTGCCGCCTGTGGACGCACCGGTTTTTGAGGCGGGGCCTCCCGAACTGGTGGCACCTCCCGAAGTTGCGGCACCGACTTCGGCGGCTGTGGAACCGGCTCCCGTGGTCGAGATTCCGGCTCAGAGTGTGACGCCTGCTAATACGCAGCGTTGGCCAGATCCGGTGCCTTTTGGTCAGCCGTTGCCATAGGTTTCTATGAAAAATTGGAAGGCGGTGAGCCGTTCTCTGGTGAGGTGGGTGACTAGTTTCCCAAAATGGTTTGTTCGTTTGGGCTGGGGTGGGCTAAGCGGTTGGGTAGGTGAGGGCCGAAGACTCGCTTGGTTCTTCAGGTTTGTTTGCTTGGCTGCTCTTGAGTTTTGGTTTTGGCTTGCAGAGAAGTTATCCCAGCACGAGCCAGCTATCGAGGGCTGAGCGGGGTCGTAGGCGTAGCCTTCTCCCAGAGTAAGCCCGGACTGGATCGCCAGCAATCTAATTATTGAACAAGTGAATTAAGGGACGCGCGGGGGAAATTCAGCTTTCCCCCACACCCCCATCAGGCAGGGCGAAGCGCCGCCCTACAACCTGCGCAAGGGGTACTCGGTGAGAGGTGCTAAGTGGGGGGATCGGTGGGTGGTTCAGAATTTTCTAGAACGCGTTCTAGAAAATTCTGAACACAGGATGGGATGCTGGAATGGGGTTAGGTCATGTGCACACATCACGGCACAATGGAATAAGTAAAGATTGTCTTAAGTATCGACTTATTATTCGCCTGTGAAAACGTCTAGCGATCGCATTTTTAAAGCCCCAAAAACCTCGCTCAAAACTTTAGTCGCCGATAGCTTGACCGTTTTTTGGGGCGACTGGCTAGATTTGCGAGTCCGCATTCCCCAGGTGGCGGCGTCTGGTTTGGTGTCGCCGTTAATCTATATTTTGGCTTTTGGTCTGGGACTGGGCAGCTCGCTAGATCGTGTGAGTACGCCTACTGCGGGCGATACCTATCTAGAATTTATTTTGCCGGGGATGGTTGCTCTCTCTTCGATGGTGATTAGCTTTGGCGGTACTACGTTCTCTATTTGCGGCGAGCGGCTGTTTTCCAAAACCTTTGAGGAAATGCTGCTATATCCGATTCATCCCCTGGCGCTGCACTTGGGGAAAATGATGGCGGGGATTGTCCGGGGGCTTATGACGGCTTCGGCGGTGATTTTAGTGGCTGTTTTATTTACGGGGAAAGTGTGGAGCTTCCTCAATCCGCTGTTTTTCCTGCTGGTGATTTTGAACTGTGCGGTGTTCGCTGGGTTGGGTGTGATTGTTGGCCTTAATGTGAAATCCCTGGAGAGCGTAGGCCTGTTCAATAACTTTTTGATTGTGCCGATGTCCTTTTTAGGCGGTACCTTTTTTGACCCTACGACGCTGCCGGTTGCCCTCAAGCCTCTTGTGTATGCGTTGCCGCTGACCTACACGACCCTTGGCCTAAGAGCCGTTGCCTACAAGCCTTTAGCAGAATTTCCCTGGTACAGCATTCCAATTTTGTTAGGATTTGCCGTGCTGCTCTCGTTTTGCGGCGCGTACCAATTTTCCAACCAGCAGGATTAGGTTATACAGCCTGAAACGCTCCTTCAGAAAGCTGTGGGCTTGTATTTACTGGATGGCGCTCATGAACGGTTTCCACGCTTTTACGGCTTCTAGAAGAGTGCGGTAGCCGAGGGCATTGGGGTGGAGCCCGTCAGAACAGAGGCGATCGCACACCCAGGCGTCATCTTGCTGACTCCACTGGTCAAACACATCCAAATAGGGCACCTGATGTGCTTCGCACAGCTCACGGGTAACGTCGCGGTAGCGCTGCTGTTCGGCTCTGCTGAAATACAGAATATTGGCAAAGGGCATCGCTGCTTCATTCACAGGCACCATGCCAACGAAGTACACGGGGCACAGCTCCTTGGCCTCTGTTAAAAGTTGGTTGAGCTGTTCTTTGAAGCTCTCTAGTGCTGTTACCGGGCGTCCGGTTGTGCGTCCGGCCCTGGCCGAATCGTTGATGCCGACAGAAAGCACTAAAACATCTGGTGTGCGGTGGCGCAGTTCGCCGCGATCACAAAACTCTCGCTCTAGTCGGTTCGCGACCTGCGTAATGCCGTCTCCTCGAATGCCCAAATTATAAAGAATTGGTCCTAGCTGGTCAGGAGTCATCCAGCCTCTGCGCAGCCGTTCCACCCAGCCACCGCCTTCGCTGTCGCCATAGCCATATACCAAGCTATCACCCACGGCAATGACCTTCTTGGGGTGGGCCTTAACCGTTTGAATCTCTTTTGACGGAAGTGTTTGTGGCTTAAGTGCTTGTGACTGGAGTGGTGAAGCAGAAGCCGATGAAGTGTTTGAAAACGTTGCCGCCATAGAACGTTGCAAAATACTTTGATGGGAATTTAACCAGAAATAACATAAACCTATAGAGATTCGCAAATCTTCACAAAACTCCATGGGTTTATGTTGTTTCGGTTTAGCGTCATTAAGTATGCCCGGCTAAACCGCAGCTATATTCAGCTAACCTTTGTGCTCCGCTGAGTCTTTTGCCCAGCTTTTATGCAAGGTTTTTGTGTCTAGCCTTTATGCAAGATGCTGAGAAACTTTCGCTGCTAGGGTGTCGGTCCAGTGGTCAACGAGTGACGCGTCGGCGGCTTCTACCATGACGCGGACGACTGGCTCCGTGCCAGAAGCGCGGACTAAGACGCGGCCTTGGTCGCCCATGGCAGATTCTGCTTCGCTAATGGCCTGCTGCAAGGGGTCGCAGGTATGCCAGTTACGACGCACGACGGGATCTTCTACACGGACATTTTCGAGTCTTTGGGGATAGGTATCAAAGCTTTGGGAAATGAGTTCGGGCAGGGCGCAGTCGGCCTGCTTCAGGAGGTCCGCTAGGTGTAGCGCGGTGAGGATGCCGTCGCCCGTGAGACTATAGTGATGGCACAAAATGTGACCGGACTGTTCGCCGCCGAGCATGGCTCCAGTGTTCACCATTTCAGCAAAGACGTTTTGATCGCCCACTTTGGTGCGGACCAAGGTGCCGCCCTGTTTTTCCCAGGCTCGCTCAAAGCCCAAATTCGCCATCACGGTGGAGATGATGGTGTCGTTAGGCAATTTGCCTGCGGCTTTTAGGGTGTTACCCCAGAAGTACAAAATGTAGTCGCCATCAATGACGCGGCCTTGGGCATCCACAGCCATGACGCGGTCAGCATCGCCATCGAAGGCAAAGCCAATGTCAGCGCTCAGTTCGGCGACGGCTGCTTTAAGCTGGCCGAGGTGGGTGGAGCCGCATTGGACGTTAATGCGATCGCCATCCGGCAACCCATTCAAAATCACAACCTCTGCGCCCGTCGCTTCAAATACCTGCTGAGCCACGCTGGTCGCTGCGCCCCAGGCAAGATCTAATACGATGCGTAGACCGCTGAGGTCGGGGTGGGGTTGGAAGGGCTCATGGAGAAAATCGATATAGCGCTCTACCAAATCGGGGCGGTGATAGGTGCGTCCCCACTGAATGCTATCGGTTGTGGGCAGGCCGCCATCAGGTAAGCTGTTGCCGCGAAGCGCTGTTTCAATTTGCTTTTGAATGGTGCTCGATAGCTTCGTGCCATCGGAGCCAAAAAACTTGATGCCGTTGTCTGCAGGCGGGTTGTGGCTAGCTGAAATCATAATGCCGCCAGCATTGTCCATCGCTAAGTGAGCTACGGCTGCGGTGGGGCAAAGGCCCATATTCCATACTTCTAGGCCAGCGGTAGTGAGGCCTGCGGCCAGGCTGGATGCCAGCATATCGCTGGAGTTGCGGGAGTCTTGACCAAGAATGACAGGGCCAGTCTCGCCGTGACAGCGGAGAACTTGTCCGGCCCAAAAGCCAACTTGGGTAGCTAAGGGGGCGGTGAGTAGGTTACCGGCCTTACCACGGATACCATCGGTGCCAAAAAGAGGCGTGCTAGGGAGTGGGTCGATTGCGCATCTGGCTGCGGGAATCGGATGAAAACCTGCTGCTCGTGAAGTCGCTTGGCTTGCGACCTCAAGGCTATTTTTTACCGGCGAATTCACCATGTATTCACTCCTAACAATACGATTTTCACTGAATTTTTTAAACGGGTGATCCCAGCAGAATTCTTAGCTCTGCCAGCGCTCTCACACACTCGTTGGCTTATACAGTTACTTAAGTGAGGAGGATATCACCTTAGACTTAACAATGTCGGATAATGTGCCAATTCCTAGAAAGTCCCCTTGAAACGCTCTCTATGAGCCTGTTTAGGCGTTGCTATGATCTTGCTAAAGGGGCTGCCGCGTGAATTGTCCTTGTCAGTCTGGTGCTTTTGTCAGCGTGGCGCTGAGTCCGTTATGTGGAGCTTGCTTTAGCAGCTCAAATCAATAAAAGTTGAAAATAATCCCCTCCACACTATGCCCATTTCGAATCCAGAATCGTCTACGGCTGAGAATGTGCCTTCGCTGCCGCTCAGTGGGACAATACAGGGGCGCACCAAGCCGGTCTTGGAGTTTAGCACGCACCGTGTCATCCCACCCTGGATCCATATTGGTCCGGCGGCCAAACGCTGGGCTGACCGACATGGCTTAGTACTTAATGATGTACTTAACAGCCAGAAACGGCGGAACAATATCGAATGACTCAGACTGCGCGTCGTCGCATTCGAGCTTTGGGATTGTGTGCTTATGGCTGCCATCAGATGTGGTTCTCAAGAATGCCCGGATCTGATCGCGCGTCCTCGCATAGTTTTTGTCGAACGACAAAGCTTCATAGCCATTTCCCTCTCCGCCTTTGGTCTGTCCGGGCCAGTCGACGCCATGGTTATGGTTTCCTCCGCCCTCGGTCTTTCCGGAATGTGTGTGGGGGGGCAAGTTGGCAGCCGTCAACGTAAC
>JBCDAG010000455.1:0-5205 GCA_039186165.1 Cyanobacteria bacterium P01_F01_bin.53
CCGCTTAGATGTAGAGAGTCTATCGGTTACTGAGTTGATTGTTCTGAACTAACCAGCTCAGAACAGCTTCCAGCTGCTTTTCGCAGCTACAAAACAGTCTGGGGAGTGCCTTTGGGCGCTAAAATTTGCCAGACTCCAGTTATGATTAAAGGTGATTGGCTGAGTGCTAGCATTGCGCAGGAGCAGACAGACTTGAAATTATTTACTTTCATTAAAAGTACTGACCACCGCGCAGCTTCTCGTTAGCCTGTTGGTTAGGTGGTGCACTCCCTCAAGTTTGCGATTAAGGCAGCTAGAGTCATATCTTTGATACATAAAGTTTAGGATTAACGATTAGCATGTTTCTTAAAGTAGGAGAACCTGCACCTTGGTTTACGATAGCTTCCACCTCTAATCCCAAATTTCATTTCCACACGGTAGCTGGACGATATGTGGTACTGTGCTTTCTCAAATCATCTAGTGATAACGCTAGTCAAAAGGTGCTAGAAGACCTAGCACCATATCGAGAAAAGTTCGATGATGTATTCTGTTGTTTTTTTGGTGTCAGCACTGATCCAGAAGACCAACAATTCGACCGATTACAAGAACAAGGCTCAGGTATTCGTTTCTTTTGGGACTTTGATTGCAGTGTCAGTCAAAAGTATGGGGTAGTTGACCAGGATGGTGAATACAGTCTGTGTACCTACATTCTGGATGAACGTTTACGCGTACTAACAGCATTGCCCTTTACTACTCAACCAGAGAATCATGTTGATCAACTGATCACTATCCTTTCAAAGTTACCGACGATCCAGGCGCCTAGAGCAGCTTCAGTGCAGGCACCTGTTTTAGTCGTTCCGCGTATTTTCGAGCCGGACCTCTGTCAAGCATTGATTGCTTACTACAATCAACATGGCGGTGAGGAATCAGGATTTATGCGCGAGAAAAAGGGGCGTACTTTGCACATTAAAGACCATAGCTTCAAGCGTCGCCGAGATCAGGAAATTCTAGATGAAAACTTGAAAAATATGGCAATGCACCGCATCCATGATCGTTTAACGCCAGAAATCCACAAAGCATTTCAGTTTCAGGCAACGCGCATTGAGCGACATATTGTTGCTTGTTATGACGGCGTGAGTGGCGGATTTTTTCGTCCGCATCGGGACAATACAACGAAAGGTACAGCCCACCGAAAGTTTGCCGTTTCCCTCAATCTCAACACTGGAGAATATGAGGGTGGTCTGCTCCGATTTCCAGAGTTTGGTCGCCAAACTTATACTGCCCCAGCAGGTGGAGCAGTTGTGTTTTCGTGTTCGCTCCTACATGAAGCCACTCCCGTTACAGAGGGATGCCGATATGCTTACCTGCCATTTTTATATAACGATGCGGCTGCCAAGATTCGAGCAAAGAATCAAAAATTTATTGGTAAGGGGCGTCAGACAAAGGGATTTCAATCTAAGTCTGCAAAATCTACGAAGAAAAGGTCTTGACGCAGGCTAACAGGTCCAAATTCAGAAATGGTCGAGGTCTACTGGTGGGGCCGCTGAGGTTGCTTCCCGCTGCTGATTTGCGGACGTTAGGCATATCCCGATCATTTTTTGAGAACAAACTACTTAGAAGCGAATCGCAAGTTTGAGAGGCTTATTTATTGTTGTTGGGCATTGCTCCATTGCCTGGGAGATTGCCCGTACATACGTTTAAACTCTCGGCTGAACTGAGACGCGCTTAGGTAACCCACGTCCATGGCCGCTTCATTCACACTCATGCCCCCCGCAATCTTCATCGCGGCGTTGTTGAGGCGCATCGACTTCACGAACTGGATGGGCGACATCGTTGTTGCCTGTTTAAACTTGCGATGAAACACGGCCCGGCTCATACCTGCGCGCGTGGCCATTTCGTCGATGGTGATCGGCTCGTTCAGATTAGAGGACACATACGCGATCGCCCGTGCAATGACATTACCTGCACCAAAAGCCTGACTGGCAAAAATGCCTGCCTCTCCTTTCAGGATCGCGTAATACAGCTCGCGCAACCGCGCGTCTCCAAGGACCGCAACGTCCGTTTGACTCTTGCCCAGTTGCAGCAGCCTCAACAGCGCATCCGAGAACGCCTCATCCCAGCGTGCAAACTTGACTCCTTGCGCGGTCGGGCTTCCTGCGGTCGGGCTTCCTTTGGCCGCGCTTCCTTTAGCCGCACTTCCTTTAGCAATAGAAATGCTGCCCCCGGTCCTTTCCATCTCGATGATCAATTCGGTCATCACGCGCTGATCCAGGGAAACATAAACGCCATAGAGAGGGTTGTCCGGTGATGCATCAGGTGTCCCTGCCTGTATCGGCATAGACATGGGACAACATAAATACTGGCTGTCGTCGTAGACATATCGCTCACCATCCAGCACAGCCTCTTTGGCCCCGCTCACAATGGCGACGACGCTGGGTTCGTAAACTGCCGGGGCGCAGGGGACCGGGGTGGTGGCCCGAAATAGCTTCACCCCCTTGACGCCGGTCTCCGCCAGGCCGTCCTCGTGGATTCGGCTTTCGATGAGGTGTTTGATCTGTTGTTTGCTCATGACAGCCATCTTAGGCCGTCTCATCAGCCATGAAAACGATATTGATACAATTAGGCAAGAAAATGCGACGATTTCATCTAGGTTTTTCTCAGATGTGAGAGTAATTTAACAGAGTCAGGATAAACCTCACACCGCATGGCCCACCGGACTAATGTCGTTGCTGAGCCGTCTCTGAAAGGAGCATGAACGTGAAAGACACCCCATTCGGACCCAAAGGCTGGACCCCTGAACGACTCGCATCCCTTGCAGGCAAGACCTTTGTCATCACCGGCGCGAATGCGGGCGCGGGCTTCGAGGCCTCACGAATCCTTTTGTCCAAAGGTGCAAAGGTGGTGATGCTAAACCGCAACCCGGAGAAGTCGACCGCCGCCATCGGGACGTTGAAACAGGAATTCGGCCCAGCCGCCGAGGTGAGCTTTATCCGCATGGACCTGGCGGAGCTTTCGAGCGTGCGCGAAGCGGCGGCAGAGGTGATCAAGATAGTTCCACGCATCGATGCGCTGATCTGCAATGCAGCGATCGCACAGGTGCCGACGCGGAAGCTCACCCAGGACGGCTTCGAAAGTCAACTTGGCACGAACCATTACGGTCATTTTGTCTTGTGCGGCATGCTCTTTGATCGCGTTGAAGCATCCAATGGCCGGATCGTTGTCGTCGCAAGCCTCGGCTACAAGATGGGGCTGAGGACAATCCAGTTTGACGACATGAACTGGGACACGAATTATCGCGCTAATCCTGCATACAACCAAAGCAAGCTCGCGCAGATGATGTTTGCCTATGAGCTGCAAGATCGAATCAGGGCCGAGAACAAGAACGTCGAGGTGTATGTCTGCCATCCCGGATCGTCCGCAACGTCGCTGATCAAAACCAGTGGTGGCCTCGCCACCAGGATAATGTTTGGGCTTATGTCGTTGTCGCCGATGGTGCAATCGGCGGAAAAGGGTGCCTATCCGGAAGTGATGTGTGCCACCCAGGGGGGCTTGGAGCAGCGAGCCCTTTACGGTCCGACGGGCCGCATGGAATGGGTCGGTCCGGTCGGCAAGGGTACGCTGGAATCTTTTGCTTACGACAAGTCGATCATGGAGAAGCTATGGGACCGCTCAGAGAAAGAGACGGGTTTCAGTTGGACCGTTTAACTATAGCGTTCGCCAGTAATTATCCGGCTCAATGCACAGACATACCAGGCTGTAAGCATTGCTACACGGCCTTTCGGAGCTGAAAGAAGATGCGGCGGAAACTCGGAGGCAACAATGGGTAGAAGAAAATGATGTCGAAGGCCGTCTGAACTATCGGGGCGAGGTATGGGCCTGAGGTCGCTGCCGTAGACGGGACCTTTTTCTCGCTAGAAGCCCTCGATTCCAACATTATGATTGGCCCTGTGCTGAGCCAAAATACAGGCGAATTTGTCCCCTTCGATTTGCTTACGAGGAAGCTCGTTTTCGTGCATTTTGGGGAATCAATCAGCAGGGGCAACCCGTCGTAGGGGCGACCCAAGCTCAGGTCGATTCTGTTTCGGTAAACGGGTTAGTCCAAGCAGGCTTTCAAGAGCCTGGCTGGCCACCGGAATTATTCGGATAATTTCACGAAGCTAAACCATAGTTTCATTGAGCGAGGTTGAGAAGGCTATATAAGTCAAATATTGATTGCTGCTTGTAAATAAAGCCTAAGCTGTACCAACCTCAATACAGGCGGGCTGATTATACTGAAACTTTCCATCTAATCTGCCATACAGGGTGATTAGGTAGAGAATTTCTTTCTAAGTAAGTAGTTATGTCGCCTCCGCAGGAAAAATCGAGATATTGCTATGAGCAAAATCCCAATTATCACATCTGAAATATTTGTTGCATATTCACAATGTCCCCGCAAAGCTTTTCTGCTTTTATTTTCTGAGGATAGAGGACAGCCACATGAATACCCACTGATTTTAGACAAACGTCGTCAAGACAATCGAGAGCAATATTTGAAAGAGTTTTCAAAATCTCATCCTGAATCTAAGGTTTATGAGACAAAAACTTTCAGAAAGCATGAGTATCTGATTGACGCAAAACTTAGATCGGATCAATTGGAAGCTTGCTGTACTGTATTGACTCAAGTAGACACTAACACGCCAAATTCTCGAAGAAGCTACGAGCCTACAATTGTCGTAGGGACCTACAGTATTACCCCTGAACAGAAAACAGAGCTATTGTTCATTGGATTAGTGTTAGGGCGTATTCAAAAAGAGCCACCTACTATGGGAAGGATTGTAGGCATGGATGGGAAGAGCCATCGAGTTCGATTAGAAAATGGCTATAAAGATATCAAGAAATCACTAAAAACACTTAAAAATTGGCGAAAAAACTCGGCACCTGAGCATCCTGCTCTGATTTTGAACAAAAGTTGCCCGTCTTGTCAGTTTCAGCAGATTTGTCAACAGCAAGCTGAGAAAGAAGGCAATCTAAGTTTACTTGATCGGATGACTGCGAAAGCAATTCAAAAATATAACAAGCGTGGCATTTTCACAATTCAACAACTCTCTTATCTGTTCAAACCTCGCCGCAAGCGCAAAAGGAAGAAAGAAGCAGAGCCTGTAAAGCACAGTCTAGAATTACAAGCTTTAGCAATTCGAGAACAAAAGATCTATATTCAGGAAATGCCTGAGTTGATTCGGCATCCAG
>JBCDAG010000456.1:0-5199 GCA_039186165.1 Cyanobacteria bacterium P01_F01_bin.53
AAAACCACCGTCACGCCCTTGGCCAATATCACCCGTCCCCAGCTGAATGACTATCTCAGCGAGGAAGGCGAAAGCCTACACGAGCTACGCAAACAAATTAAGCGTGTCCGCTACCAAACCGAATTCTTTCGCGGGATTTATGGCATCACCTACGCCGCCCAAATCCGGGAGTTTCGCACCCTACAAAAGATTCTGGGTCAGCTGCAAGATCAAATCGTGATCAGCCAGTTTTTGGCAGAGGAGCTGGGCACGGACTGGGCTAAAAAGCTGCCGACGATTGAGGCTGATTTTCAGCAGTCTCGGCTGGCCCTGTGGCAGCAGTGGCAACCCTATCAGCGTAAGTATCTGAAGCTGAGCGGTTTGCTAGCGGGTGAGGCGGCTTAAGGGATGTGTGAGGTGAAACAAGGTCAACAGCCCTAAGCTGCTGCTGCCCTCATCCCCAACCCTTCTCCCGAGGGAGAAGGGAGTCCGATCTGAAGTCCCTCTCCACTCGGGAGAGGGATTTAGGGTGAGGGCCACAGGAGTTATTTATTAGCAGATCGCTAACCAGCCTCCGGCCTGGGTGCTCGCAACGTGATAGCAAACACGGCCACAACCACCGTCAAAAAACCCGCGATCCAAAAGGGCATGGCGTAACCAAAGGCCGTTACCAAAAGGCCTGAAACGGCAGGGCCGATCGCGTTTGAAATGCTCAGGTACGAAGCATTAAGACCAAGCACTTCGCCTTGCTCACGCTGGTCGCTGCGAGTACTCAAAATAGAGTCAATCAGCGGCATGGGAAAGGCATTCACCAGACCAAAGAAACCCAGCAACACAGAAAAAGCCCAAATATTAGGCAGCGCGGGCATCAGCAAAAACAGTACCCCTCGGGCAATGAGTGCGCCCACCAGTACCGTCACCAAGCTGTAGCGTTTCCGCAGCGGCTCTAGGGCAAATACCTGGGAAACAAAGGCCAAAATGCCAAAGGCGACAAAGGCGATCGCAAGATTTTTGGCATCTTGCCCCAGCACGTTGATGAAAAAGGGCTGAAACGCAAAGGTGAAAATCGTAAAGGTAAAGCCATTGAGGAAGGTCATCAGCAAAATGCGACCGACGACAGGACGGCCTAAGGCGGTAAATAAGCTGGTGATATCGAGGCCTTTGGCTTTGCCAATTCGGCCAGGGTGAACCCGATCGACAGGCTGGGTTTCCGGTAGGAAAAAGAAGCACATGAGGGCGGCGATCAGCGCGATCGCTCCAGACACCAAAAAGCTCATCCCAAATGAAGAGACTTCCCATCCACCGATTTGAATGGGGGGCACAAGCTGCGCCACATAGCTCAACGGCGGTCCCGCAACAAACCCTAAACGAAACAATCCGCTGTAAATGCCAAAGGCTTGGGTGCGTTGCTCCGGGGTGGTCATATCGCTAACCACCGCCTGGGCCACCGAGTTATTGCCCCCTGTGATGCCATCTAGAATGCGGGCACCAAAAAGTAACCAGGGCACACCTGCGATCGCGGCCAGCACGTTCGACACCACCGTACCCAGCAAACTCACCACCAGCACCGGCTTACGCCCCCAGCGGTCAGACCATTGCCCCAAAATGGGCGTCCCGACAAACTGCGACAGGGAATAGGCCGTTGTGAGCAAGCTCGCCTGAAAATCACTCAGGCCAAACTGCTTCGCATACGGATACAGCGCCGGAATGATAATCGTAAAGCTAACTGAATTGATAAAGGCAATGGACGCAACGATCCAAAATTGAAAAGGGAGCCTAGACTTAGGCTCCGCAGACGGAGATTTTGGCATCTAAAATCACACAGACTTAAGGTTAGGTTCGTTGCCTTAACGGAACAAGAGCACCGGAATCTTGCTGCTTCTCAAAAGCTGAACCGTGGTACTCCCAATCACAAGGTGGCGAATACGGCGATGGCCGTAGGCCCCCATCACCAACAAACTAATCTGGTTCTGCTCAATGTACTGGGCAATCACCTGTTCCGGATCGCCCGTCAGCGAGCTTACCGTCAGGCTGAAGCCCACCTGCTGAAGCTTCTCCTGAGCCTTGGCCAGCTCTTGCGATCGCTTATCATCCCCCTCCGACTTAATCACCGTCAGCAGGTGAATCTCAATATCCTTAAAGCCCTCGGCATTGTCCACCAAAAAGCTCAAAACGCGTTTCCCCGTAGGGCTACCGTCATAGGCAAAGAGCAATCGCTCAATCGGTGCAAAGGTTTGGGGCGTCACCAAGCAAGGCTTGCTACTGCTGCGCACAATCCGGTCAATGTTGGCGCCCAGGTGACCGGAGGCAAATTCTGCGGCCTCACCCCGCTTGCCCAGCACCACCATGTCAGCTTCCGCCTCATAGTCATGGAAGCAGTCCACCAAGAAACCAGTTGGGTTGAGTAGCTCTACATCATCCAAGCCTTCCGATTTGAGCACCTCACCCGCATTTCTGAGGATTAGGCGCGATCGCTGGTTATTGAGCTTTGCCCGTTCATGCTCCAAATTCACCAAATCATTCAGCAACTGGTCCGAAGCACCCAGGCCAATACTGCCGCTAAAGTTACCGGTAGAAACAACCTTTTGGCCACGAATATCGTTCACGAACAAGACCTTCGCCTGGGCCTGAAATTTGCGGGCAAACCAAGCCCCATATTGATAAATGCCATCTGCAAACGCAGACCCATCAGAGCAGAGAAGAATTGTTTTCATGTATATGTATCCTCTTTTTTATCCTCACAGAAGCTGGGCCAAAAACTAAGCCAAAAACTAGGCCAGACACTAAGCCCGCTAACTGGTGGCAAGATCCTCATCAGTCGCCAAACGGTTGAGCAACGTAGCACTGGCCTCATTCAAGCCAACCACCGTCACATCAATCCCTTTACGGCGAAATTTCAGCACGGCTTTATCAAGGACTTCCACAGCACCCTGGTCCCACAAGTGGGCATTGGTCAAATCAATCGTCACCCGATCGACGGGCTCAGAATAGTTAAAGGTTGTCGCAAATTCGTCCCGAGACACAAAGAAAATTTGTCCGGCAACATTGTAAGTGCGATGGCTCCCGTCCTCGCTTAAGACCTTATCGACAAAGATGAGCTTGGCAACTTTACGAGAGAAAAACACCGTACTCAAAACGATACCGATACCCACACCCAGCGCAAAATTACGGGTGAAAATAATCATAAACATGGTCGTCAGCATCACGATGACCTCGCTGCGAGGAACACGGCGAATATTCTTGAAAGACGACCAGCGGAAGGTACCAATAGACACCATGATCATGACGGCCACCAGCACCGCCATCGGCATTTGGGCAACCCAGTCCTGCAAAAACAAAATAGAGACCAGCAAGAACACACCCGCCGCCAGGGTAGAGAGGCGACCCCGGCCCCCAGACTGCACGTTAATCACGGACTGACCAATCATGCCGCATCCGGCCATTCCACCAAAAAAGGCGGTGACGATATTGGCAACGCCCTGTCCTTTGGCCTCCTGATTTTTATCACTGGGAGTATCGGTCAAGTCATCCACTAACGAGGCAGTGAGGAAAGAAGCCAGCAAGCCGACAATCGCCAACGTCAAGGAGTAGGGCAGGATAATTTGCAGCGTCTCCAGTTTAAAAGGCACCTGGGGCAGCGCGAACAGCGGCGGGGCTGTAGGCAGCTCACCCATATCACCGACGGTCGGCACATCCAGGCCCAGGTTTATCGCCGCTGCGGTGATGACCGCTAGGGCCACTAGTGGTGAGGGGACTACCTGAGTAAAGCGCGGCAGAATGTAAATGATGCCTAAGGACACCGCCACCAGCAAATACACCATAGAGGGCACGTTCGTCAGCTGGGGCAGCTGCGCTAAAAAGAGCAGCACAGCCAGGGCGTTGATGTAGCCGATCATCACAGCACGGGGCACAAACTTCATTTGGCGACCCAGCTTGAGGAGCCCAAAGATCACCTGAAAAATGCCGGTTAAAAAGGTCGCCGCGAGCAGGTATTGCAGCCCGTGGTCTTTTACCAAATCCACCATTAACAGCGCCATCGCGCCAGTCGCCGCCGAAATAGAACCGGGCCGACCGCCCAAAAAGGCCGTTATCACGGCAATGATGAACGAGGCGTAGAGCCCAACCTTAGGGTCCACGCCAGCGATAATTGAAAAGGATATGGCTTCGGGAATGAGTGCTAACCCGACCAAGGCGCCTGCCAAAAGGTCATCCTTAGGGTTGAGAAGCCACTCCCGCTTTAGGGTACGAGTGTTGAAATTTAGAATGTTCAAGGGGTCTCCTTAAAGCCTGGGAAAGTCTGAAAAAATGAGTCGTTAAAGAGCAGGGATAAGGGCCTCCCTACGCAAAGACCTGTCCTGCACGCACAGGTTACCCACAGGCAAAAAGCCTGAAAGTCAGTTGCAAAGTCGTGGCGGGGAGATAAGGAAATTGCACTTTTCAGTTCTTGATCTCGACCCTGGGAACCATCTGCTTGCAGTGGCTCTGAGTAGAAGCAATTAAGTTGGTTGCCTAGAGCCGCTTAATATTTCTTTGCGTATGCTTATCTAAAAGCAAATTGGCAACAGTGTCTAGGGGGAAACGAAAAGGAAATGGGGAGTTAAACGTGGCCTTGACGTACCCTACACATGGTGCAGCTATCTCCACAACTAGATAGATCGACTGGATGGATAAGATGACACAACTCACTATTGAACTCCCTGACCAACTAGCCGAGCAGCTCAAAACTTACCTAGAAACCCATCCGACAGAAACGCTAGCCGAAATTATTCAAAACACTCTGCACGCTCGACTCTTAGCAAAAGATAGTTCCAAACTCTTAACACTCGCCGGTATTGTGACGGAAGCTCCCCAAGGCACTGCCGAACAGGCTGAGGACTTTGAAGGTGTCTAAAACAAAGCTCATTAGAAGACGCTACTAAGATGATGACAGCCCTTCAAGATCGCGACCTTGGAAATACAATGCATATGCACATGCAGATTCAAGAACCTGGTGATACGAATCGCTCTTCCACATTTTCACCAAACGTTAATGTGATTCTTTTTCCGTAAGCAGTAACTTCAGGGTATTCAAATAGCGAATTATACTCCAGACGACTCAGGGTTGAACTAATTTAGGCGTCATGATGAAATTGAGTGAGCCCGCTCAAAGAGTGTCCCCATCATGCTCCATTTAGAGTTCAGCGAAGCCGATATTACGGCGCTTGACTACGAACGCTATCA
>JBCDAG010000457.1:0-5195 GCA_039186165.1 Cyanobacteria bacterium P01_F01_bin.53
GGCGTGTACTCGTATACTGAGCTATGTAAATTATCGTCGAATAATACTCATCCGTAAGGCAAACCCGTTTCGCAACTTTAAGTATCATAACCCTTCATAGTGGGAGTTTCTTGTTTGGGATGTGGGTTCGGGGTCTCTGTGACAAGTCCATTGATGACTGTAGTGAGACTCCGACTCCAATAACCGAACTGGGAACAACTTAAAGAAAAAAGTTGAGAACTATTGATTTCGTTCCAACGTAAACTTTCTTATCTCAGACCTCAGATTGTGGCTTTTGCACAGGGATGAGAAAGCTACTGAGTCGTTTTACTCTTGTGCGCCTCTGGCCTGTTCAAGTTAGTTATCCTGGGGTCTATATTCAAGAGATTCCTTCGGGGGTTCGCACAATTACAGGTGTGTCAACCTCTATTGCCGCATTTGTGGGCATGGTTCAAAGAGGCCGTTTGAACGTACCTATTAATGTTCTGAATTTTACAGACTATGAACGTGCCTTTGGTTCTGATACCAGCATGAGTGAAATGGCTGACCAAGTGCGTCTCTTCTTTCAAAATGGCGGACAAAATGCATATATTATGCGCATCGCAGAGGGCGCGATGCAGGCGGCTGTAACGCTTAGTAATGAGTTTAATCAGCCGACTATCAAATTTGCCGCCAAAGATTTTGGCCTGATTGGAGAAAGCGTGCGATTTACGGTGGATTATGATACCCCTCAACCGGAATCAACCTTTAATTTGACTGTGTTTCGTGAAATTGTCGTTAATGCCGAGCTTCAGATTGTTGAAAGAGAATCACATCTGGATCTTTCGATGAATCCTAATCTGGGGCGCTATGTCAAAACAGTGTTGGATCGCGATTCGCGCTTGTTAACCGTTTTGCTGCCGGAAGACGATCCTACCGCGCCCGATCCGCTGCCAGCGCTAATTCCAGGCTACACTGTCTCAAGTACCTTGCTCAGTGGCGCTGACGATACGAGTCGTATTAGTGAGGCTATCCGCGAGGCTAATCCTGCGGCACCCGCTGGACTGGCCAGTGGCCAATTTGAGATCAGTGCTAATGGCGGTGCTTTTAACCTTGTTTCGCTCCCGGAGGCAGGGTTAGATGCAACGGTGATTGCAGATAGGATTGATGATGCGCTTCGACCGACGGGGGCTAGCGTGACTGTGACACTCTCTGAATCTGTTGGCGCTAATGCCTATTTTCGAGTGTCGAGTACGCTGCCGGGTGGCAGTATCCGTATCAGGCGTGCTTTGAGTAACGATATTGCTGGGCTGTTAGGCTTGGGCGTCGCCGATGGTGGATTAGAAGTGGATGGATATGCCGTTCAGCGTCCAGCGCCGACGGGCATTTTCTCGCGAGTCAGTAGTACAAACTTTAGTTCTCTCGATACGTTAGGTCAGTTCTTGCAAACTGCAGAGGCCGATGTTGCTGACATTACAGTGACTGATTCTGTGACAACACCAGCGCCTCCGGCGGTGTCGCCTGCCTATGCTGGGACAGTGATGTGGAATCGGCAAAATGTTGATCCGGCTGATCTGTCAGAATCATTGCGCAACGGGAGGGATAACCTAGACGCGATCGCAACTGCGATTAACACATCCACTGATATTCGCTGGAGCGCCCAACGTCAGGGCTATCGTTTGGTCATTCGTCCAGACTTTGGCAGTGCCGATACTGATATTGATGCTGCAGTGGCGAGTCCTGTAAATGATGCGGCTATCGACAACCCTGCCACCGGGATTTTTGGGAATCGGGCCAATGTTGCTCGCTATCGATTGGGTGGCTACGGTGCCATAGGTGACTATGCTGATGGTAGCCAGGCGGGCGAAGATGGCAATGTTCCGGGCCTGACAGAATACAGCAATGCCTTTGGCGTAATCGATAGTGAGGTCGATATCTTTAATTTGTTGGTTTTGCCCCAGGCATCGGACCAAAATGGCGATACTATCGATTTGGCCAGTGTGTGGGGACCGGCCTCCATTTTTTGCCAGGCGCGCCGTGCTTTCCTGTTGATTGATCCACCGGAGGATTGGCGCACGGTTCAAGATGCCGTCGGCGGTGTGACAGACTTGCGAGATGGTTTGGTATTGGACCATGCAGCCGTTTACTGGCCTCGCCTACGCATTACCGATCCGGCGACGGGTGCACTGAAGACTGTCAACATTGCTGGGGCAATGGCCGGGGTGTATGCAAGAACAGATTCAAATAGAGGCGTTTGGAAAGCGCCTGCGGGTTTAGAAGCTAGCATTCGGGGTATTCGGGGTATTGAGTACAACATTTCTGATCCTGAAAATGGATTAATTAACCCAGAAGCGATTAATGCGATTCGCAGCTTTCCTACCGGGATTGTGAGCTGGGGCGCGAGGACAATGGATGGACCAAACAGCAATGCCAGTGCGGATTATCGATATATCCCGATTCGCAGGTTGGCATTGTTTATAGAAGAGAGTTTGTTTAGAGGATTAAAATTTGCGGTGTTTGAGCCCAATGATGAGCCCCTGTGGGCACAGATTCGGCTGGCGGCTGGGGCATTTATGAACAACTTGTTTCGCCAGGGTGCTTTCCAAGGGCAACGGGCAAGGGATGCTTACTTTGTCAAAGTTGATGCTGAAACAACCACTCAAAATGACATTAATTTGGGCATTGTCAATGTTGTTATTGGCTTTGCGCCGCTTCGGCCTGCGGAATTTGTGATTATTACGCTGCAGCAAATGGCCGGGCAAATACAAACTTAGGTGGCCTTTGGGATGGCGCGATTCGAGATGGCGTCATGGGTGAAATGTATTTGGTGAGTGAGATTTATGATGAGTGAAATTTATGATGAGTGAGATTTTATAGTGTAATGCTGCCGATTGAATTGAAAAGAATTCGTTAGGGGGTTTGTTCTATGCAGTTTTCGGTGAACGCAGCTCGCATCGATCCGTATAAAAACTTTAAGTTTCGCTTGCTGTGGGACGGGCAGGTGATTGCCGGGGTGAGTAAGGTGAGCGCGCTTAAGCGTACCACTGAGGTGGTTAGCCATAGGGAAGGGGGCGATGTGAGCACGCCGCGTCACTCTCCAGCTTCGTCTAAGTTTGAGCCAATTACCTTAGAAAGGGGGATTACCTTTGCTCAAGAGTTTGAGAACTGGGCGAATTTGGTGTACAGCACGGAGGGCGATGGGGCGGTGTCGTTGGCGGGTTTGCGCAAGGACATTTCCATTGAGATGCTAAATTTGCAGGGGACGGTGGTGAAGCGATATAACGTGTTTCGCTGCTGGGTGTCGGAGTATACTGCGCTGCCGGAGCTGGATGCTAATGCCAATGCGATCGCCTTTGAAATGATTGTATTGCAAAATGAGGGCTTTGAGCGGGATGAGGCGGTTGTTGAAGTCGCTGAGACGTAGGGCGGCTAAACAATGTTGCAAGTTCAGCTCAAACCTGGAATAAAAGGCGGACAATGGGCCTATCTTCGTCCCCTGTGCGGCCATGATGAAGTGGTGGCTCAGGAGGTGATGGTTCATGGCCGCGGGATGAATGGTGCCGGGGTGCTTGGGGGTGCGCTTGAGGGCACCTCATCTTTAGGCACCGCATTGTTGGATCGGTTGCTGGTGTCTGTGCCAGGCACAACCGTTGCTTCAGGCCGGGCAAAAGAGCTGGCTGTGTGCGATTGTGATCGCCTGTTTGCCCATCTTTATCTCACCTATTTTGGGGAACAAATCGAAAGCAATGTGACCTGCAAGGTCTGCGGAGAGCCCTTTGAGCTGGGCTTTTCGCTGCGGCAGCTGATGGCCCGCTTTGAGGCGAACGCGTTTACCCAAGTGACTGGGCCAGATGGGGAGGGCATTTACACATTGGCAGATGGCCAGCGGTTTCGACTGCCGACGGCGGGCGATCGCGACAGCGTGGTGGGTCTTGATACAGAGCAAGCAACAACCGCATTATTAAAGCGCTGTACGGTTGAGGGCGATCCGCTAGCGGATACGGCAGCATTGCAAAGTGCGATGGATGAGGTAGGCCCAGTGATGGATGTGGACTTGGATGCGACCTGTCCGCACTGCCAGACGGCTCAGCTTGTTCAGTTTGATATTCAAACCTATTTTTTGCGCGCCCTTGCCTTTGAGCATCGTTTTTTGATTCGGGAGGTGCATAAAATTGCGATCGCCTATGGCTGGAGCCATCAGGAGATTTTGAGCTTGCCACGGGAAGAGAGACAAACCTTTGTGAGATTGATAGAGGCTGAACGCCCGCGCAGGAGGGCTTCATGAGCGGATATTTGAGTCGATTAGCGATGCGATCACAAACAAATCAGCCCACTTCCTCACTACAACCTTTTGTGAGGAGCACCTCCCCCATCGCTCAGCAGGATCAGCGGCTAGGTCTATCAGGCTATGAGTCAATTGGCCAGCAAGGGATACCGACTTCTCTGCTGGATTCGGAGGAAGTGCTTACAGCCAATGAGACGATAGGTGAGCGCAGCACCTCGGCGCAAAATGCTGCTACCTCAGCTGCCGATGGATTATCTCCGGATCTGGTATTTCCTGCTATTTCTACTGACAGTTCAGCTTTACAACAAAGTTCTCAGCAGATTAATACACAGCGAAAAGCTACGGATACTTCACCCGTTGTTGATTCCGTGCCTTCCTCAGTGTCTCCCGTTGCTAGCCCGCTTCCACGCTCTAATACTTCACTATCACCTGCGAATAACAGATTTTCTGAAAATGTGTTTACTGAAACTGACGGTGTGTTAGAGTGCAGTGAAGCTGCTCAGGGGCTTTCAGGAAGTGCTTCTGAACCCTTTCCTGTGGAGGGCCTTCGTCCACCCATTCAGCGCGAGACTCAGGCAGCGTTGTTCTCTGAGGAGGCTGCTGAAAAAGTGCATTCTCCGTCGGACGCTGCGAATACGGTTGCTGTGAGGACACTGAGATTGCCGGAGGCGTCTTTCCCAAATAGCGTTGCTAGTCCTCCTTTTGAAAAGACTGATTTTGAACAACAGGCGCGTGAGAAAGTCGAACAATCCTCTGTTGCGCCTGATGATGTGCGTGCGGGCAGTTTGTTGCGAGAGCGCTCAGAATCAGTGCCTTCCCTAGCGCCAGCCATACGTTCTCGAGTAGCGGCGAATAATGCAATGTTTGAGGCTGCTGCGAGTGAGGATGGGTACAGACCGGCAGGGCCTGCTGTGGTAATTGGTCGAATAAATGTTGAAGTAGTGGCTCCACC
>JBCDAG010000458.1:0-5159 GCA_039186165.1 Cyanobacteria bacterium P01_F01_bin.53
CTCGCCAGTTGCGAATTCGATACTGGGTTTTGACGGGTTTTTCTGACATGGGCGCGAAAGGAAGGGGGCTAGACACTATTATCGCAGCTAACTCATGTTCTTTATGCAACAACCCCCATCTAGTGCATACGTATTTAATTTTGTTGAGGCCTTTTACCACTGCCTTGTTTCCCCCGCTGTCGCATTGTTGTGGCTATTTGTTTTCTGGAGCTGGCTCCTAAAGCTGATAGCACTATTGTTCCGCGGCTCGTTCCGCTGGCAGAATTTTCTGCCTCATTGGAGCTCTCCTCGATGGTGGGTTTTTCCTGCATTAGCGCTTACGCTGTGCGGGCTGTGGGGAACCCGAATGCCGCTGAAAGTATCCTTTCAGCTAGCAAAGCCCACACTAGAGCAGGTGGCCGATGAAGCGATCGCACCGCCTGACGGGGTGCTACATCTTTCTAAATCAAAACAGGCAGGGCCTTTTTCAATCGTCGGTGCGTATCGCCTCGATAAAGATTTAACTTGGGGCAATACCAGCGAAGCTCTATCAACCGATGCGTCTAAGCAGAGTGCCTCTATAGAGATTCTCGGATTTTGGGTGCATCAAGGCTTTATGCGTGATAGGTCCCAACCGATAAGTCAAAATGAATCACGCAGTTTTAACTTAGTCTCAGGCAGCTCAGGAACTGATGAGGTTTTTTATTTAGGAGATGGCTGGTATGCGTTTCAAAACTACCTTGACTAAGCCATCCATCCTTTAGACTGCATTAAAGGCTTCGTTTTGACTGATTCTTAGCTATTTTACAGAGACTGTCGCAGATTGCGGATTGAGCACCCGTTGCAGTCGCACCGGATCATCTGTAATAAAGTAATCAATGCCACGAGCAGTCAGTGAATGAATATAATTCAGCTCTTGCGCGGGAGAGATTGCCTCTCCCAACCATTTAGAATCTTGAGAAAACACAGTCCAAGCCCCTACCGCTAGCCCACGGTTGTGGACTTTCTCCACCGTGTCATTATCAAACAGGTTGAGGCTCATATTGGTGAGGGTTGAGCCTGCCAGTTTGCCCACAAGGCTAGACTCCATTAACCACTGCAACGCACCATTATTCACAATTGTTGGCGCGTAGGTAAACCCTGATTCGATGCCAGGATGGGCTCTCTCTAGCCAGATAAGCGGCCAAAAGTTAAACGACGTGACAAATACATTAGACTCCAAACCCATGCGGCGAATTAAATTGGCCACTGCTGTGCCTGTGTGTCGCTGGCCAAAGTCAAGGCCGTACGCCTTGATTTCAATATTCACCAGCAGCTTGCCTCGCACCTCTTCAAGGACATTTTCTAGCAGCTCAATTTTTTCTGCTCGGCCATAGTCAATGGTCTTGTCGCCCACGTTAATCATTGGCTTGATGGTGAGCTGTTGAATCTCTGGCCAGGTCATCTCAGTGATGCGACCAGCCACACCGGTTAGCCGCTCAGTTTCCAAATCGTGAAAAACGACCAGTTTGTTGTCCTTTGTAAGAAAGACATCAAGCTCAACCCCGTCAATGCCTAGCTCTACTGCTCGCTTGAATCCGGCCATTGTATTTTCTTGATACTCTTCAGGTACACCTCGGTGCCCCAAAATAAGGGGGAGCGTAGGTCTCTTTTGAAAGGTCTGAAAAAACGATTGGCGTATATTTTCTGCTGCTGGTTGTTTCATAGCTGGTTTCATAGCTGGTTTCATAGCCGTTAGAGGACCGATTGAGAGTATGTGAATTGGGAGTATGTGATGCGATGAGACAGGTCTCGCAAAAATAAACCGATGCCCCAGAGTACTGAGAATGCAATGACTGAGGCATCAGCGTGACTGCTTTGATCGATGGCTGTTCTGGCAAGTAGCCGATAAAGGGTGATTTAGTTGTCCCCTAGTGATTGGTGGCGACGTTCGATCAAAGAGAGCGCGGTAGAGGTCTCTTCTTGGGCTTCTGCTTGCGCCTCTGCTTGGGTTTCTACGGGCTGTGAGATAGCTGCCTCAGGGGTCCAGGTGCCCTCCTCATCTGCGGAGACATCTTGCGAGGCTGCTGGTGTGTAGGTCTGAGGATAGTCAGCTTGCTGTGGATAGTAGGGGTACTGGGCGTCTTCAGATTTGTTGCGAGTTTCTAGTTCGTAGATGCGCAGCTGATGGAGATTGAATGAAGAACTGGTCTGAGGCATAGCCTGAGCGGCGGGTGCGATCGCAGCAGTTGCAAGTACTACAGAAAAAGCGGAAAGAACGAAGCGTTGCATAATGAGTACCTAAGTGATTGTGTCTGGATTAGTTAAGCAGGTGCGGGGTGATTGGTTTGTTGCGCTTGCTTGCTCTATATCCCTATTAGACAGGCCACAAGGCTACGATCAAGGCTAAAAATGGCTAACTTATGGCTAACTTAAGTGGCTCTTTTTTAATTGAGTCAGCCCTGCGATGTTACTGCGATCGCACATATAGCAATGGCCAAATGCATTTGGCCATTGTCTCAGTAGGCATTCCCGGTCTTGGTTAGCATTCCCTGTCTTGATGCGCATTCCTTAGGCGAAATGAAGTCGCCAGGGTCGCATTTCTAGTGCCAGAGACCGACGCGGGGTCCTACCACTGTCTTGGTGAGCAATCCCTAGCGCCGTGCGACGACGCGGGGTCTCACCGCTGCTGACCACGTAACTTTGTCTGTACCAACGGTTTCACTCATTGGAAACGTGTAGAGCGATGTGGTGAGTGTCATATGAACATTGAAGTGCTCTATTTGTGCTTAATCCCTGTTCAACACAAAGAAAAAGGGTTGTTCCATTCCCTTAAAATCCATTAAACCAAGAAGGGTGTTGTCATCGACCCTCCTAAACACGTCGTGGATGGGCAAGTAGTCATAAATCATAGTTGCACTGAGCTTGCCACGATATTCAACCATACGTACTCTAGCCTTGCTCTCTTCAGTTTTGAGCAGCTTGCTCATGGCACTGTAAAATGGCTTGAGCGTTTTCTTTTGGGGAAGATCAAGACTAAATCCTAAATTAACAGCAGTAGGATTGGGATCAACCTTATAGACCCCAGAGCCATTATCAAATCCATCATCAGATCTATCAGAAAACAATAAAGGATGAACACAATCTGGGCTGACAAATTCTTTCCCGTACCATCCAATGGTTTCTAGGAGACCATCCATGCGGTGATGGGTCCTAAAGCCTGAGCCTCGCCATCGGCCCATCATAAAATCTAGGTTGACAGCATCTAACTCATCAAACAGAGCCAATGCCTTATCGGTAGTTGTTGCGCCCTGTCGCAAATAGGTATGGAATTGATCTAAAGTACGCATCGTATTTTCTCAAAAATATGTTCTCTCAAGGATATGTTTTCTCAAAGACTAAATCTGGCTTCTGGCTTGGTGTATCCGGCTTTAATAGCTAGCCCCGGTAGAGACGATCAATTCGCTTTCGATTTTCGCCCAGAACCCGATCATAGCGACCCAGCTGCATTTCGCTTAAGGCCATTTGTTTATCCGCAAGATTCTCTAGTATCTCTTTGTCTTTTTTTAGCTCATAATCCACAAAGAATCGAACAATAGGCCCCACTAAAAGCTGAAATATCAGCTTATTGATGATGGGATTTGTGAATACAAATATCATCACTCGTGTTTGATCATCGCTAATAGGAATATAAAAAACGACTAACTTCACCTGTATCCGTCTAGGCTTACCTGTAGCAGGATTGACCCAAGACTGCTCGAAAGTACTGTAGACAGGAGAAAAATAAGTCTTCCAATCGTTTACGAACTGGTCTCCTGAGTGAACATTAAAAAATATTTTCTCGACTAGCCAGGGTAAAGGCTGCTGCGATCCTTTGTTAATAACGCGAACGGTGTCATCCGTCGTTTCGATATGACTTTCAACTTTGGGACTCTCAATTTTGGCGAGATTTTCGTAAGCATAGCCAAAGTATGTATGCGTAGTGGGATTATGCTCAATATCTGAGAAGTTATCAACAACAACATCCAAAGGGGCCTGAATCTCTTGAGTGACGACACCTGCGAATAAGTGATCTTGGATGTTGAAATCAGGAAAATCAGCAGACGATTTAGCCGCTTTAACCCAAATGATTCCATACTGCTCAATGACAGTAAATGAGGATACGCAAGGCTTTAGCTTAGGCGTGCTGGGGCTAGAGCCTTTTCCATCAGCTGCATATCTCCACGCGTGATACGGACACACAATCTCTTCAGCCTCGACCCACCCCTGACTGAGTCGCATGCCACGATGAGGACATCTATTTTTCAATGCCCCGATTTTGCCTATTGCGCTGCGAAACAACACAATCTCTTCATTGCATAGCTGAATCAACACAGGTTTTTTCTTCAGCTGATTGCTTTTGATGGTTGGATGCCAATGATTAAGTGATGACTTGTAAAGCGATGTCTGGTTAAGTAATATCATGTCAAAATGTGTCCTTACTATCTTTCGTACCTCTAAAATGAGAGAAATAGTCGTCTAAAAATAGTCGTTTAGGAGTTACAGCCACTGTCTGGTTTTAGCTTTTGGCATGAGAAAGGTACGACTTGATCCATCACGAGGATCGAATCACCGAGCCCCTCGTCCGGGGTGACGACGGCGAGCTACATGCCACCACGTGGGAACACGCGTTGGAGGTTGCCGCCGCGGGACTATTGGAGGTGAAACAGCGTCATGGCGCTGATGCGCTGGGCTTCATTTCATCCAGTCGCTGCACGGGCGAAGAAAACTACTTGATGCAGAAAGTGTCGCGCGCGGCGTTCGGCACAAACAACATCCACCAGTGTGCGGCCACGTGACACGCCCCCACGGTCGCCGGTCTGGTGACCATGTTTGGCGCGGGTGCGATGACCAACGCGATCGATGAGATTCGCGACACCGAGATGATGTTCGTGATCGGATCGAACACCTCGGAAGCCCATCCAATCATCGCCATGGAGATGAAGCGTGCGGTGCAACGAGGATCGCGGTTGATCGTGGCCGATCCTCGGGCGATCTGGATGGCCGGGATTGCGGAAAAACATCTGCAATTGCAACCGGGTACCGACGTCTGGTTGCTGAACGCGATGGCTCACGTCATCGTGGCCGAAGATCTCGTCGATCGAGATTTCATTGCACAGCATACGGAAGGCTTCGATCAGGTCGCCAAGACGGTGGCGAAA
>JBCDAG010000459.1:0-5155 GCA_039186165.1 Cyanobacteria bacterium P01_F01_bin.53
GAAGATGAAAAACAACAGTCCCATGTGCTTGCCAATTTAGACTCTTTAGTGGTCAAAGCGACCGATGCCTCCGGCGGCTATGGCATGCTGATTGGCAGCCAATCTTCTGAAGAAGAACAACAAAAGTTCGCGAAAAAAATACAAACTAATCCCCGAGGATACATTGCCCAGCCTACACTGTGCCTCTCACGGGTACCCACCCTAATTGATCAATCCTTTCAGGGACGGCATGTAGATCTTAGACCCTTTATTTTATACGGGAAAGAGAGTATGCCCTATGTCAATCCAGGTGGGCTCACACGGGTGGCCCTAAGAGAAGGGTCACTGGTCGTGAATTCATCCCAAGGTGGCGGAAGCAAAGATACCTGGGTGATGAATGTATAGGCTTCGGCTACGCTCAGCCTCCGTGAAGATACATGGTGGCGATACATAATGGCCATACATGTTACAGGTGCTTGTAAGAAACAGGATTGGATCAACGAGCCTGGATTAAAATGTCTGCATAGAAGGGACTGGACAACAGGGCCTAGATGGAGCTCAACGGAAAAGGAATAAGATAAAACAATGCTAAGTCGTGTTGCCGATTCTATTTACTGGCTTAATCGCTACATTGAACGGGCCGAAAATGTAGCTCGTTTTGTGGAAGTGAATCTCAATCTACTCATGGATAATCCGGTTGGGATGGCACAGCAATGGGAGCCCTTAATTGCTGTGACGGGTGATCGCACCCTGTTCGAAAAGGCCTACCATGAGGTCACCTCTGACAATGTGCTCAACTTTCTCACCTTTGATACCAGCTACCCTAATTCCATCATCTCCTGTGTACGCTCAGCCCGTGAAAACGCACGCTCTGTGAGAGAAACCATCTCTTCTGAAATGTGGGAGCAAATCAACGACTTTTATCTCATGGTGGAAGAGGCCGCTAAAAATAGGCCCGAAGACATTCGAGAGATTTATGCCTTTTATGCTGAAGTAAAGATGGCCAGCCATCGCTTTGTAGGCGTCACCGATGCAACGGCCTCCTGGAATGAGAGCTGGCACTTTGGCCGTTTGGGCCGGCTCTTAGAAAGGGCGGATAAAACTAGCCGAATTTTGGACGTTAAATACTTTTTACTGCTGCCTTCTGCCAAAGCTGTAGGTTCACCGCTCGATAACTTGCAATGGATTTCACTCCTCAAGTCAGCGAGTGCCTATGAAATGTATCGCAAGGTAGAACATACGATTACCCCAGCCAGTGTGGCCCGTTTCCTCGTATTTAACTCACAGTTTCCACGGTCTATTAAGTTCTGTTTATGTCATGCTGAGAAGTCACTCAAACATATCATTGGCCCCTCAGATAATGACCCCTGTTCTAGCGAACGAGCCTTAGGGAAAGTACGAGCTGAGCTAGAGTACATTACATTTGAAGAAATTTTTGAACAAGGGCTACATGAATATTTAGATGGGCTACAAATGAGACTAAATGACGTTGGGGAAGTGATATACACCGACTTTATTGCCATACCATCCACTGCACAACAACAGCAGGTAATGGTGAGTGCATAATTTAGTTAGTGCAAAGTTTAGTTGTTGTTTACAAGCCGGTTCAGCATACCTCCAGTGACGCTCTCCTCAGGATATTACCCCCTAAATATTTTTTGTGCGCTACCGTATTACCCATACCACTCACTATCGATATAGCACGCCCGTGCGGCTTCAACCCCACATTATTAAACTGTGTCCTCGCAGTGATGGTTCCCAGTGGCTCAATCACTTTGAAGCATCTCTATCACCAGAGCCGACACAACAACATTACTGTTTAGATGTTTGTGGTAACACTAGCTTGCAGGTTACCTTTCAGGCACCGCTAGAGCACTGGAGCATCAAAACAATTAGCGAAGTCACCACCCAACGCGAAAATCCCTTTGATTACCTGTCAGAGCCTTGGGCCATTCAGCTACCGATTGACTATCCTAGTCGCCTAGCATCACAGCTACGACCCTATTGGAAGCTGCCCATGGGCATTGGTGTGGATGATGCGGCATCGCCAACGGTTCTCGCCCTTGCCCAAGAGCTTCAGCAAGCGGTCAAGGGAAATGTTGGTTACTTTTTAACGCGCCTTACCCAGCAAATTCCAGCACGCTGTGAGTACCAGCAGCGGCAAGAGGGCATGCCTCATCCAGCCGCTGTCACATGGCAACAAAAATTGGGAAGTTGCAGAGATTTTACCGTGCTTTTTATCGCGGTATGTCGAGCCGTGGGGCTAGCCGCTCGGTTTGTCAGCGGCTATCAAGAAGGTGACTTAGAGAGCGATGCCCCCAATGACCTGCATGCTTGGGCAGAGGTGTATATTCCCGGCGGCGGTTGGCGGGGGTTTGACCCCACCTTAGGGCTAGCGGTGGCCGATAGGCATATTGCGATCGCAGCCGCCACCACGCCTCAAGAAGCCGCACCCGTCATCGGGAAATTACGACGTACGACAGAAACAGAGCTGTATAACCCACTCAGCACGGCATTAGACAGTCACATTCACATTAAGGCACTTGGACAGTGATAACCCACGCCCTAAAGGCTTGCTAGTCTCAAAAGCTTGCTAGTCATTGTCTATTTCAACCCTGGTCCAAGTAATATTCGGTAAATTGCTGGTCGCCGCTAACAGCGAATCTTCCCAATACTCACGAATTTTTTGCAGGTAAGGATCGTCTTCCTGGAGCCGAACTCGGTTTCGAATTTCTAGGGCATCCGTTTCATAGAGCACCATATTAATCGGCGGACCCACCGAAATATTAGAGCGCATTGTGGAGTCAATAGAGAGCAGGGTCGTTTTTGCCGCTTGCTCTAAGGATGAATCGAAGCGGATCGTTCTGTCTAAAATGGGTTTGCCATATTTGGTTTCACCAATTTGTAAAAAGGGCGTTTCAGGGGTGGCCTCAATAAAATTACCTTGGCTGTACACCAAATACATACCGGGCGTTTCACCTTTAATTTGCCCCCCGATAATAAAGGTACTTTGGTAGTCGATACCGTCTTTCTCAAGCCAGGGACGCTCCTCATTTTGAATCAGACGCATCTTTTGACCCACATAGGAAGCCACTGAATGCAGGGAGGGCAGGCTATGAAGATTCGCATCGACCTCATCCCCCAAATCAATGTCTCGGCGAATGCTGTGGAGAACTGACTGCGACGTGGACAACGAGCCCGCCGTACAGAGCACAATCACGCGATCGCCCGGCACCGAAAAATCAAAAAGCTTTTGGTAAGAGGAGATATAATCCACCCCCGCATTGGTGCGCGAATCAGCGGCAAAGACCAATCCCTTATCCACTTTAATTCCAAGGCAATACGTCATGACAGAAACTCCGATACACAAAAAGGCTTTTAGAGCGTATCAAAGGAGCGCGACACTTGATTTAGTCAAGCGTTAGAATCTCGCTTCCCAGAGAGAATTTATAATGAAGGGCAACTGCGACCTTGACGAGACACCAATCCCCCCTCCCCTCTAAAAACTACCACCCAGGAAGCTATGGTTACTGCTGCGGCTTACAAATACGATATAAGCGCTCATCAAACCCTCTACATTGGCGTGCAAGGCAACATCACTACTGTAACAGTGCAAAACAGCAGCCCAGGGCAACAGCAGCAAGCCAGTCATCAGTTTTCAACCGGCCAATGGACCTCAGAGCCCTTACTGTATGCACTCGGCCATTGCATTATCGTCGTCATCGGCACCTCTGAGCACACTTACACCCTACAAGTACAAGGCGGCCAAACTCAAATGAGTACAGGCCCTCGTTCCCAAGAACTGGAAACGCTTATCAGCCAGACGCAGCCCTCTCCCTTAGAGCGAATGAACGCCATGCCATCGGCATCAATGCCCTCCATGAAGCCGATGAAGCCGATGGAACCCATGCAAATGAATATGAATCCTATGAGTATGCGCCTGGGCAATATGGCCATGAGCATGGGCACAGCAGCATCCTCGAGCACCAGCACCTCACAGTCCGGCAGCTCACAGCCCAGCAGCACCTCACAATCAAACGGTCCCTCACCAGCAGCGGCACATGATGAACCGAAAGCTGGCCAATCAGACCCTAGCCAAAAGGTAAAGCGATTTTGTCCTCAATGTGGCTCTGGCACTCAGCCCAGCGATCGCTTTTGTGCCTATTGTGGACATGCCCTATAAGCGCATGCTCTTGTAGAAGACCAGCCGAGAAGACCAGCAGCCGAGAAGACGCTCCAACATCGCTTACAGTAAGAGAATTACCTGCGACCGTGGAGTCGATATTTACCCGTGACTAATCTCAGTGTGAACCTCAATAAAGTAGCAATGCTACGCAATGCTCGGCCCCTTACCATTCCTAGCGTGGTAAAAATGGGCAAAATCTGCATTGCCTCGGGTGCCCATGGTCTCACCGTCCACCCCCGCCCCGATGAACGCCACATTCGCCGCACCGATGTGTACGACTTGGCAGAACTGCTCAAGCAGCATCCCACAATTGAATACAACATTGAAGGAAATCCGCTAGAGTCACCCTTCATGGACATCATCCGCGAGGTGCGCCCCCATCAATGCACACTCGTACCCGATGACCCCACCCAAAACACCTCTGATCATGGTTGGAATATCACGAAAGACGGTGAAAAGCTAAAGCCGATTATTGCTGAACTCAATGAGCTAGGTTGTCGGGTCAGTTTGTTTATGGATCCAGATGTAGAACAAATTAAACTTGTTCCACCCCTAGGCTCCGAGAGAATTGAATTGTATACAGAGCCCTATGCAACAGCCCATAGAGAAGGCAAGGGTGACGAGAGTTTTGAGATTTACAAGGTAGCGGCAGAATGTGCCCAGTCTTTAGGGATTGGGGTGAATGGTGGTCACGATCTAAACCTAGATAATCTGCCTAAGTTCAAAGAGATTCCTAATTTGCTAGAAGTCTCTATTGGCCATGCCTTAACAGCAGATGCGTTGGAGATGGGATATGCCGGAGCGGTGAAAGCCTACCTCAAAGCCTTGGAATAAAGACTTGGAAATTAGACCTAGTACAGTAAGTATAAAACAATGAAACATACGCGGAGCTATGAAGCGGGTTGAGATTCACCTCAAGGATGAGGAGCGCAGGCATCTGGAGTTGCTCAGTAGCAGCGGGACTTGTCAGGTGAGAGTTCTCCAGCGAGC
>JBCDAG010000460.1:0-5152 GCA_039186165.1 Cyanobacteria bacterium P01_F01_bin.53
ATAGAACCAAGCCCTGAAACCCTTGATCCTTCGTCATAAATTCTCAATAGATGGCAGTTGTTGAGAATTTAACGTGTTCCTAAAACCCTTATATGACAAGGGTTTTAGAGATGTCTCGGACTTATGTGTACACGGGAGCTGTTGAACGGAAGACGCTGGAGCGGAAGAATATTATGCTTTAGCTTGCCGACTCATTCTCGTCACTACACCTGTCGTCACTGAATACCTACTTTGTTAACGACAACATTATTTTGAACTATGGCAATCAAGAAAAACGCTTCTGATGTAAAGAAACTCGCGTTAAATATCGCTGATACTAGCGGTGATGATGTCCTGAGGGGCCGCGGTGGAGACGATGTTATCTCTGCTCGTAATGGTAATGATCGATTGCGAGGCAACGGTGGTGATGACCTCTTAATTACCTACAGTGACTATGGCGAACCGGCTGTGCTGGGCAAGCAAGTTGTGAACAAAAACGAGCCCCTAAAAGATAGTCGCGATCGCTTAAGAGGGGGCGCTGGTGCAGATACTTTTATGTGGGCACTTGAGATTGATGCTAAGCCTAAGTTCCTTAAGAAGCATACGAAAGATAATGGCCGTATTGATGGGGCGAACAATGCCCTGGCCGGTGAAAATAACAACAGCCACGACCACTGGTTAGAGAGTATTGGTAATGATGTCATTACTGACTTTAACCTCGAGCAAGGCGATAAGATTGTTATCAAAGGCCACACCGTCGAGAATTACAAAATTGAGAAGAAAGGCAACAGCTACATTCTGCACCTACGCTCTAATCAAGGGAATGCCGACCAGAACAATCCAAATGGGGCGCACGATGGTGACCTGGTTGGAACGATTAAGCTGCGAGGGGTTGCGAATAAGTACAGCGAACAACAAATTCGCGGTGCGATCACGATAAAAAAAATGGTGAATTATGTCGCCGATGGTCGTGGTATTGAGGTTGTTGATGAAGATACAACCGCCAACCGAAGTGGCATTGCCAACGGGGAGATGCGCGTTCAGGCTGAAGACATGATGCTGGGCGGTGCCTATAAAGTCGAAAAAGTTAAAGGTGCCTCGGGTAATCAGGTGATTTCTCTCAGGGGCGGCCCAAATGATGACATGGGCTCAGCTTCTATGCGCTTTAAGGGTGCTACTGGTAAGTACGATATTAAAATCGGTTATTACGACGAGAACGATGGTGTCGGCAAGCTTGAACTGAGCAAAGGCAAGCGGAAGAACCAACAGAAAATAGCAGCCTTTGACCTTGATCAATCCTTGGGCAGCAAATTTCCCAATGAAAAAACATTTACGACCCGTACTATTGCTGGTGTGGATCTTAAGCGTGGCGAATTTTTAACCCTGAATGGTTATGAGAATGGCTCTCGGTCTACCGCAGAGCATGCTCGGGTTGACTACATTGAGTTTGTTGCTAGTGAAGATGGCCAGCCGCCAGCGCAACCTATAGAAATGCCTGAAACGCCACCAGAAACACCAGAAACACCAGAAATGCCCAAAGATTTGCCCAGCAGTGCTGTGAGCTTGGCAGATACGGGCGGTAACGACCGACTGATGGGAAGCTCTCAAGACGATGTGATTTCCGCCCGTAATGGTAACGATACCCTTATGGGTAAGGAAGGGGATGACCTGCTGATTTCATATTCTGATGCGGGTGAGCCCCCTGTTCTCGGTAAGCAGGTTGTGAATCAAAATGAGCCCCTAGCGGCCAGTAACGACACCATGACCGGTGGCGAGGGTGCTGACATCTTTATGTGGGGAATGGAAATTGACGCTAAGGAGAAATTCCTGAAGAAGCATACTCAAGCCGATGGCCGCATCGATGGTGCCAACAATGCTTTGGCCGGTGAAAATGGCAACAGTCACGATCACTGGTTGGAGAGCATTGGTGATGATGTGGTGACTGATTTTAATCTCGAAGAGGGCGATAAGATTTTCCTTCATGGTCACACCCTTGAGAATTACAAAATTGAAGAGGAAGGGGATGACTTTGTTCTGCACTTGCGCTCTAACCAAGGCAATGCCGACCAAAACAATCCGAACGGTGCCCACGACGGTGACCTTGTCGGTACTATCACGCTCAATGGTGCGGCGGCTGAGTATAGCGAAGCTGACATTCGCGACGCCATTACTTTAGAGAGGATGGTGAATTATGTTGCCGATGGTCGTGGCATTGAGGTGGTTGACGCGGATACCACGGCGAACCAAAGCGGTATTTCCTCCGGTAGCCTGCGGGTACAGGCGGAAGATATGGTGCTCTCCGGTGCCTATAAGACAGAGGCAGCCAAGGCAGCTTCTGGTGATTCGCTCATTTCTCTCAGAGGTGGCCCGAACGACGAAACGGGCATGGCCTCCTTTAAGTTTGAAGGTCCTGGGGGCAAGTATCGGGTGAATCTTGCCTACTTTGATGAAAATGATGGCGTTGGCAAATTGGAGCTAATGCAGAGTGATGACTTGATCGGTAGCATCAAAATGGATAAGCAGCTGGGTAGTCGCTTACCTGATGCGAAGACGCTGACAAGTGCATCGCTCTCTGATGTCATGGTGAAATCGGGCGATATCTTCTCCATTAAGGGTTACGAGAATGGTTCGCCTTCTACGGCAGAGCATGCCCGCGTGGACTACATCGAATTTATCCCGATGGGTGTAAGCTCAGAGCCCATGGGTGAAATGATGAAGCCCATGGGAATGGAGCCGTCCATGATGGCAATGGCGAACGGTGGCGAACTTGCGATCGCAGCTTAATCCCACAGCTTAACCATCCATGACGATGGATAGTGGCTTATAGACTATCTGTCACCCAAAACTGCGGCTAAACAAAAGGCGATTACTGATTAAGGTAATCGCCTTTCTTGTTGCATTTAGGGTGACCTGGCCTAATTAAGACCAGATGACACTAGACAGTTTTAGACTGCTTTAATCAAATTAGGCTTTAATCAAAGTTGAAATGCTTGTTAAAGACAAACACCTCTCCTTTAAAGGTCGGACAAGATGGGGACGGAATGGTGACATTCACTTTAGAAAAACCATCTTTCATAACCTGTACCTCATTGACCCCAATTGATTGATTTGGGTTCAACAGGCAAGACTCATCAGACTTCAATTGTGACAACTGTAAAGGCTTGCTGCGTAAGTGTGCCCCATTTATGCCATTGCTCTTAGCCACGGCTTTGGTAATGGGTTCCAAGTCAAAGTGCTTTTCAAAAATGAATTTTTCTCCTTTAAAAGTCGGGCAAGCCGAATTTGGAAGCACAACATTCACCTTCGCAAATCCGTTCTCTATCGATTTAATCGTATCAATGCCAACTGTTTCACCGGGTTCCAGCTCACAAAAATCACCCTTGGCTAAAGATGATAACTGCAAAGGCTGTTGTCTTAAATGGGCTCCACCAATGCCATTGTCTTTGGCCACGGCGTTCTTCACAGACTTGTTTAAAGACAGGTTAGATAAGTACTCGTGGTTGATAAATTCAACTGCTTCAGCCGTTTCATTTGCAGTTCGCATCGTTACGGTTTCTACCGCGTCGCCTCTTGAACGAGGGAAAGGAGGGAACCAGCCAAAATTCCTGACGTTCCACAGATCAACTGGTAGGAGAGATTTATCTACGCCAGATACCCCAGCAGGGAGTTGATATTTGAACAGTGCATCGCTTGTTCTAATACCTAAATCCTGCCTTCGTGCACTTTCACTATGACAACTCACACAATCCGTATTGAAAAAATGTGACCGTTCCGGATTGGCAATAATATCTGGAATGTCCTGAAAGCGAGGTCGATCTTTCGCTGGAAATACTTTAGAGGCTAGCTTACTACTGATGTCGCCATCAAAGAGCATTGCAGTGCTAACACCTTCTTTTGCGGATAGATTTGTTGTCTCTGGTACCGGTGAAACATTCCGTGTATCCAAAAACGATAACATTTGAGCCTTTTCCCCTTTCTTCAATGTGGGGGCATCAGTTTGGGCAAAAAATCCATTCGCCTGCTTCCTCATCGCAAAGAAAATCCAAGGCTCTGGCGGTTCAATGCCCATAAAGGCAGTAGCCAATAGATTTTCTGCTGAAACATGCTTTTTAATAAACGCCTTTAGCTCATTGTTAAAGTCGGGAGACCTGGAGCTAAATCCTGGATGGACACCTAATGTTTTTCCTGATGTCGATATTCCACGGGCAGCCAAATTTGCTTTCAATGTTTTCAGGTCAGTTACAATCTCTCTGAACTTTTCCTGGTCTGGCACCGCTGGTTGGCTTCTGCCCTTCGTAAAGTTGTAAACTAGGTGCACCGTGTAGTCATGGACGATGACATTTCCAACTTCATTGACTGTGACCGGTTGTAAAATAAGACGGAGTTGGGGAATAGAGCCAAAGGTCTGAATCAGCTTGGTACTAGAGCCCGGCGCTGACGGATCGATGCGCATGCCAGCAACCTTCCAAGTCTTCTGTTGATCAAAGACCTCCGACAGCGAGCTATCGTTAAAGTTTATTTTATTCTCCCCTCCATTCGAGTTAGTGACTTTAACCGTTTTAGCCGTTTCTATAACCGTGTCAAATACTTCCTTAGGCCAAATTTGAGAGCTGCCATCTGCTGTTCTCTCATCTGCTGTGAGCAGTGCATCCATCTCGCGAGTGCTTTTCGGGACTGGCCACAGGAATGAAATATCATTGACATCAAATTTTTCGCTTCTTCGGTCTGAGTTGGTTCGTGGCCTGAAAAGGTTAGATTGAGCTATTAGGGGTGGAGAATGGCTGGCTGCGATCGCAGGGGCAGGCATACTTATAGGAAGTAGTTGAAATAAGAATGCTGATACTAAAAGAAAAATAATGTGACGCATAATCATTCCTCAATGGATTGGGAGATGCTATCAGCATTATTCAGCATACTGTCGGGAAATACGTACGTTCGTGAATTATTTGTAACAGCGGTTGTCAAACATTGTTGATAACTTTAGTAACACTGTTTACAGCACACTCTTTTGCTTGTCTGAATGTGTACGTTACAGCCCTCTTCTCCTTGCGAGTTACAGTCCTCTTCTCCTTGCGAGACTGCCTATTTCTCTTGAGGCGTAATTTTTTGTAATGCTTGAATCAATGTAATCCCTACTACGGTTAATGAGTAGCCTGTTTCGACGAGCTGCTGG
>JBCDAG010000461.1:0-5151 GCA_039186165.1 Cyanobacteria bacterium P01_F01_bin.53
AGAGTTTCGGCGAAAATCTGATGAGATTGGCGCGTTCCCAAATGAGCAAAGCTGTCTGACGGTCTTCTTCCTCATCGTTCAACGGGATCATGCTAAACACGAGCGCTCAAACATGGCGAAAAACTAAAGACACCAACGATTTAGACAAGGATATGAACAGTTTTTAGAGCAGGCAATCAACTAAGCCTACGGCTCACTGAACACAAGCCGTTATTTGGCATCGCTGTTTGGACGCGTTGAAACAAGCGATGAAGGCGAAGTAGACAAGAACCTGAGAATCTTATCAGCCTGAGAATCTTATCAGCCTGAGAACCTTATTCCTGAGCTTTCAAAGCGGCAAGATCTTGCCTAACTCGCTCGATGCCTTCTTTCGTGCCTTGCGTGTCATAGGCATCACTCGCTTTTAGAAAACTGCGAACGGCTTTATTGTTATCGCCGACGTTGGCATAGGCCAAGGCAATATTGTGCCAAGCTTCGGCGCAGTTAGGCTCTAGCTCTATAACCTTCGCCATCTGCTCTATGGCTCCGCGATAGTCTCCGGCCTTGTACGTGCCAACGGCACCCACGAATCCGGTCATGGCTGCTTCCGCTAACGGGATAGAAGGACGATCGATCGCAGCGTCGGGGAATGGGGCCACGGTAATAGGCGTGCGAAAGGCATTGACCATAGAGACTACGGCAAATCCGGCAATACCGAACACAACCACAGCCCAAATTATAAAGTTAGGAGTTTCCATCAGGTTTGAGATAGGCAACGCACAGAAGAGAGCACAGACAAATAAATGAGGCCCTCACGGCCCTCACTGTTAGCCTACCGCATTGCTCAGGACTACTTTTTGTATGGAATCCATGACCTCTACCAGCCGCATAGGGCCAGCAGCTTAGAGCCTAGAAACGCTAATAACTGTTAGAAACCCTCTCTAGATCAGGCTCTTTAACATATCAAGGGTAATTGATGTATTAAATTGCCAAAGTTTCTCAGAAAAAATACTGAAACCTGTCTGAATGACGGACATTCCTTTGAACAATGAAATTAGATGTGGGGCCAATGACGTAAAGTCGCGCAAAAAGTTCACCATTTGCGATTTTTTTTACGTTTTCTTGCTGAAAGCATGCGGCAAGGCCACCGACCCCCTCTATTCGTTATCTGAATCAAGAGTGCATGTCATGCCCATTCCATTTCCAGGGATGAATCCCTACCTAGAACACCCCGATTTATGGCCTAAGGTCCATCAAAAGCTGATGGCCGCGTTGGCAGAGACCCTAAAGCAGCAACTGCCTGACTATTATCAGGTGCGATCGCAATCACGCCATTACCAAGTCAGCGGTGAAGACTCCCTCGTCGTCGGCTCACCAGGACTCAGCTGGAGCCGAGACCGAAAACCGACCCCCATCCCACCACTGCCGATAAAGCTGTATAGAGATCTCTCCCAGCCCTCCGGTCGTAGAACCTCCCAGGATCAGTTAGAAGGGACACAGGCCAAGGCCCAGCGGGATACACAGCGGGACACACAGAGAGATCTACTCGATTGCACCCAAGCCGATCCCCAACAAGGCACGCTTCAGCCCGCCGAAACGGAAAACGGTCCTACTGAGCATCCCACTGCTGAGCATCGCACGACTGCCAAACATATTCCCGTGCCCGAGGTTCAGCCAAACGGTCCTATTTCAGTTCTCGTCCCGGTTCCCCAAAAAATCTACGAAACCTATTTAGAAGTCATAGATACCAATGGGGACATCGTGACCGTGATTGAAGCGCTCTCCCCCAAAAAGAAGCGCCCCGGCCGGGGCCGCACACTTTACGAACGCCAACGGGAGACCATCTTTGGCAGCCCCAGCCACTTTGTCGAGATTGATTTGCTGCGCGGCTGGGAACCCCCATCCATTTATGGCCCCGATGAATCCGGCGACTATCGCATGTTGATTAGCCGCAGCGAACAGCGACCCCGCGCCCAGCTCTATACCTGGAATGTGATGGAGGCCATACCGCCTTTAGCCCTTCCCCTCAGCGGCCATGACGAATTACTCATAGACCTCAAAGCCGTGGTGGATCAGGCGTGCGATCGCACTGATTTGCTCGTTAACTACCAGCAAAACCCCTTGCCACCCCTACGGCATCACGAAAGTATCTGGCTCGAAGAGTTTTTACAGCAGGTAGGTATGCGCCCATGCGTATCATGACGTGCCAGGAGCCAGATGCCCCTGAGCATCCTGAAAGCCTTATGATGGAGAAACTATTCTACGAAAAACGATTAAATTATGACGGCCAAACTAAACCACCAGCCAGCGGAACAAGACCCATCGCCCCACAAGTCTTCGGAAGCTGCCGTCATCACCAGTTCAAACGCCCCGTCCACAAACACCCCCTCAGACGAGCCCACCGCCAAGCGCTCGGACAAGCCCGACCCCCCCTCGGACAAACCGCCAGGCAAACCCTCAGAGGGTCCCTATCGCGGCGAAAAACTCAACTGGAAATGGCGAGGTTTCGACATCAAGTACGTGGCCTACGGCGAAGGTCAGCCGATTGTGCTGATCCACGGCTTTGGAGCCTCCATTGGCCACTGGCGCAAAAATATTCCAGTGCTCGCCGACGCAGGCTACCGAGTATATGCGCTAGACCTCATGGGGTTTGGTGATTCTGCCAAACCCGATTTGGCCTACACCCTAGAGCTTTGGGTAAAGCTCCTCCACGACTTTTGGCAGGTTCATATCCAAGCCCCCGCGATCTTTGTCGGTAACTCCATCGGCGCGTTGATGGCGCTCATGACCCTCAACACCTACCCCGAAACCGCAGCAGGCGGTGTGCTACTGAACTGCGCAGGCAGCCTCAACCACCGCCCTGAAGATCTCCCTGGCCCCTTACGCGTGGTCATGGGCACCTTCGGAGCCTTGGTCAGCAACAAAATAACAGGTCCCTTTTTGTTCAATCGGGTCCGCACCAAAGGACGTATTCGCGGCTCACTCAAGCAGGTGTACGGTAACCGCAAAGCCATCACTCCGGAGCTGGTAGAAATGTTGCATCGCCCTGCTTGCGACCCCAATGCCCAAAAGGTCTTTGCCTCTATTTTGACCGCGCCCCCGGGACCGCGCCCCAGTGAACTCCTGCCCGACGTAACCCAGCCGCTGCTCGTGCTTTGGGGTGAAAAAGATCCTTGGACGCCGATTGCCGCCGCTGATATTTATCAGGCAAGGGCCGCTGACCCTGAGCAGGATGTGACGTTTCATGCGATCGCTGATACCGGCCATTGCCCCCACGACGAACGCCCAGAGATTGTGAACGCCATGATTCTAGACTGGCTGAAAGCGAGCCTACAATCAACCCAAACAGCATAATTTGACAGCCAAATAATCTGCTATCCCAATATCTGTCATTAATGACAGTCACCAGCCACAGCAGCCCATGATTGACGAAGGCTACATCAAATATCGCTGTGATTGGAACAACACCGATGCCATTAAACCGGCCTCAGTAATGGCTCTCACTCGTTATCGAAATGCCCTCCACCAGCTCAACTTTATTGGCGAATACCCTGGTGGCATCGGCTTCGGCAACATCTCCCAACGCTTGTCCCCAGGTCCCCAATTTCCCCAAACCCCCAATCCCCGTATTACCGCTCCCCCACCACACCCCCGTAGGCTAAACGTAGCCGCAGACCAATTCATCATCACCGGCACCCAAACCGGTAACCTTACCACGCTCACCGCTGCCGACTACGCCCTAGTCACTAGCTTTAACCCCGGGCAAAATAGCCTCACTTGCCAGGGACTGCGAAAAGCCTCCTCAGAATCCCTCACCCACGGCGTCATTTACGCCAGCCATCCGGCCATCGGTGCCATTATTCACATCCATAGCCCCCAGCTGTGGAAGCAGCTACTCGGCCAAGTGCCCACCACCCGTGCTGAAGTCCCCTATGGCACCCCCGAAATGGCCGCTGAAACCCAGCGACTGTTTGCCGAGCGCGACCTGGCTCAGCTCAAAATATTCGCCATGGCAGGCCATGAAGACGGCATCGTAACCTTTGGTGAAAACCTACAAATTGCCTATCGCGTACTGATTAACTGGTGCCTGATGACCGGCTTTATGACTCAGCTAGACTCAGCAGCCGCTTTGCAGCTTCCTCATTAACTGGCATCACCGACAGGCGGTTTCCCTTTTTCACCACCATCAACTCCTCAGGGGTAAATACCTCTTTGAGCTCCGTTAAGGACAAGTAGCGATCAAACTTCCGATCAAAAGCCACCACTACCGTATGCCAGCGCGGCTTATCCGGTGAAGATTTAGGATCAAAATATTTGTGGGTCGCATCAAACTGGGTGGTATCGACCACGTTGGCCTCGTGTATGGTCATTAGTCCAGCAATACCCGGAGGCTTGGTATTGGAGTGGTAAAAGAAGGCGACATCCCCCACTTCCATACTCATCAAAAAGTTGCGGGCCTGGTAGTTCCGCACACCGTCCCACAGTTCCGTTTTATCGCGGGCCAAGTCATCAATGCTGTAGGCCTCTGGCTCAGACTTCATTAGCCAATAGTTCATATGTCGTTTTGCTCCGGTCTTGGGGCGTTTAGGGTTCTTTAGCCTAATATCATGCTTTAGATTACTTTCCACAAGCACACCAAGTATTTTGAAGTTAAGAGAGAACAGTCCTGATGAAGAACAAAGAACAGCTAGACACAGCCCACGCCAGTTTCCATCAGGAGGTGACAGTTCAACAAGTTGACAGTTCAACAACAGCTTTCAAAGGCATCAATCCCACCTGTAGAGAATACACTGGCAGCTGAATACACTAGCAGCATCATAATTTCAAAACAATAGACTCCGGCACCACCAGCTGAGCCTGTCTGCCACCCGTCATCTCACCTGTCACGTCATTCGCAACGTAACTGAGTCTCAGCTCAACCGGTTTAGGGGGCAAATGACTCAATCGCTCCGACCACTCAATCGCCACAATCCCCGGCTCTACTTCAATCCCTTCCCAATAGGTTTCTAAATACAAAGCATCCGCCTCAGCCGCAGAAAGGCGGTATAAGTCTATGTGGTAGAGGGGCAGCCGCCCGCGGGTGTATTCATTAATCAGCGTAAACGTAGGGCTATCAATATGTGAAACGCCCAAGCCCCGACCCAGCCCCTGCACCAGGGTCGTCTTACCACT
>JBCDAG010000462.1:0-5134 GCA_039186165.1 Cyanobacteria bacterium P01_F01_bin.53
CACTAGCTCTTGGGCGTGGTTTTCCATCATTTGAACCGGTAGGGAACCACGTCCGTTTTCTCAGAAATGGGCCCCTGTCGCACGGTTCATCTGTACTATCGACTCATGTAAGACTGGTGCAAGATGTGAGGGATATGAAAAATTCAGAAATTATCTACCACTTCACGGACGCTGACTTGGGCATTAAGTCAGTGGCCTTTAGCCCCGATGGTCGCTATCTTGCAGGTGGTGGAGATGATCAGCTGATATACCTCTGGGATCTGCAATCAGCAGATCCCAAGAAAAATTGCTGGATCCTCAGACCACAGGACTATTCTGGATTGTCGGGCAGCATCCGTGCAGTCGCCTTTAGCCCTGACAGTCAATATGTCATCAGTGGTGGACTCGATGGAATGATTCGCATCGGTGACTTGAACAACATGGAGAACATACGGCAACAGATGATGAAACCTTTGATTGGACGTGATCGCCCCTATGAGGGAATAGAGATTCAAGGTTTACAGGGGTTAAGTCCCCTACAGATCGCAAACTTAATAACTTTAGGTGCTGTCAACAGAAGAAGCTCCCTTCTGATGTGAACAGTCAGGCAGTTGTAGCAAGAGAACTACAAAAACATTAAACGTTATCATTTAATCCGCACGCTTCTGAAACTGCTGGGCAAACATTCCATACTTAGGCCCAAATACCATTGCGGCAATAAAAAAGAGCGTCATTAAAACAACAATACAGCCCCCCGTTGACGCATCAAGGTAGTAGCTAAAATAGGTGCCAGACAAGCAAGATAGCACACTCATCGCAACAGAAATGATGAGCATATGATCGAACCTGTCGCTCAACAAATAAGCAGTCGCCCCCGGCGTAATCAACATCGCCACCACAAGGACAATACCCGCCGTTTGCAGCGCCGTCACAATGGTCAAAGCCAGCACTGACAACAGCGTATAGTACATCATCTGGGTATTTAACCCAATCGCTTTGGCATGGTTCGGATCAAAGCAAAAAAGCAGCAAGTCTTTTCGGCGCAACAAAATAATCACCAGCGTTGTAATCCCCGCAATCAGCGTTTGAATAATGTCTTGGTCTGAAATACCCAACACATTACCAAAGAGAATATGAAAGAGATCGATATTGCTGGGAATTTTGGTGGCTAACACCAGGCCAAAGGCGAAAAAACCCGTAAAAATCACACCAATGACGGCGTCTTCTTTCAAGCGCGTTTTCGCTTTCACATAGCCAATGGCCACCGTCGCCCCAAAGCCAAACACAAACGCACCCAAAGAGAACGGCAAACCGAGTGCATAGGCCACCACCACCCCCGGCACTACCGCATGGGAAACCGCATCTCCCATCAGCGACCAGCCTTTGAGCGTAATGTAGCAAGAGAGTACCGCGCACACCACGCCCACAAAGGCACTTACCCACAGAGCACGAAGCATAAAGCCCAACTGAAATGGCTCAATCAGCCAATTCCAAACAGCATCGGGAGTAGCGGCTAGCAATGGGGAGAGCAGTTGGGGAAACAACAGCGTCGCACTCACGCATCGACTCCTTTGGACTCAGACTTTAAGGAGTCAATTTTCACAGGCTGAATGAAGGTGTGACCAGGCTGATTCACAGCAGACTCTTCGGGTGACTGATTGGGTTTAGGCGACAAGCTGCTCAAGGGCATGCCACCAAAGGTCATCGAAAGATTCTCCTCGGTAAAGGTTTCTTCAGTAGTGCCTGCGGCCAGGATAGTTTGGTTGAGGAGAATCACGCGATCGCAAAATGTAGAAATCGACGCCAAATCATGGGTAGACACCAGCACCGTATGCCCCTCATCCCGCAGCTGCATAAGCAAATTAATGATGCTCTTCTCAGTTTTGACATCCACACCGGTAAAAGGCTCATCGAGCAAAATCACCTTGCCCTCTTGCGCCAAGGCCCGTGCCAGAAAAGCCCGCTTCTTTTGACCGCCAGATAATTCTCCAATTTGGCGATCTTTAAAGTCACTCATCCCCACCCGTTCCAAGCTCTCCATTACAATGCGACGGTCCTTACGACTCGGAATCCGAAAAATATTCATGTAGCCATAACGGCCCATCATCACCACATCAAACACGCTGATGGGAAAGTTCCAATCAATTTCATCCGCCTGAGGCACGTAGGCCATCAGCTGGTTCTTTTGCGCCTGCTCTACCGAAATATTATCGATGTGGACACGGCCTTGACTGGGAGAAAGAAATCCCATAATGGACTTAAACAATGTAGACTTACCGCCACCATTGGGTCCCACCAGGCCAGTAATCGTCCCCGGCTGAACATAGCAGCTCGCATTATAAAGAGCCAAACGAGCGTTGCTATAGGTCACACTAATGTTATCAACCGCAATACCGTAGGTTTCAGACTTCAAGGGTGAGACACAAGACGATTGGGCATTAGAGAATGTCATAGGACTAGGACAAAGGGATTAACTAAAAAGCTGAGAAACAAGATATCTAAAGACCGTTAAACTACAGACCATTCAACCAAGGCCGTTACAACAGAAAATTCATCATCACAGAGCGTCACCTGTCAGCCCATCTGAAATGACCTGAGCATCATATTGCAGGAGATCTAAAAAGGTCGGCACTGGGCCATCTGCCGTCGAGAGAGAGTCCACATACAGGTTGCCGCCAAAGCTAGCCCCCGTCGTCTTCGCGACCTGTTTTTGAGCTTCATCACTCACCGTACTCTCGCAAAAAATCGTCGGGACACTATTGGCCTGGATCTTATCAATCACAGCTTTGAGCTGCTTAGGCGTAGACTGCTGCTCGGCATTAATGGGCCAGATGTAAATTTCACCCAAATCGTAGTCACGTGCTAGATACGAGAAGGCACCCTCGCAACTCACTAAAAAGCGCTGATTATCAGGCAAACTCGCCAAGTCTGTTGTGAGGGCCTCATCGATTTCTTTTAGCTGTTCGCTGTAGGCAGCAGCGTTCGTGTTGTAAACATCAGCATTTTCAGGATCTAGCTCTACAAAAGCCTGCCGAATATTTTCCACGTATATCAGCGCATTCTGTGGTGACATCCAGGCGTGGGGATTGGGCTTATTTTCATAGGGGCCTTCTGCGATCGCAATCGGCTCTATCCCTTCAGTGAGCACCACCGTTGGCACGTCATCCAAATTGCCAATGAACTGATCAAACCAACGTTCTAAGTTCATACCATTGGACAAAATCAAATCGGCCTTTTGAGCTTTGGCAATGTCACTGGGCACCGGCTCATAACCATGAATTTCTGCCCCGATGCGGGTAATAGAATCTACCTGAAGTGCATCTCCGGCGACGTTCTGGGCCATATCTGCCAGAATCGTAAACGTCGTCAGTACTTTTTTCTGATCGTTTTGGACCGTGGAATCAACGGTGGCATCGACGGTCCCATTTCCCGCGCGCTCAGCAGAGCCAGTCGCACCGCAACCAGCCAAAAGTACAGCACAATACAATGTAAGCGCTCCGACAAATCGTCTTATTCCGGTTAATCGCCCTTGCCCAAACTGACCTGAAGGGCGTGAGAAAAAACGGTCCATGAATGCCTTAAACCTCAAATCCTATGAACGCCGTTAGTGCAGCCTATGAGCTTTTAGCCCATGAGTTAGCAAGATAGAAATTTCATAATCGTTTCACTTTTCATAATTGTTTCATAATTCACTCAAAACGACAACTGGGACAACCGGCCATCCGGCAATAAGATTCGTCGCCGGGTGATGAGCCCGCTGGTTGCCCTAGGGGAAACTCGCGAGCCCCCCGAGAAAATAGATACAGGCATCAGTCCATCGATTGGGCATGGGCACTGTTAAACAGAAGCATCCTTCTCATGTCACTCGCTTAAAAAACCGTTCATGACTACTATTCGCCATCGCATCATTCGTGGATATATGCTGGTGCTCGGACTAGCACTCACAGGTAGTACAGCGGGCTTGCTAGTAGGCAACCATCTTCAAAAACGCGCGATCGCCCTTCAAGAAATCACCATTGCTGAACGCAAGCTACTCAGCGATCTTCAGGTCAAAATTTTATACAACCGCCCAACCAAGCAACTCTCTCCCCACTTAGGTAATTCGGCACAGTTCAACAAGGCCGGACAAGCCATGATTGCGCGGGTATCTAGTATTCAAACCTTAGTGAAAGAACACGAAAATATTCACCAGGCAAGAGCGCGGCTCAACGCCGGTGACATTTCGAGTGAACAGCAAGCGCTATATGATCAAATCGAGGCGTATGAGCAAACACTTAAGATCTTTCGCGATAGAATCCAAACCTTTATCCAATCGGTTGATGATGCCTATGCCCAGGGTGAAGAGCTAGAAGAGGCTCAGCAGTTATTGATTGACTTTGTGCAAAGCAGGGAATTTGCTGATTTTGTACAGTTCCCGGAAGAGCTCCATGCCTTTGTAACCATCGCCGAGGCCGAAGAAATCGCCGCCGCCCAGGCACTCAAGCAAGCATTTGCACTACAAACTCAAATCATTCTCAGTAGTCTGCTGCTCTCAAGTGCGATCGCAACCCTGGTCGCCCTGATCACCAGCCGGGTGATCGCTCAGCCCGTACAAACCGTTACGGCCATCGCTCGCCGCGTCACCGACGAAAACAACTTTGACCTGCAAGCACCTATCGAGGGCAAGGACGAAGTCAGCAGCTTGGCACAGTCACTCAATCAACTGATTCGAAAGGTAAAACAACTCCTCAGCCAGCTCGGCCAAAAGAATACCGACTTAGAAGCCGCCCTCACTCAACTCAATAAGCAGCAAATACAGCTGGTGCAATCAGAAAAAATGTCCAGTCTCGGTCATTTAGTGGCTGGGATCGCCCATGAAATTAATAACCCTGTCAATTTCATTCATGGCAATTTAAGACACCTCAAAAGCCACACCCAGGATCTCATCGAGGTTATCACCCTTTATCAGCAACATTGTCCTAACACTGACGACACACTCCAAGAAGCCATAGAAGATATTGACTTGGACTTCATCCAAAGCGATATGTCCAAAATGCTAGGACAATGTTGCTGATAAAGGGTGATAACCTCGATGAGATCCTGGGTGTGGCTTTTGAGGTGTCTTAAATTGCCATGAATGAAATTGACAGGGTTATTAATTTCATGGGCGATCCCA
>JBCDAG010000463.1:0-5129 GCA_039186165.1 Cyanobacteria bacterium P01_F01_bin.53
AGTTTAGATCTTTACTTTCAACCCGGCGGCGATATCGATCAGGCCCTAAACGATGCCACAGCCACCCTCAACCGAGCCCGCAACAGTCTCCCAGATACGGTTGATCAACCCCGCCTATTCAAATTCGACCCGTCACAGCTGCCCGTATACGAAACCGCGCTCACCTCGCCGTCATTGCAGGGCGTAGCACTCAGAGTCTTCGCCGAGCAAGAGCTAGCCCGCGAACTCATCACCGTTCCCGGTGTCGCCAGTATTGACGTCTCTGGTGGCGTTCAAGAAGAAATTCAAATCAACATCGATCCAGCGCGGCTACAGACACTGGGCCTAGGGTTAACGGATGTCCTCAATGCCCTTTCAGAACGTAATCTAGACACCTCCGGTGGACGCATCCAAGGCCCCAACAGCGAGCCCCTCACCCGCGTAGCGGGCCGCTTTCAACAGGCTGACGATATTCGCAATCTCATCTTTGAGGTGGAAAGCAGAGAGGTAGAAGCCAGCGCAAACACTCAATCCGCTCCGCAACAGGTCTACCTACGTGACTTTGCCGAAGTCATTGACGGCACAGAAGAGCAGCGCGTTTTTGTGAACCTCAACGGTGAGCCAGCGGTCAAAGTCAGCATTCAAAAACAGCCAGCCGCCAACACAATTGCCGTCGTTAACGGCGTAAAGCAGCGCCTAGAAGAACTCAAAGCATCTGGTCTCATCCCAGACGACCTCGTCCTCAACGCCATATTAGACGAATCCATCTTTATTCAAAACGCCATTCGCAACGTTGCCATTTCTGGACTCATTGGCGCAGCACTCGCAGGACTCTCTGTTCTCTTTTTCCTCGGCTCGCTCAGGCAAACGCTCATTATCGTCATCGCGATTCCCTTAGCAACCCTTGTGTCCATCCTCATCATGGGCATATTTGGGCTTTCACTCAATGTTTTTAGCCTAGGTGGGCTAGCACTCGGCGTCGGCATTGTCGTCGATAACGCCATCGTCATGCTAGAAAACATCGTTAAAGGCGTGCCAAGAAACAACAGATCCAATCAAAAAGCGATCATTCGCAACGCCGAAAAAAGTAGTCAAGCATTAGAATCTGCACTCTTTGCCTCTACCACCACCAATCTGGTCGCCGTTTTCCCTTTCTTACTCATCGGCGGATTTATCTCGTTGTTGTTTAACGAGCTAGTCCTTACCGTAAGCTTTGCAGTCGCGGCCTCGTTAATTGTCGCGCTCACAGTGGTGCCAGCCCTTACCTCAAGGTTGCTAGCGGTGAGGTGGTCGAGCGGCATCGGCAACTGGTGGCTCTTTCGTCAGTTTGACTTGCGGCTGCAAGGACTGACTCGGCAGTACGGTCGTGCATTGGGCTGGGCACTTCAGCGGCGGGGTTTAGCGATCGCACTCGCATTCATCATCTTCGGCGGCAGCAGTTTCCTCATGGTGGGCCACATCCCCCAGGAGATTCTCCCCAGCATTGCTACGGGTCAGGCCAATGTCATCGCGTTGTTTCCACCTGGGACAACCGCCGCAGAAAATCGCCAGGTCATGAGCGCAATCGATGAGCTGCTCATGGCGCAGCCTGAGGTGGAATATGCCTTTAGCACCTCAGGTGGTTTTCTCTTTGGCGGCAGTACTAGTGAGAATGCGCTGCGCGGCTCCATTAACTTGACCCTCGTACCAGGAACAGATGTGCAGGCATTTAGCGATCGCATGACTCGCGAATTCGGCCAGTTCAACCTTGTCAACACGCGACTATTCATGCGCCCCGGCAGAGTACGAGGGCTGATTTTGAACAACTCGCCTATCCGCGGTGACGTAGATGTCATCTTGCAGGGCAACGACAAGCAAGCCCTAGAAGACGCGGGCGCACTCGTGCTAACAGCCCTAGATGAACAAGCCACCCTCGCCAGATACTCACCCGATGCCGATCCGTCCCAACCCGAAATTCAAATCCGCCCCGACTGGGAACGCGCTGCCGATCTGGGCCTCTCTGCAGAGGACATTGGTGATACGGTGCAAACCCTGCTTTCAGGCTCAGTCCCCACCCAGCTCCAGCGAGGCGATCGCCTCGTAGACGTCCGCGTTCAAATCCCTGACACCCTTGTTCAAAACCCTGCAGAACTTTCTCAACTCCCAATATTCGGCGGCGATGCCAGCGGTCGGAGCATCCGTCTCGGCGACATCGCCCGCATCGAAAACGGTCAGGCCCCCGGCGAAATTCAGCGCATCAGTCAAAGGCAGGTCTTCATTATCGAAGGCAGACTCAACGACGGTGCCAGCCTAGGAGAAGCCCTAGAAGAAGTCGATCAGTTGCTACAAAACGTTGAACTACCCGGTGGCGTGACTCGATTGCCCAGCTACAGCGCCCAGAGCAGCGACGCCATCACCAGCGGCCTTGGCATCTTAGGTGGCCTTGCCGCCTTCCTTGTCTTCACCGTCATGGCCGTCCAGTACAACTCTCTTATCGACCCGCTGGTCATCATGCTCACCATGCCACTGGCGCTAGCAGGCGGCATCTTAGGACTCTTCATCACCCAAACGGCCATCGGTGCAACCGTCATCGTAGGCGCGGTGCTGCTCGTCGGCATCGTCGTCAACAATGCCATTATCCTCGTCGAGCTAGCTAACCAAATTTACGAACAGGAAAACTGCGACCGGTTCATGGCCATGCGCAAAGCAGCGCCGCAGCGACTGCGCCCTATCCTAATGACCACTATCACCACTGTGCTCGGCATGTTTCCCCTTGCCCTCGGCATTGGTCAAGGGTCAGAATTTTTGCAGCCTTTAGGGGTTGTTGTTTTTTCAGGATTATCGCTGGCAACGCTGCTGACATTATTCATCATTCCCTGCTTTTACACGTTGCTTCATGGTCTTCTGGGCCGCCATGCTCATAGGTCCTCTTAATAAAACTCAGCCAGTTCAGGCAAATAGTTCAAGGACACTTCTGTAATAGAAAGTCTTGCTATTACACGATTCCAAAATATTCTCCTAATATCGCTTAAACAAATTGTGCAAAGGTTCACTCATCCAATTCTGTTGTTTTATCGCTGATAACTTTTCCTAGAGACACAAGCTCAGTGATTGGGAAACGGTGGGATCAACGAGAACCCTTGTGAACTTCGAAGCCTCGCCGCTACGCCATCTTATTCAAAGCTTCGCACAAATCTCGTACAAACACAGAGAAGTAAATCAGGGCAAAAGTATAAAAAGTTACTAAGTCCTTAACAAAAAGAATCTTCTCTCTCATGGTCCAGTTCAACTTCACCTATGACCCTAGCGTTACTCTAGAACAGCGTGTTGGCTTTGAACTGGCCGCAGCCATCTGGAGCACTTATCTCACCGACGATGTCACCATCAACCTCCACATCGGCAGTAGCGATAGCCTAGGGAACAATGGCGATGCCGTCGGCGGTGCTATCCCCATCCTGCACGAACAAAACTACGGCATCTATCAGGAATACGCCAGCGCCGATGCCTCCAGTGATTATGATGACCAAGCTGTAGAGAGCCTACAAACTGGCAACACCACTGACTTTCTCGTCAATGGTCAAATTGTTGATGGCAATAGCGATATTCTCCTCACCTCCGCTCAGGCCAAAGCTCTCGGCATGGATGAGGCCCTCACCCTTGACAATGGCTCCACCTGGGACCGCGACCTCGTCGATGACAATGCCCTCGATGGCTACATCCTCATCAGCAATAGCTTCGACTGGAACTACGACTATCTCCGCAGCGATGAGCAGCCCGAAGGCACCCTCGACTTTCTCAGCATGGCCCTCCACGAAATCGGCCATCAGCTCGGCTTTGTCAGCGGCCTAGACGGCACCATCGACTTCGAAACGCTTCACTCTGGCGATACTCAGGTTTCTAACTTCACCGCTCTCGACCTGTTTCGCAGCAGCGTTGACAGCACTCAGCTAGACAACCCCGATGGCGCCGTCAGTGACCTCACGCTAGGCCAAAACAGCTACTTCTCTATCGATGGCGGTCAGACCAATCTGGGAGACTTTTCCACTGGTGCAAACTATCAGGCCAGCCATTGGAAACGGCTCAAGGATGCCATGGGTATCATGGACCCCACCTTGGCCTACCAAGAGCGCATGAGCATTGGCTACTTAGACCTACAGGCGATAGATGTCCTCGGCTGGGATGTGGATTACAGTGCTGTTGCATCCGGTCTCGATATAGAAAGTCTGCTGCTAGAAGCAGAGCAAGCCGTTGAGGCTGATTTAGGGCTCGAGAGCAGCCAGCTCACCGATAACCGAGGCGCGGGGAACGATGGTGACCGTTACAACCTGGGCTACAACCAATGGTGGCAGCTCTTTGAAGAGCATGTGGCAGAGCTTGGGTACAGCCAGTGGTGGCAGCTCTTTGAGCAGGGCTACAACGAGTGGCAACAGTATGAAGATGGCTTGTCAGAGGTGGGCTACAGCCAGTGGTGGCAGTCCTTTGAGGCGATTATTGACGACCTGGGCTACAGCCAGTGGTGGCAGTCTTTTGAAACAGACATGGATGGCCTCGGCTACAGCCAGTGGTGGCAGCTCTTTGAAGTCGGCTACAGCCAGTGGTGGCAGAAGATTGAAACCTTCTTTTCGACCGTAGAGAAGCAGGATTGGGTAGATGAAGATTCCAAGCTCACACACAACCTAACGCGGGGCTATGCCCAAAGTGGTTTGGTTCGCGGAGGCCAAGACGATGACATCATCGGCGGCAGCAACGAGCAGGACCGCATTCGCGGAGGCCAAGGCGATGACCTGATTGATGGCAAAGCGGGCAATGACATCATCTGGGGAGATGCAGGCAACGATGTCATCTACGGTCACGACGGCTACGATGATCTTCGAGGCGGTGCTGGCAATGACGTGCTCTCTGGCGAACAGCTTGCCGATCAGCTCTATGGAGAAGACGGCGCTGATATTCTCTCGGGCGGTCAGGGAAATGACATTCTCAGCGGTGGCAGCGGCAGAGATGAGTTAAATGGTGGCTCTGAGAAAGACATCTTACAGGGCGGCGAGGGTGATGATGCCCTCTCTGGCGGGAGTGACTATGACTTGTGGATGGGTGCGGCGGGCCGAGATATGGCCAGCGGTGATGCGGGTAATGATGTTCTTTACGGTGACGAAGTACTCGCTGAAAGCCAG
>JBCDAG010000464.1:0-5128 GCA_039186165.1 Cyanobacteria bacterium P01_F01_bin.53
CGCCAAATTCCTTAAAGCTTAACAGCGAGCCCTGCTTGACCTCGACGATTGTGTGGGCGGGGGTCCCTCCCCTTCCTGGGAGAGGGTCTGGGCACGGGCATAGAGCGCCTCAGTGCGCGCTTTTGCCTCTCTTCGGTGTTTCTCCGGCAGGTGTATGTTGTACATGTAATAAAGAGCGCCTGCGCCAGCGAGGCCGACCGGTACCACAACGAAGCTGGCCATAATCGCCACAATTGCAATCACACCCAGCATCAGCGTGAGGGCTATAAAGCCCCCAAGCATTTCAGCAATATCGTCCCCCATTAGAGCTCAAACGTCGCGGTTTCTTTTTCAACCTCGGCGTTACCTTCGATCCAGCCTTTGAGGGTGACCAAACTTTCTTTCAGCACATCTTCGTACTGTTTCGCCTCAACTGGCTTTTCGTGAAAGTAAACGTCCTCACCGTTCATCAGTTTTGTGACGGTTAGATTGGTGCTCATACTATCCGTTCCGCTGACCGCCGCCTTCAAAAGCCTGCCACCAAGGCTGCGATTTTCATTACGCATGGCGGCGCTTTCTGAGATGTCTGAGGAATACCCGCGCTCGACGACAACGTCTCGCTCTAAGCGCCGCTCTCGAATGACGGCTAACTCTTCGGTATTAAAATCGACCTTCACCGCCACCCCGTGGTGCGTGGTCTTACGGATCATTCCAACGATTTTCTGAACATGATTGATCGTCACTTTCATGACTAACTTCCTTTTACCAATGAATAAGTGTTGTGATCTGCATGATCTCTGCTCAACCAGCCATCATGCAGAAACTGTTGGCGCACCGCAGTGAGAGCAGAGAAACGGAATAGGTGATGAAATTTGGGAGAAAGCGACCGGGCAGTAGCGCGCATGTTGGCGATGCGTTGGTCGCTGGTGGTAACAGTTAAAAGATGAAATCCCGAGAATTGACCGAGCTGCGGGTGGCGGTCTTTGATCCGACCGCTCGCCAGGTATCTATCATATTGTGCCAGCTTGGCAGTGTAGGTGGCGATATCGTCGTCTGCGATCGACGTATCTAGCCGCATCGTGCCGCAATCGACTTCGATCAAGAAAAGCGCTGACCTACCGGTTTTGCGATGGCGCAAGGCGAAACCAGCATCGGGTACAATTTTGTCTGCCGGATTGGCGCTATTCGCTACAAAATCAGTCGTCTCTTTACGCCATCGCTTGCCATGCTTCTGGCGTCGGTATTCGACCAACGTTCCCATCAGTTCGTAGTCGGCCAGTGATCGGCAGTCGCGTTCAACGTATGACAGAACGTCGAGGGTTGCGATCCGATGAAACATCAGAGGCGACCATCGGCTCGTGATGTTGATCTGACGGAAGGGAGGCACTTCTTTACCTGCTGCCTCGTACTCTTCGGCAAGCACGTCGTGCCCACGTTTGGTTGCGAAATAGACTTTCGGGGTCTTGCCGTAGCCGCGAATGCCAACGTTGCCAAAGGATGAAAGCAGTTTCTGGCGCTCAAGGCGTAATAGGAGCTCAGAGGCTGATTTTGGACGCAGGCCGCAAATTGCCCCGACCTGGTTTACGGTCAAATATCGGTACCTGAGAATATTGGATAACACACACAAGATCACAGGTGTGACGTACAGATTAATAACCTTAAACAAATTTTACCCCAACCTAGTACCGCATAACGTGCAGTATCTTCTCGCACGTTGTCTAGTTTACAGACTGTTTCTATTTTGGAGGATTAGCCGAAAAGCCTAAGAATGAAGGAGAAACAGGTTCTCATGCGAACACTTTAAAAAGGCCACCAAATTACACAATTTCTTCCCTAATTGTGTCAAGAGCGTGCCACATAGTACTATGTTATGGGGTTTGAAAGTCGACCAACTGGCTTGAGAGTTGTCTGTACGCGCGGCAGTCATCCACCCCAAAACTGCTACTTTCGAGTGTAACCTCCAAAGACGCCAATGACATTTTCAATGATATCATTGGCGTCTTTTTGCGTCCGCAATGGGGAGGGCACCATTCCACGTCGGGCCCAGTCCAGAAAAGTTGACTTTAAATTTTGAGGAAGAGCAATAGCATTAAGAACCGTATCTCTCCCGCCAAAGTATTTCAAACAACGCTTTTTTTCCGCGTTGGCCATGACATTCTTTGACCTAACCTTTGTACATTCAGCAGAGGAGTAGTGAAAAATATGCAGTAAGAAAGTTGCCACAGTTGGTATAGCGGCTGCGAAAAATTGATCCTCAACAGTTCCGCTGGAGAACTCAAAAAAGCTTTTTACCATACGTGTATCTTCGACAACCAAATCAAATTTCTGGGGTGTGTCGAGGGCATAGAAATAAAGAAGGTCGGGGCGTGAAAAAATGAGCGCTGGATAGACCTTGCCTTTTTCCGTGACGTAGCCGCGATTATTGTAGTCATGTAGTTTCATCGAAGCCAGCCTATGCTGGTTAAACTCGGTCGCCGCTGTATCTGTGTGAATATCAATCAATCCGAAGGCTACTAAGCTCTCCATTATTTCAATCATAACGTTAATGTCATAGCCAAAAATTTGTTTGGCGCAGTATAGTAAATCGCAGCAAGTGAAAGAGCCTTTGCATTCTGCTAGCTGAAGCAATCTGAGCGCTGCTAGCCCATGCCAGTTGTCAAGAGAATTGCTTGTTGTTTCGCTGGGCCACCAAAAAATGTTTGGAAACACCATACCGCGATCCTTGTAATTCGCGCGGCTCCTTTTGCCTTCTAGAGCAATGTATTGTTCACGAGAATTAAAGAATGGACGCCCATTTAGAAGAACGAATTGCATTATTCGCCTTTGAAATTCGGCAAGTGGAAGATCGGTTCGTTGCAGAAGGCTGCGTCGTATAAAAAATACTTTTATAACGTTGTCTAAATATGCGCGCAGGTCATTATCAAATACAAACTTTAAAAGGTTTTCTTGTGACAGGTTTCTCTCAATAGCTTGGATGCTCGGTCTCACGCGTCCCTTTAAAGATTGCTTAAGGGCATCTCGAGTATTGCGTTCGATTGCTTCAGGATAAAAGTGAGTATCTCTTTTGATCTCAACGAGTATTTGTGTTAAAAATTTGCGCTCTCTGTCATCAGTTGCCGCTTCAAGACGTTCTTCAGAGAAAACACTCTCGTCGCTAGCTGCCGTCAATTTTTTGGTTAGCACTTCCTTTGCGGAGGGTGGAATAATTCGCCATTCTTGCAATTGGTCATGGTTATATTGCCAGTTGAAACCGCTGGGACTGGTGTCATCCGATGATATATGTCGTACTTCATGAATTGTTTCAGGCCTGGCTGCGAGGAGCATATGGCTTCTTGGGCCAAAAGTTCGGAGTAAGGCTTCGGTAATTACAGAAAAATTGGCGCATGTCTTTTGGTAGAATGTATTTCTTTTAGTCCAAGCGATATTGTCTATCCCGTCCACAATCGCAATTGTCGTAATGTTTTTGTCTTCGAACGACTTTGCTAGAAGAGATTGGGCTTCCGCAAATAATTCTTTAACTGCTTTTGTGTTGATGGCTAATACCCGACTTACGATGTCAACACTCTCATCGGGACGTACAGGCGCTTGTAACTTGGCGCGTCGGTACACGCTTTTTAGACGATCAGTTACATCCGGTTGGCTTCTTTGCAGTTCTTGAACAATAGACGCAAAGAATTCACTAGTCGAAACAGGAGTGAAGGGGCTGCCAGGAATATTGTGAAGACTACCAGAGTACCTCAGGAGCACATACAACGCGTGAACTAGATAATATCTTTCAAACAGACTTTTGACGTCTTGCCCCTTATTGTTTTGCCATATTGCGTACACCTTCGTCGCATCAATTCGAAACCATGTCGTGTTCTCTGTTTCAAGACGCCGGGTATTTTGCGTAAGCCAAAAGTTCATAAAGGCAGTCTTGCCAACACCTCTGACACCACTTAGTAGAATGTATTTTGCTTCACCTATCGCATCATCAAAGGCAAAGCCGCGTTCGGTCAAAATATTTGCGATGTTTGGCATGGTGCCAAACGTGTTTTCGTTGCTGGCAGTCGGCATTATTCCGACATATGTGCTATTTATTTTCTTAATAGTCTCTTCATTGCTAGGATTTGCTGGAACCCAACGGCTTGTATGTTGAATGAACTTTAGAACCCGAGCCTCGTCTCTTGTGATACGCCGCGCCACTACATCATCTGGGATCAGGTCTATCTTGCCAGGGTTTGCTGATCTGTGCCGTTGGTTTATCTCCGCAATTGGATTGGCAACACTGTTTACGCGACGTCCCACCTTTGAAAGGTTTAGTCGCAAGAAATCACTTAAGACGCTTATAGCTTCGTCAGCATCCATAACTTCCGCCTTTTTCAATTTGTCAGATAGTTGTTGGATAGAGTTTGCAGTTCACGCTGCCATGAGACGAAGTCGCCCTCGCTCTCGAAAGATGTCTTTTTGAGATGGGCAACTAGCTCGCTTGAGTGGCTTCTATCCTCCGACACTAAAAGACTGGAGGAGATAACATCTCTGATGAATTTGTCATCGTTTGCATCGGGAAAACTCTGAGCAGAAAGGTTGCCGACAAATTCAATGAGCCGTTCGTCCATCCAATTTCGTCGAGTGTTTTGATTGCTTTGTTTGTTCGTAATGTAGATTACGAATGCCGATAAAAGTCCGCTTATAATCACTGCCAAAAAGGCAATGCTAGCCGTTAAAAGCGCGCTGTTGTCTTGGGGAAGCTCTTGAATGCGTAAAAAAAGTTCGCAAGTGCCGTTTTTACAGAAATCAACCATAAACATCCTCTTACTGTCGGACGTTAACCTTTGTCGCCTTAAAGTCAAAAAAAATCTTCATACACATTCTAAAGTGGTAGCAACGCTTGTGAACGGCGTCCCGGAGCTAAACTAGTTTTCTAATTGGATTGGGCGCTCTGAGTTTCGCTGATTGTGTATGGATGAAACCGCTTTCCGCGGTGCCAGTAAATCCGTCATTTGGGTTTGCAGCATTTAAAACGCGTCACCTTTTATTTGACGAAGCTGAGCTTTTCAAAAACGGTCGTTTTTGGAACGGCAGCTACCATTACCGAAATCAAAGCTATTTTTCGTTCCAAAAACCCGTTCCACAACAATTCAGTTTTGGAACCGTTTTTGGTACACTA
>JBCDAG010000465.1:0-5120 GCA_039186165.1 Cyanobacteria bacterium P01_F01_bin.53
CGGACAAACTGAAACGGACAAACAAAAGTTGTATCACCCAGAATACAGAGTGTTGAGCGTTTTTGCGAACCATTATCGTTATGAGCCAATAGAAAGTAGCTTTAATACATATTATTTTCATTAAGTCAAGTCACTGAGCTACAATCGTGGCGTACATTTTGGTAAGTTAATGTTCTGACCGTGCAGATTGTCATTGAATGTTCTACTAAAGTTCTTAACTTACTTAAGGTCATACTCATTTAATGAGTGCCGAACATCGTTATCAATAGAGCATCACGAAGAAGTCTTATTTCAGCGTGATCGTAACTTTTTCACTAGGCCAGCCCTCAGGCCACCATTCCCAGTTGTTTTATTTTTTCTTGATTATTTTATTCTAAAGAAAGTCAGTAACCATGGCCCGTTCTGCTAAATCTTCACCAATTACGGCTCTGTTTGACTATGACAGCTTAGACGCTGGGCAGCGGTCCATTATTCAGCAACGTACGGGCGAAATTCGAGAACGCCTTAGGCGGTCTGCACAAGATGTTTGGGAGATCGGACAAAAGCTTTCGGATGTGCGATCACGCCTAAAGTATGGTCAATTTTTAACCTGGATTAAGGCTGAGTTTGGCTGGAGCCAGCGCACCGCGTACAACTTCATCAATGTGTATGAAACCTTTGGAGATAGATTTGCAAACCTTGCAAAAGTAAACATTGCTACATCCTTGCTCTATCAACTGGCCTCCCCTTCCGTGTCGGAAGAATTGAGAGAGCAGATTTTGCGAGCGGCTGAGCAAGGGGATACGATGACGGCAAAGGAGCTGCGAGCAACGATCCAAAGGCAACGGTTGCTCAAGTCAGCAGCGGTCAGAAAGGAAAAGAAAAAGGCGAAAGCATCCTCAAAGAAATCGTCAAAAAAACAGTCGGAGCCCCCCATTGAGCGCACTGCCGACGGCATAGAAATTGTCACCGTCATTGCTCAATCTGCTGAGGAAACGGCTCCCCAGGGAACCAAAGGGCGACGAGCTAAAACCGCAAGCTCAGCGTCTGAAGAGGTTGCGATTCAGCCAGGATGGTATCAGCTGGAAGGCCAACATTTAGTCTTTTGTGGTGATACGGCAACCCAGTTATTTGCAGCCTGGGCGCCGATGGCAAAGCTGGCTATTGCGATTACGGGCAATGACTGGGCGCATGATTGGTTAATCGATCAGGCTGAAAATGTTGTTGTGATACCGACCGCACAGTATAGCGACGATAAGCTGAAGCACCTGCTCAAATTGTTGTCTCGTCCAGGAGATGTGGTGATGTTTCCCTGGCTACCTGATGCCAAGATGTTGGCAATTGCCCACAAGCTGGGGCGCACAATCTATGCCGGTGAAGACAACATAGAAAAGTGTGGGCAGGCAATCGCGGCTTCGGGGTTGAGCGCTACGCCAATTGAGCCAAACTATGTCGCTGAATTGGTGGGTTAAAACGAGTGGGTTAAAACCATTGGGCTAGTGGAGAAGTTGCCTCAGGGTGGGTAGCAGCTTTTGAACAAATAGGGGTTGCTGTATAAAAAAATGATCGCCTGCGATCGCCTCCAACTTAAAGTGGGGCGTATGCACTTGCCAAGCGGCCACCTCTGCCTTGCTAACCACCGTATCTTGATTTCCCCAAAGCCCTGTTACCGGGACATTTAACGGATCCCTAGACTGGTATTGATAGGTCTCTAACAAGGTAAAGTCTGCTCGGAGTGTCGGCAGTATGATGTCCATCAACTCCGCGTTATTCAAAACGCTGCTAGGCGTGCCCTGGTAGTGTTTCAACTTATTGATGAAGTCGGCTTCTGGCAACGTATGCATTAGCGGTGATGCCGTCTGTGAGTTGTGTGATGAGCCAGCGGGCAAATGGGGCGCACTGGCAGCTGAAGCCCAAAAATGAGCAGGCGAAATATCGGATGTATGCCTTAGCCACCGACAAAGCTCGAAGGCAATCAGTGCACCCAGACTATGGCCAAAAAAGGCAAAAGGGAGATCGAGAGACGGCAAAATTTGGGGGCCGAGACTTTGAATGAGTGAAGAGAGATCACTCACTGGCGCTTCTATCAGTCTTTTGCCTCGTCCTGGCAGCTCAATCGCACAAACTTCCACACTCTCAGGCAGGTGCTTTGCCCAGGGGCGAAATATCCAGGCTGACCCACCAGCATACGCAAAACAAAACAGCCTAAGTTTCGGCTGAACTTGTCGCTGAGGACAAACCAACCAGCTAGTCATTATGAATTACCCCGATATCAATTGAGTTCACGGTTCAGGTCAGCATCTTCGATTTCACCGCTCTGTAGCTCAGCGTCACCGCTCTGTAATCCAGCGTAGGTGTAGCCTAATTTTCGAAAATCAAGCACGTCTAATGCCCTGACGATTTTAGTGGCGGCTGGAGGGATGTACCATTCTCTTAAATCAACCTCTGGAGGGCCGTAGTTGCCAGGTGATGAGAGGCCACCATCCCAAGGCCAAATAGGATCTGTAAGATTATGACCGAAGGGCTTGCCAGTGGCAGGGTAAAAGTCGTTCCCGCTATGCCCGAGCTCTTGCCACTGTGCCCAAAGCCTATCTACATTGGCATGGTGTAACCAAAAAATGGGGTCGTAAGGGGACGAGGGAATGCTGTCCATCGTGCCGAGTATGTCGAGTTGATGGGCAATTCCCTGACGCCAGTCATCCCAATCGACCTGGCTACCGCCAATCACGGAATGGGCGAACGCGTGCAGTGCCCAACCGGGGACGTACGCCTTCTTTTCTGGACTGGCCACCAAGGCACCTTCAATCAATGCATTGAATACTTCGTAATTGTCGGTATTAAAGAGACTATTAATCTCACTTTGTGGCAGCGGGTACTGGTCAAAAGGAGGCATTTTCACAAACCGAAGCAAATGAGTGCCCAGTGACTCCAGGGTAATCGCGTCAAAATTTAGAAATTCATTAAGCTGCCATGTTGCACAGGGACCTGATTTCACCTCGCCACCTTCAAAACTGCCGTGGCCGGGAATGGTGACCACCGTGCCTTGCCCCGTCGGACCGAGAAAGTCGTCTTGTAGCATGATCTCTAGGGCCTCTGGATCAGTCCAGTCCCAGTATGGCAACATGACGCTGGGATCAATAGTTTGCAGGGCCGCCTCGAAATCAAGTAAGAACTGTCGGTGCCAGGGCAGAAACGCAGGGTAGCTGTGGGCTGGATTTCCCCGAGCCGGTCCAGTAGCCCCCAAGCTCTGCCGAAATCCCATCGTCAAAATGTGTTGAACAACGAACTGCTCATACAGGCTCAACTGGCTGCCATTGGGATAGGTGGATTGGAGCGTATTTAGGGCCGTGACAAAGGCTGTTTTTTCAGCGGCGCTAAGGACGGTAACACTTTTGCGTAGGCGCAGGTTAGTCGGCTGAGAAAGTGAGGGAAAGACAAGGGCAGGACCAGGCGCATCGGGGGGTGGTGGATGGTAAACGCCTGAATTGTTTTGCAATCTCGATAGGGTAATGGTGACGATCGCAACGATGACGATCAAGCCTACAAAAACGGAAAGTGTTAGCTTTCGAGAGAATTTGAGTCTTTGGAGCACAAGAGAGAAAAATTAGGAGCGATCACTCAAAAGAGACAAGACCAAAAAGAGATAAGGTCAAAAAAAATACAGCCTGCCTCCAAGGTAACATGATGTAGGTAAGACTCATTCTCATTTAACAATGGCGACTGACATGCCGACCGATCGATTATTGCCCACTGGTCTACCGATGAGCCCGATTCAGACACAAGCTTGTCAGTATTGTTCGGTCGCCTCTAAGGCGAATGGAGAAGATCCCATTGGTACAGCCGTCACGGCCCAGCAGTGGTTATTTATTGAGGTGCCCCAGCCTTGGGCTAAAAATCCTTGGGTGAATCAGTCGGCGACACTACTGGCACTTTTTCAGCAGATTGAGCGTCAGCCTCGACTGTGGAGTGATCTACGAATTTTAGCGATCGCACCGGATAAAATCGAATCTACGGCTAGCAAGCGTCACGTATTTTTCTACCAAAAACCCCAAGGTGCGATCGCTGCCTATGACCAACAGCACTACCATGTACCCACAGAACAGCTCCCTGACTTAGTTCAAGCCCTCATTTTCAAACCGCATCGAACAGATTACTTTAGCCAATACCATCAACCCCCAGCACGCGCCCTGTTTGTGTGTACCCATACGAGCTATGATCTTGCCTGCGGTCGATTTGGCACCCCCCTCTATAGAACACTCAGAGAGCACTATGCTCAGCCCGCCACCAGCGCCAGTCCGCTAAGTGTGTGGCAAACGACCCATTTTGGCGGTCATCATTTTGCGCCCACCCTCATTGACTTTCCCACGGGTCAGTTTTGGGGACATTTGGAGCCTGAGGTACTAGATACCTTGGTTCATCGGCGAGGCGATGTCACTGAGCTAGCACGTTTCTACCGGGGATGGAGTGGCTGGGGGCAATGGGCACAAATTGCTGAGAGAGCGATCTGGATGCGGCAAGGCTGGGGGTGGCTCACGACCCCCAAGTCAGCGCGAATTGTGCGTCAGGACCTAGGCCCTTTGCACCAACAATTGCTGCGGTGGATTTTGGCGTGGATTCCAACGATTCGGGCCAAAGTGCTCTTGAAAAAGCTACAGAAAAAGCTGACCTGGGCAGAAGTAGAAATTTGCTGGGAAACTTCCCAAGGAGCCCCTTCTGGACGCTACCATGCCCGAGTAGAGGTGAGCCATCAGGTGCTGAGCCAAATGCGCTCAGGGGCTGAAACTGAGGTGAGGCCCTCACCTCAATTTCAAGTGAGTGAAGTTGACATCGCCAAAAAGCAGCCCGTTTAAGCATCACCATGAATAAGCAACACCATGGATTTTGTAAATATTAAGTCGGTGCTAATTTTATTGAAAACGATTGCCAACAAATAGAAAAAACCTGTAGTATTTCGACAGGTGCTTCCCCAGTGTTTGACTGGCTTTTCGATTTTTCTCTAGCTGTTCTGCATTCCCGTGAAGAACGCTATAGCCTCCTGACAAATAAAGACTCTGCTATGGACCCCGCAATACAAATTGGCTCAAAGTCGATTGATACACCGACACTTGTCCAAAAGTTGTTACAGTATCGATTGCTTGAAA
>JBCDAG010000466.1:0-5095 GCA_039186165.1 Cyanobacteria bacterium P01_F01_bin.53
ATATCGCTCGTACTCAAGCGCAGTAATATCGCTTTCGCTAAACTCTAAACGGATCATGACTACTGGCTCGGGCAAAAGGGCTCTCTCAATTTCATCATGACCCTTAAATTAGTTCAAGTTGGAACCGTCTGGAGTATAGCTATAAATCACATACACAGAAAATCTGTGATAGCTTCAGCTGCGTGCTGCCAGTGGGCCCCAACGTAGCCCTGTCTCGAAACTGTCTATATCGGATTTATATACATCATTCTCAACCCATGGCGAAAAGAGACACCTCCAAAGACGGTTTTAGAAACAAGCTAGAAGGCTTTCTCCTCACCCGTTTTAAATGGGTTTGGGCCTTTATCCAAAAGACCCCAGCCCTGGAGCGCAGCGTTAACAAGTTCATCATTAACAACGCAATTTATAAGGTGCCGACCCGGCCGCATCCCTACAGCATGATGACGCTGGAGCCCACCATCCCCGGCACCGATATCCAAAAAAAGACCGATACCTACACCTCTTGGGATTCACTGCGCGATCGCACCTACACCGGTCGTCACCTTCCCCCAGACCCTGACTTCAACAACCCCGCTAACCTCCCCGAGCCCGAAGACCTCGCCATCCTCTTCCGCAAAAGAGACGGTAAAACCCGGCTCTCCCAAAAATCCACCCTACTCTTTCCCTACTGGGTGCAGTGGTTCACCGACAGCTTTTTGCGCACCGATCGCTACAACCGCCTTAAAAACACCTCCAACCATGAAATAGACCTCTGTAACGTCTACGGCCTCACTGCTGAAGTCACCCATTTACTCAGGTCCTTCGAAGGCGGCAAGCTTAAAAGCCAACTGATTAACGGCGAAGAATACCCCCCGTTTTACTACGAAGATCCTGAAAGCGACCTCGTAAAAAAAGAATTTGAAGGGCTATATGAGACCCTCAATGACGAAAAGCGACAGCCTCCCGAGAAAAAGGCCAAAATGTTCGCCATGGGGGTAGAGCGCGCCAACGTGCAAATCGGCTACGTGATGCTCAATGTGCTGTGCCTGCGAGAGCACAACCGTGTGTGTGACCTCCTCGCAAAAGCCTATCCCGCTTGGGATGATGAACGGCTCTTTCAAACCGCCAGAAATATTGTGACCGTCACCATCATGAAAATTGTGGTGGAGGAATACGTCAATCACATCACCCCCTACCACTTCAACTTCAAAGTCGATCCGACCGCCTTTACCGCTGAACGGTGGTACCGGCAAAACTGGATGAGCATAGAGTTTGACTTTGTGTATCGCTGGCACAGCGCCCTGCCCGAAACTTTACAGCACAAGGGCGAGCAGGTTCCCATGGTCAGCTCCCTATGGAATAACCAAATGCTCATCGACCAGGGACTTGGAAGTCTCATGGCCGAAACCTGCACCCAAGCCGCCACCGAAATTGGCCTCTTTAACACCCCTGAGTTTTTGGTGAACCTCACGGAGGTTCCCAGCATTCTTTTCGGACGTCAGGTACAGCTCGCCAGCTACAACGACTACCGCGAAATGTGCAAGTTTCCCCGCGTCACCGACTTCGACCAAATCACCAGCGACAAAACCGCCCAAACCCTCCTAAAAGACCTCTACGGCAATGTCGATAACATCGAGTTCTACACCGGGATATACGCCGAAGATGTCCGCCCCAACTCAGCCTTGGGCTCCCTGGTCGGGCGGCTTATCGGTATTGATGCCTTCTCCCAAGTGCTGACCAATCCTCTCCTAGCCGACAGCATTTTTACCCCAGAGACCTTTTCACCCGTCGGTTGGGACATCATCCATCAAACCCAGTCCCTAGAAGAGATTGTCCATCGCAATATTCCTCAAACCGATGACCTGCCCACCGTCACTTTCTATCGGTAACAGCCTTGCGGTGATCGTCCTACCTGCTCAGGATTTCATTACTTTAGACTCAGGGTATTTTCAGGGCTCTGGGCCAGTATAAAAAGGTAAAATTTTAGGGATTATCCTCCTTAAATTAGATTGGGCACAGACCTTCCGCAATGAAAAAACGCACTTTTATAAAAACGGGCTCAGCATTTGCAGGCCTCGCTGTTTTGAGTAATTTATCGGGGTGTCGCTCCGCGCAAGCTGACCAGCTGAGTACTCAATCATCCCCTAAGCCCTCCAGCAGCCCTAGCGCCGCAGGTGCCAAATCAGACGGTAACTTTGAAGTCACCAAAACAGATGCAGAATGGCGCGAAATTCTGTCTCCAGAAGCCTACAACGTATTGAGAGAAGAAGGCACAGAGCGCCCCTTCAGCAGCCCGCTCAATGACAATAAGGCCGCAGGCACCTATAGTTGTGCAGGCTGCGCGCTACCGCTGTATTCTTCCGAAACCAAGTTCGACAGCGGCACCGGCTGGCCCAGCTTCTACGCCCCCCTCGAAAATGCTGTAGAAACCTCCATCGACCGTTCCTACTTTATGGTGCGCACCGAAGTTCACTGCCGTCGCTGTGGCGGACACCTTGGCCACATTTTTGAGGATGGCCCTGAGCCCACCGGCGAGCGCCACTGCATAAATGGTGTTTCCCTATCCTTTACGTCTGTATAAGGACATGTCCGCATGAGGGAAAATGCCGCCGACTTTGAGTGAGTCTATGAGTGATCGATGAGCCTTACAGGAGTTCAATTGTTGTAGTTCTAATTGTTTTAAGCCTCACGGCTTGGGCCATTTCTTTTCTCCACCATGACAATTGCAATTAGTAACTGTGTACGTTTGTGCATGGAGAATATCTCCCAATTAACGATTCAGGCTTCTGGCGCTTTGACGATGTAGTGATGGCGTTTTGATGGTGTGAAGCCACTACCCCAACACCACTGGTAATTGCCTGTAAGTATGCCAGCCAGGCCGGGCCTCTATCTGTATCGCTGAGGGCTCAACCGCTAAGCACAGGTTAGGATTGCGCGCGATTAAGTTAGTCAGTGCAATCTTGGTTTCCATGCGTGCCAAGGGCGCTCCTAAGCAGGCATGAATGCCACTGCCAAAGCCAAGGTGTTTGTTCGGCGATTTCCCACGGGAAGGGCGATGCCAACGCTCAATATCAAACACCTCGGGCTGCTCAAATACCGCCGGATCGTGGTTCGCCGCTCCTAAAAAGGGCATCACCGCCGCACCTTTGGGAATGGTTACCCCGTGCATCACCACGTCTTCGAGTGCGTACATCGGCTTAGTTGCATGGATTGGGCCGATGTAGCGCAGAATTTCCTCAACGGCGGAGGCCACTAGCTTAGGCTGACGCCGCAGCTTTTCTAACTGTTCTGGATGTTGCAACAGCGCTAGCACCCCATTTGTAATGAGCTGCACCGTGGTTTCATAGCCCGCAATAATAATCAAAAAGACCATGCTAACCACCTCATCCTCACTGAGATGGTGACCTTCATCCTCCGCCTGAATCAGCTTAGTGAGAATGTCATTTTGCGGATTGGCTCGCTTACGCACCACCAACTCACGCACAAACTTAGTCAAACGCGGTAGATCCCACAGCATCGTGCGTGCCACCGTCCAGCCCGAAAAGCCATCTTTTAGGGCACTCAGTCCATCTCGAAACCGAGGCATGTCCTCATCAGAAACACCCACCATCTCCTGAATCACCGTGACTGGAATTGGCAAGGCATAGGCCTCTTTCAGGTTTACTGACCGTTCTGTTCTGCTCTGTAACTCCGCTTTATCCAGTAGCGCATGGGTTAACTGCTCGATCCGCGTCTCTAGCTTTGCAAGGGAATGTTGCGTAAAGGCCTGATGCACCAAGTTGCGTAGCCGACGGTGATCGGGCTCATCCTCATTGATCATGCTTTTGGTGAGGAGTGCAACTGTCTTGGGCACGGGGAAGGGAAGCCTGCCGCCGCCTGTTGCCGTGGTGCGGTTTCGGACAAACCGTGGATCTTTGAGGATGCCGATGCAATCGTCATAGCGGGAGAGGATATAAACCTCCATGATGCTGATTTTCCCTTTGAATACAGGGGCGTTTTCCCGTAGCCATTGGTAGTACGCGTATTTGTTGTTTGCGAAGGCCTTTGAGTTGAGATTAACCGGATGCTTGATGTTACTGGCGAGGGGGGCTGCGGTTACCACGGGTTGCTTTCTCCGAGTCAGTGAACGCTGTCAGTGGACGTTGTCAGTGAACGCTGGTAGAAACCAATCTTCAAAAAAATGAAATTCAGAACGTGAAAAAGACGCTAACTATTGGCTAACCACAGCTGGCTAACCACAGCCGAGCATCTTCAATGCGTGATCGCTCAAAGGCCTTAATCTCAGCTGGAAATACCGCACTCACCGCTTCGGCCACGGTCCTTACCCACTGGGCATCAGCCACGACAGCAACATGGGTAATGTCCTTAATTAAGTAGGCCTGCTGAATGTCTTTCCACAGGGCCATCGGGTCCATTCCTTCAAAGCTGCGAATCTCTTCGAGCACCTTAATCTTGCCGTGCTTTGCAAGATCCGCCTTGACCAGTGGCAGCACCCGGTCAATATCGGCTTCTGTGATGGTGCCTTCTACAACAATTTCAACAATGTTGTTGGTGTCATTATTAGTATATTCAAATTTTGAGTTCGCCCCCGCTTCCGGTGCGGTGCTTAACCAGTCACGGGCCTCTTTCAGGTTACCGGCTTCAAAGGCCTTGACCTCCGCCGAGAGGAGATTGCCCGCTGCTGCTGCAATGGTTCGCATCCACTGCGCATCGGCGACGACTGCCACATGGGTAAAGTCATTGGCATGGGAGAGCCCAAACTGCGCATCCTTCCATAGCGCAATCGGATCGATGCCTTTAAAGCTGCGGATTTCTTCTAGCAGACGTAGCTTGCCGTGGGTTTGGATGTCGGTTTTTAGTTGGGCAATCGCACTTTCAAAATCAACTGTTGTAATCGTTCCTTCAACCGTCAATTCAACAATGTTGTTATCTGGATTGTTTCTATAGTCAATCATTAGAAAATGCCTAGTCCAGTTACTAGACAGTGCGAAGTTTTTCTTGAAGTTTTCTCCGAAGCGCGATCGCCTACGGCGGGCTTTGCCATCGCTAAAAGCAACGAACATTCCTACACCGACAAGGTAAGGAATGTTCGAGACTGGTTGAATTACCACACTCA
>JBCDAG010000467.1:0-5087 GCA_039186165.1 Cyanobacteria bacterium P01_F01_bin.53
AAAAAATTGCAACATAAACCGGTACCTCCATCGGCTCTATCCATTGACCCACTTTCGTTTTTAGAGGTTTTGAAGCCAGTAGCTTCTGCGGGTAAATCCCCAAAAAAGTCCCCAGAAAAATCCCCAGAAAAATCTCTCGGTACGCTATATGGCGTAGGGGTCGGCCCTGGTGATCCTGAGCTAATGACGATGAAGGCACTGAGGCATTTGCAAGCTGCGCCTGTGGTGGCTTTCCCGGCTGGGCTTAATGGTCAGCCCGGTGTCGCTGAGAGGATTATTACGCCTTGGTTGAGCGATACCCAAACCCGGTTGCCATTGACCTTTCCCTACGTATTGGACCCCCAAGCGCTGGCTGCGGCGTGGCACCGTGCGGCTGACGCAGTATGGCCACATTTGCACTTGGGAGATGATGTGGTGTTTGCCTGTGAAGGGGATGTGAGTTTTTATGGGACGTTTACCTATCTGGCCCAGAGCCTGCAATTGCAGCATCCTGGGGTAGAGGTGAGGGCGATCGCAGGCGTTTCTTCTCCCATGGCTGCTGCGGCTGCCCTGAGTATTCCGCTGACCTGTCAGGATCAGCAACTGGCAATTTTGCCAGCACTTTATTCGTTTAATCTGTCATGTAATAGGGCCACCAATTCACTGGAGGCTGCGTTGGCTTGGGCTGAGGTAATTGTGCTGATGAAAGTGAGCCGTGTGTATCCGCAGGTCTGGAAGATTTTGGCAGAACATCAGCTCTTAGAAAAAAGCTATGTGGTGGAAAATGCCACTCGCCCAGAGCAGAAAACCTACATCGGTTTGCAAAACTATCCAGCGCTCAAGCTACCTTATTTTTCGTTATTGATTGTGCAACGTGGAGACGGTGTTTCTGTCGCTTTATCAGATGCCACCTCTCCACAAAGCACATCACCCTAACCGGTTCCCACCGAAATCTCGTTACCAAAACGGTAATGGCCCTGCCAACGACGGTAAAGCAAGGCTATCGTGAGGTAGACAGCAGGTTCGGGAGTTTTACCCTAAAATTGGCATAGTCCACCGTCAGCACCTCCGCTGAAATGGCATATTCTTAAACCAGCAACCTCGATACTTTCTGCGCGCCTCAGCTGCTAAGACCCTATGGCCCTTCCTGATAGCCCAAAAAAAAATACGCGATTCCCCGCTAAAGCGGCCAAATCAAAAAAGGCCAAATCAAAAATTACTAAGGTCCTTAGCCCCGCTGGCGTCGGCGTTGTCCTATCCGTCGGCGCTCATCTCGGGTTGCTATTTTTTGGGACTCCTTCCGATGCTGTTCTAAGTGCCTTAGATTCGCCTGCCGAACAGTCCCAAGCCGAAGAACGAGAGGTTCCCCTTGTTCAATTGACCCCGGCTGAACGCAACCGCTTGCCAGATTTTGCTCAGCCGCGCCGTCAGCCAACCAGTAACCCCACGGGACTAGGAACCTTTTCTTTGCCCTCCGGTTTACCCTCAATCCCTAATACCAGTGTTCCTCGGGCCGTTGTCCCTGCCAAGCCTTTTCCTTCGGCCTCAGCGACACCCACCTTCCCTCGGCAAAACCGTCAGACGATCACTCGCGCGCAACAACCTACGCCTGCGCCTCGGGTGCCGCTGAGTTTTACTCTGCCATCTATTCCTCTCTCTTCTTTAGGGGTTGGTCGCAGGCCTAGTGTTTCGGTGGTGACACCGGAGGAATTACCGGATGTTCCGCCGCAGAGTGCGTCTCTGCCTGCTAATGGGACGCCGGGTGCAGGTATTCGTGGCGGTACTCAAGGCGAGGCCCAAGGGAGTGCTAATACCCAAGGGAGTACCCAAAATGGTTCTGCTGATGACCTCCTACCCCGTTTAAACTCTGGTGTAACGGATTCAGGACTGTCGATTGCAGAGGCACTTGACCAAACGGAAGTTGCCGCTGGTGGTACTGGAGAAGACCTTGAAAATGGTAACAGCGGCTCATCAGCTGTCACACCCCCCGATATTGCCAGAAATCTTCCCCCCAGTGGGCAAGATGTTCCTGCTGAGGAGATTCCTGTCGATACGCCAGATTTAGCAACGCCATCCGCTCAGGGCGATGCTCTATTGCTTGCTGGTAATAATGAATATAATCCGATAGCTGTTACTGAGGAGGACGCTGAGGCGCTTGAGCTTCAGTGGCTAGAGAGGACGGCTGAAGGGCTTGAGGAGGTTGCGACTGAAACGACGGAACTGAACATTAATTCTGAGTTCAAAGCCTGTCGAGAAGATCCCCCTGTAAATGGCCGTTTGGGTGTGGTGGTGAATCCAGATGGGTCACGCTCGGAACCTACTGTTTTGAAAAGTACTGGTTACGGTACGCTGAATCGCTTGGCCGTACTGACATTAGAGTACGAAGAATTTGACACCCCAGACGTTCCTACCCAATACAAAGTTGATGTCCTCGTGAAGTATGAGCCTGAGGGTTGCGTAGCGCCTTTATCCCAAGAAGAAACTGACGCGACTGAGGAATAAGTGTTGAACTCCCTTACGTGATTCAGCCATGAGGCTCATTCAGTTATAAAGAGTGTGGCCACAAAAACAAGCCCTACACACAAACAAGCCCTAAGTGATTTATGAGAATCACTTAGGGCTTGTTTGTCGCGCAGGCGACCTTCAATAGCGTTTTAATATTTTCCACCGGCTCTTATCAGAATCCTGAAGTGTCCTCTCACAAAGCGATTCAGCGGGATCGCCACGCCCAGTTGCGTTACATTGATTCGCAGCAAAAGGCTTGATTGTTAAGCATCATTGCGTTTTTTTGCTGCTTATGTCTTAAATGAATGCTCCTTGAGATTACTGTACTAATCTTTATACACACGATAGTAAAGGCTCAATCGCCCCATCTCTACTATGAAAGTTGCTCGTAAAGGGTTAGGTCAATCGGTTGGTTTGGGACTACTGCTAGTTGTAGGCTGCGCTGGGCTAATTACTTTGATGTCCTATGCTTCGCTATAGCTAAGCAATCCAGATAAACAACCCTATTCTTCGCTCATTCCTCGCTCAATTAATTGTGTGAATAAGTTAAATAGGGTGTTTTCGTGCCTGTCAACTACTTGCCAGCATCCTTACTTAAAAGGGTTTGATGCGTGTGTCCGTGGTCTGTGAAATCCTCAACCAAAAGCCGTCTGGAATGTTGTTTATCCCAGACGGCTTTTTTCTATGTCGGATGTCCTGTGTAGAAGAAGTCCTATAAGATTAGAAGAGGACCTACAGAAAAGTCACTACAGACGTTTCGTTAGGATTTTTCCGTGGGTGTCAGTGCCACAGCTGCTGAGTAAGTTATGGGCTTCTGCGAGAACTTGAACCCGTTCAGTTTTGCCAGGACTGGGCCTCCACTCCTTGGGATTGTCGTAGGCATAAAACGTTTCAACCCCATCAATGCCTAGCTCCGCTGCTGCATTAATTAGGGTCTCTTCATCTGTGCGATAGCGAACAGGGTGCGCCAGTATCGCAATTCCGCCTGCTGATTGGATCGCGTTGATGACGCGATGGGCCTGACGGTCTTCTCCCTTTGGCGCACTGCCTTGTATGTAGGGTTGAATGCCTTCGTCTTCAGGTTTGAAGGCATAGCCCAATATATGAACGTCAGTGTCTGCTAGCCGGGAGGTGATTTCAACGCCTGTCCAAAGCTTGGGTAAGGCTTTCTGTCCTGGTTTGCGTTTACGGCTCCAACTGGATGGATTACGCCAGCGCCAATCTTCCATCCATTGACAGGCTTTTCGATAGCCCTTTACGTTGTGGTGATCGGTAATAGCCATGCCGTACAAACCAATCTCCACAGCTTGAGACATCAGTTCGGCGGGGGTTAGCTTCCCGTCAGAACAGTTCGTGTGCATATGGAAGTTGTAGGTTCTCGGGCAGCTTCGCGCGTTAATACTCTGTAATACTTCTCGGAGTAGCAAAGAATCCTGCGTTGCCGTCCGATGGAGCCCCTGATTGTTCCTTTGGCAGGTAGAGGCCCTATCAGCAGGATTAGCAGACATGGCTTAGTAGCACTTATTGACTAGTCCCACTATACCCAAACTCCCCACCGATAGGTGAGTGATACCCCCAGGTATAACTTCAAACCTTGACGGCGGTTCGTGGAGGCAAAGGCAATCGAGTGAGTAGTGCTTGCCTGAAAAAACGCATGTTCATTGAGCTTCCAGCATTGAGCTGATGGCTTGCTCTGCTCAATAAGCCGTTTGTTACCATCCTTAAAAAGATATTAAGAAAAAAGCCTTCCGTTACTTTTAATGCGTTATCTCTTCGAGCTTTTAATAATGAAAGTTGGTTGACTTGAGCGCTAGCTGAGGGTTTTCAGAAAGAAGATCCTCAGCTAGCGCCAATCCTTATAAACGCTCCGTGTGCTTAGAGTGCGTGTGCTTAAAGTCAGTGCGAATCATCAATCTGCTCAACCCAATTAATGTACGCAGCTTAAGGTGCGCAGTCTTAAGCCGCGTAGTCAAATAGGGTATCGAGATATATCCGTGATGGTGTCTGGTCGCCTTTGTTGTGACCATTCTGCAACAGGAAGAGGGAGAGAGCTGCTGCGTATAAACGGTCTTGATCCCACGCAGGGTGGGAATCTAGAAAGCTTTTTAGGCACTCATGGAGCTCTTCGGGAATATTTGCCAGGATACTTACGGATAAGGGCATGGATGACCTCAGGGGATTTACTGGACCACCAATTGGGTGGCCTTCGGCGTTGGTCAATCATTTTGCGCTGTGGATGGTAGGGGTTGTCAATGATAAAAAACTTGAAAAACTTTTTTGGACGCTGTTCGCATTAACGCAAGAATGCGGCTTTCAGGGGCATTCTTGTTACTTCTGTTTACTTTGCTGAGGCTATTTCTCATAATTTTGCCTGTGGAATGATGCTTCTCCAATGAATCCGCTGAGATGCTGATTTTTCGTTGAAACCTGTGGAAAAGTATCCCCAACCTGTGGAAAACTTTTGGGCGATCAGTGGAAAACTCGCTTCAACATTCCTAGGAAAATAAAAAAATAAACAATGATTGAGCCTAAAGTTGTTTTAAGAATGGGCTTGCATTTGGGGACGCTTCCGTTTACACCTGATCTCTAGGGTTCATAGCTCC
>JBCDAG010000468.1:0-5065 GCA_039186165.1 Cyanobacteria bacterium P01_F01_bin.53
CCCCGCGTCGCTTTGCGGCGCTAGGGAACGCGCACCAAGACAGCGGTTCTAGAATTTCCCATTCGGCATCAGTCAGACTGCTTGAGTAGGCCATAATGATTGGGATAGAGGGGCTCTATCATTTTCACGGATTTTTCAAAATATCTCAAATGGGCTCTATAACAACTCTCTTTGATTTCGTTGAGTGCTTCCTTGTTGTCAGCGAATATATGTTGTTCAACAGTTTAATCAGGCTGCAAAAATCAGGCTACAAAAAATCATTGGCCTCAAGTTCTATCACCCCGGATCAAAATAATTTTCTACTGATGAGGGCAGAAGTTGTTCAGCGTCTACGGAATTAAGGAACTGATGCTACTAACTGACAACTGAGATTGATGAGGCTGATTGATGTCATCCGGAGATGCTACTGGACAACACTCTGATGTTTGTACTCAATCAACAAGGCTCAATCAACAAATTTTCGGTGCTATTTTTACCAGTAGCATTTCTATCAGTGCTATTTTCACCAGTGATATTCTCACCAGGAGCATTTTTCCACTAACACTATTTTCACCAATGCTCAGCAACCAATACCCAGCCATAGCGATGATGGGCTAGGAGCATGTCATAGTCAGCCAAAATATAAGGATGCAAAAAGCAGATAAGCTATTTAATTAAAGGGAACTGTGCTCGCACTCAAGTTATTTATGGCAACTACGAATAGTCCACTTAAGTTAGATACGGACCTAAAAACTAACCTCGATCAGCAGGCGACTCCCTCCGAACCAGGATTTGATTCGGCCCATCCACCAGAACAGCCTTTATTGGACGCCTGCGTTCACTGTGGCTTTTGCTTGCCAACTTGTCCTAGCTATCGAGTGATTGGGAAGGAAAACGACTCCCCTCGCGGGCGTGTTTATTTAATGGACGCAATTAATAAGGGCGAAGCGCCGCTTTCACCAGCTGCTGTGGAGCATTTTGACAGTTGCTTAGGCTGCTTAGCCTGCACGACAGCCTGTCCTTCTGGCGTTCAGTACGATAAGTTGATTGCCAGTGTGCGGCCTCAAATTCGGCGCAACCACCCCCGCCCTTGGCCTGAAAAGGCTCTACGCCAACTCATTTTTTCGCTATTTCCTTACCCTGATCGCATTCGACTGCTGCTGACGCCCTTAGCGTTATACCAAAAGCTGGGCATTTCAAAGCTCATTCGCTCTAGTGGCGTATTGCAGCGCTTTTCGCCGAACTTAGCGGCGATGGAAACATTGCTGCCACCCGTAACAGCTAGCTGCTTTAGCGATAATTTACCTGAACTCATCCCAGCGCAAGGGGAGAAACGCTATCGAGTGGGCATGATTTTAGGCTGTGTTCAGAGGGTATTTTTTACGGGGGTGAATGAGGCAACGACCCGGTTACTCAGTGCGAATGGCTGCGAAATTGTTGTGCCCAAATCACAAGGCTGTTGTTCTGCACTACCCGAGCACCAAGGGGAAACGAGCCAGGCACAGGCGCTTGCCCGCCAAATGATTGATAGCTTTGAGCACTCAGACGTTGACTACATCATTATCAATGCCGCAGGCTGCGGACATACTTTAAAAGACTATGGTCACATTTTGGCCGATGATCCTGACTATGCTGATCGTGCTAAGCGCTTTGCCGCTAAAGTTCGAGATGTTCAAGAGTTCCTCGCTGAGGTTGGACTCACTACTGAGCTACATCCCCTGCAAGCAGAGCCTTTAGTAATGGTGTATCAGGATGCTTGCCATTTATTGCATGGGCAAAAGATTAGTCGTCAGCCCCGTGAGTTATTAAAACAAATTCCTGGGGTGGTGCTACGTGAGCCGCTCGATGCAGCCCTTTGCTGTGGAAGTGCGGGCGTATACAACATGTTGCAACCAAAGATTGCCCAAGAATTGGGACAGATGAAAGCGATGAATTTGGTAAATACGGGTGCGACACTCATTGCCTCATCTAATCCAGGCTGCTCTTTGCAAATCAAGCAGTCTCTAGACAAGCAAGGGAAAGCTGTTAGGTTAATGCATCCTATGCAGCTATTGGATATGTCTATTCGGAACGAAAAGCTATAGCTCAAATTTAGATTAGGACCTGATTTAGCCCCCATGCGCCCATCGATTGTATGCATGGGGGCACTGTTTTTATTGTGCGATCGCCTTCAGCGCGGACACTACATCAGCAGGTTCTGCACGCTTGGTGTAGTCTGCATCCGCAAAGGCATACACAATGCTACCGTCAGGTGCGACAACATAGGTTGCTGGCACGGGTAGCTCAAAGCTTTCATCACCGTTATAAGCCGGGATATCAATACCAAAGCTGCTATAAATTGGCCGCAGCTCTTCTGGCAAGGCAAAAACCAGTCCCAACTCGCGAGATACAGCGTTTTTATCGTCTGTTAGCACGGTAAATGTCAGTTCATTTTTCTCTTGGGTGGAGAGTGAGTTATCGGGTGTTTCCGGTGAAATGGCGATCAGTGTGGCACCAGCAGCCTTAATTTCTGGCAATACTTGTTGTAGGGCTTTGAGCTCTAAATTGCAATAAGGGCACCAGCCACCACGATAAAACGCAATTACAACGGGGCCTTGTGCTAATGCCTCTTGGACACTAAAGCTTTTTCCAGTCGCATCGGGTAGGGTAATGGCCGGAATGCGATCGCCTACTTTCAAAGAGCGATCGATAATTCCAGAAGCAGCTAAGTTTTCAGTGGCTGTAGCCATGACACCTTGAACCTCAGCAGGTGCTTTCGTTTTAAATTGAGCCTGATAGGCCTGCAAGTCTGTCGTTAAAGTCATAACAACCTCAAAGTTCAATAGTCAAATGATCGTTTGATAAGATAATAGTGAGGGGAGAATCAAATAGTCAAGTCATTATTTGACTATTTGATTAAAAGTTCCTGAGTAGGATCTGAGAACATTGGAAATAAGGCAATGAGTAGTAAGGAAAAATTTGTGAGCACGGACCAACAGACAAGCGAGCACGCAGGTGATGCTGGTTCAAGTGATGCTGGGTCAGGAATCAGGGCAAAATCCTCCGCCCCCTCTAGACATGCTTTCTCTAAAGAGCTTTCTAAAGAGCTATCGATAGACGAGCGTGCCAAACTTTTTGCGGCACTGGCAGATCCGACTCGCCTGCGTATTGTGGAAACCCTAATTGCCCAGCATGAAGCCAGCGGGTCTAGCCTTGCGAAACAAATGGACATTAGTCTGGCACTGTTTTGCCATCACTCCAAAACGCTCATTGCATCGGGGTTGGTCAAGGCCCGGAAGCAGGGGCAGACTAAATTTCTGTCGCTTAACCAAGGCTTGTTGAAACAGTGTTACGAACCTTTTGGACGGAGCGATATATAGAGGCTTTTATCGGCAACAAGGCCTTGTTGGCTACACTGACGCCTAGATAGTGGCCAGTGATGTGCAAATTGACGAAAAAAGAGGGCGTAAACTGGGTTCGGGTTGTAAGCAATCTTGCTGTAGGCAGCGAAGGTGCTCAATGGCCTCTTGGGGATCTTGTTGACTGGTCGGAGCGTAATGATCTAGCAAGTCCTCAAGTAAACAGCCAAACGCACTGACTTCTAAGCGTTCTAGAGACTGGGCTAAGGTGCGATCGCCACTGTCATAAAAAGAGGCTGCACCAAAATCACCTAAGAAGCTTTGTCCGGTAGCATTGATTAAAATATTGTGGGCATAGAGATCGCCATGCATGATGCCATTGGCATGCAGGTGAGCGGCAGCAGAGGCAATGCCTTGGGCAATTTGCAAAATCATGGGTAGGGTAAAGCGGGTGTCAGCACTGTAGGTATCTCGCGTGCAGGTCTCTAAACTAGGCGGGTTACCCAAATTGGTAAACGCTGGTGGCACAAATGAAAAGACGAGCCCTGTTTCAACGGCATTGGCATCCGTTTGGCCCTCCAATAAGCTCCCCAATTTACCGAGCACTGTGACCAAATTTGGGTGTTCCCCTGCTGCAATACAAGCTCGCATTTCATCGTGTGGCAACCCATCACTCGTTATGTCGCCTTTGAAGATTTTGATAGCGACGTCTACAGGGGCTGAGGTGGTTGGATCAGTCCATAGCCCTTTATAAATGACACCAGAAGCGCCCTCTCCTAGGACTTCCCCCTTTTGGAGGTTCGCAAACTCAATAACAGGTAGCTCCTTTCGGTGAGAGGCAAGGGGATTAACCGCGTTCGGACTAATCGCGTTCGTATCCGTTGGGGTACTGCTTAGAGTGTTGCAAAAGGGATTGCCAGCGTAGGCGAGCCAAGAAAGCTTTGGTAGCGAAAATAGCCAGTTCGGCAGGGCTTGAAGTTGATTGGCAGATAGACGAATTAGCGCCAGATTTTTGCAAGCTGACATCTCTTCCGGCAGCTCTTGCAATTGGTTGCCAGCCAGCATGAGTTTTTGCAATTTAGTTAAGCGGCCAATACTTGTAGGCAAGGATTTAAGTTTGTTGTTCGTTAAAATTAGCCACCGAATAGCAGGTGACAAAGCCTGTTCTTCAAGGGTCGAAATTTGGTTGCCTTTGAAGCTGATCATCGAGAGCGCTGGGCAATCAGCCAACACGGTTGGAAATGTCTCAAACGCATTGTTATTAAAAAAGGCGATTTTGAGCTTCTTTAACCGTCCAAAGTCGTCGGGTAGCGCGCTGAAGCGATTTCCCGATAGCTCTAAAATCTCTAACGAATCAGACAACTCTAAAATTTCTCGCGGAAATTCTGTGAGTCCACAAGATAAATTCAGCTTTTTTGTGCCTGCCAGTTGGCCTGACTTCAATGCATTGAGTGTTTCTATCGAGGACATGGATAAATATCTATATTCTTTAAACAACAGGCACGAGAACCCCATACAGCCTCGGTATAAGCTGAACCGGAAAAATAGTATTTGATAAGGCTTTGGTCTGCCAATCCAAGATATGCAACACCAAGGTATACAACACCAAGTCAGACACCTCCGGCAAAGCCGGTGGCTTGATGAGTGTGACCGCCTCAAAGGCGGATGCCCTACCGAAAGTCTCTGACTAGGAATCATAACGTGACTGCGCTACCTAGAATCGGCCGCTTCTATCACTCGTATCCTGC